>JBHIXE010000062.1:0-18486 GCA_041984905.1 Verrucomicrobiales bacterium | reverse complement strand
AGGGAGTAGAGCAATGGCGGATTTGGAAGCGCTAAAGGAGCGGTGGTCGCGGTTGATGAAGCGGCTGGGAGTATCCGACGAGGCGCTGAAGCATTTCAGGGAACTTCAGCAGCACTACAGTGAGCCGCACCGGCATTACCACACACTCGATCATATCGAGGATTGCCTTGCCCTCTTGGACCGTTGGATCAACCACTTGGAGGCGGAAGAAGCAAAGCTCGTTCCGCTTCAGATTGAGTTAGCTATCTGGTACCACGATGTGATCTATGACACCGCTCTAGTCGCCAACGAGGTCGCAAGCGCTGAATTCTTCATGAAGCACTGGATGAGCTTCCGGCGGCAGGGCGGCGCCCGGATCGCTCCTGCACTCGCAAAGAATCTCATTCAAAAAACGGACCATTGCGACCCGCCTGCAAACCGATGGGAAGCGCTCATCGTCAGCATTGACCTCGCCACTTTGGGAGCAAATGCCGCGAAATACGAGGCCTACGCCGAGGCGATCCGGAAGGAATACGACTGGGTGCCGGAGGACAAATACCGCGAGGGCCGCACCAAGGTTCTCCAAGGCTTTCTCGATCGCGAGGAAATCTATCCCGAGCCCTGGTTCCGTGAGCAATACGAAGCCGCCGCACGATTCAATCTGCGCTGGGAGATCGAGATGCTGAATGGAGGATTGTAGCAGGCACAGTCCCTGTGCCGTCCTAGCAGCCTCCCGAATCTCACCCCCTCCCGCAACCAGCCCTGCTTCTCCCCCGTCTGAAAGTCCGAAAGTCTGACCGTCTCCAAGTCTACCATTTGCTCGCCGCCCTTGCCGGTGTTAGGAGTGCGCGCCCGTGAATCTCCCCCTGTATCTGCTGTTGCCCCTTGCTGCTGCGATCATCTTTGCGCTCAGCACCCTGTTCCTCAAGCGGGCCCTGCAGGGCGGCGTCCGCCTCATCCAGTCCGTGCACGTCTCCAATTTCATGGTCGGCGCGGTGACCATCCCCCTCTTTTTCCTTCAGCGCGAGCCGGTTGCCTGGGGCCACATCTACCAACCGCTCCTGGTCTCCTGCTGCTTCTTCGCCGCCGGCGTGGCCACCGTCGTGGCGATTCGCCGGGGTGATGTCTCCCTCGTCACGCCGCTCATGGGCACCAAGGTCGTGTTCGTCGCCTTGGGCTCGGTCATTGCCTTGGGCGAAGTCCTGCCGCCCTCGCTCATCTTCGCTTCGATCCTCACGGCGGCGGGCATTCTCGTGCTGGGGATTCCAGACATGAAAGGCGGACGGAACTTTGGGATTACCACGCTCTATGCCTTGGGCAGCGCGGGCTTGTTCGGCATTTGCGATCTCATGGTGCAGACCTGGGCTCCCGGTTTTGGCCGGCTCGCCTTCATCGCCGTCACCTCGAATGGCGTCGCCCTGATTTCCCTGCTCGCGATTCTGCGCTCCCACCTCCCCTCCGGAAAGCCCTTCGTCTGGCCTTCCGGCCCGAATCGTTATTGGATCTGGATGGCAGCGCTCTTCGTGGGACTTCAGGCCGTCATCGTCGGCATCGCCCTGGCCACCTTTCACGACGCCACCGGCATCAATGTGGTCTACGCCTCAAGAGGGCTCTGGGCCATCGCTCTGGTCGCCCTGGTGGGAAACTGGTTTGGCAACACCGAGCGGAGTTCGAGCGGCAAGCTCTACGTCTTCCGGGTGATAGGAACCCTCATGCTGACCTCCGCGATCGTTTTGGCCGTTCTGGCTCGTGCGTAGACACTCCGCGCAGGGCATGGAAGGAGTCCTGGAAGGCTCAAGAACGCCCTTCACCATGGAAGAATTGCGGGAAGTCGTGAGCCGCGCCCTCACCGCTGAGCCCGAGTCTTCGCGGCAACTTTCCAGGGATTGACTTCCCTGCCAGGACGCGTCAGGATCGAGTTTCAGCCAAATCTGCTAACTCATGAAACTGACTCTACTCTGGACAGTCATTGCTTCGCTCTTGAGCCTCAGCTCCCTATCGGCGGAAGACGCCCCTTTCCGCATTTGGACCAACACCAAGAACCAAGAGCTGAACGCGCAATTGCTTTCGGTCGACGGGGACAGCATCTCCATCAAGACCCGGGATGGTCGCGTGTATGATTCCGTTAAGCTGGAACTCTTCAGTGCGGAGGACCAGGCCTATGTAGCGGAGTATAAGGAGAAGATGGCCGCCGCCGCCAAGGCAGCTGCCAATGCGCCGAAGACAGAGCCCGTTTTTGCCAAGGCCGGCAAACTCATCTTTGCCGAAGATTTTGATGCCGACGCAACGGCGGGGAGTTGGAACATGCCTCACGGTTCCTGGGAGATGTCCAATGGCGTCCTGACCGCGAGTGAACTCGCCGAGAACAATCACGCTGCCGTAATGAAACGCGCCATGCCCCTCACCAACGCGGTGATCGAGTTTGAGGTGCAGCTTTCGGAAGGAGCCAAGCAAGCTGCCTTTGGGTTCGATGACAACGATCACATCTGCCGGTTCCAGATCATGCCCAACGCGTTTCTCGTGAAGAAGGACGATCACGATCACGAGGGCCCCGACGAAGGTGTCATGCTGGAACAGACCAAGCTGGATGCGGACGAAGGCGAGTGGCTACAGGTGCGCCTCGAAATCGTCGACACGCATTTCCTGGCCGCTGTGAATGGCGAAACGGCCTATGGCTCTCACGAGCTCATTGCTTCCACCAAGGAGAAATGGGGCTTCGTTGTCGGCGGTGGTCCCGTGACCTTTCGCAATCTGCGCGTCTGGGAAGCCACCAAGGCTGACGGGTTCGAAGACACCGTGGCTCGTCTCGAGCGGCGGTCCAGCTGATTGTAGCAGGCACACTCCGTGTGCCGTCTCATAGGCTTCGGAACGGCACACGGAGTGTGCCTACTACTATCACATGCGACTCACAACTTCTTCCCCCAATGCCTGTCCCGTCCAGAACGTCGCCCAGGCATTGTTGAAAACATGCATGGCGATGGGGACCCAGAGAGAGCCGGTCACGGCCCGGGCCACACAGAGCACCAGACCAAAAACAAAGATCCAGGATTGATCGAACCAGTCATACTGCATGTGGATCACGGTCCAGAGTAGGGACGTGACCACGGCCGCGCCCACCGGTCCGATCCAGGATCGTCGCCAGCCCGTGTAGAGGAAGCCGCGAAAGAAGACTTCTTCAAAGAGCGGCGCCATCAGCGCGATCGCGATCCACATGAGGATCATGCTATCGGCGGTTTGATAGGTATCGACCATGAACTCCGGGATCTCTTCCCGCTCAAAGATGGGGCCGAGGAAGCTGTGACCGTAGTTGAGCGCCAGAGTGACGGCGATCCAGAGGAGGATCTGGAGCGGATTTGGCGCGTGCAGACCCAGATACCCATGCGGAGCCATGCGCCGGGCGTAAATGACGATGAAAGTGAAGAAAATGGCAGCCCCTCCGGAAATCAAGGTGGTCCAGCCAAGGACGTCGCCATCCATCGCCAGGGCGGTCAGGGCCTCTTCATCCAGGGCCTGGATATCCCCTCCCTCGCGGACGACTTCCACAGCCATCAGGATCAGCATGACCACCGTCTGCGCGATCACCCAGGCCAGTCCAATCGCCAGGCCAAAGAACAGAGTGGCCCAGAATCCCCAGGGCTTGGGTGCCGGTTCGGCGACTTCCGGCGGAGGCGGTGGTGGTGCCTCCGGCTGGAGATACGGATTCAGCATGATGGACCATAGCCTGCGCCGAGTGGCCGACTTGAGCAAGCCCGGATTTTGGCGGGAATGGTAGTCGCCTCGTCTCTTTAATGGATAAACAAGAGAGCAAAACCACCAATCATCACCACGATGATCAGCGCAGACATGGCCCGGGGATGTTCATGGACCACCCGGCGCAGCCGATCCCCAAAGACGTGGAACGCGAGCGCGAATAACGAGTAGCGTAGTGATCGCCCAAAGGCCGCCACTGCCAGGAACACCAGGAAGGGAATCTGCACCGCGCCACAGGCGATGCTGACCAGTTTGAAGGGAATCGGAGTGATGGCTCCCAGGAAGACAACCCAGGATGCTTTCCAGAGGTTCTCCGAGGCGATGGTCTTGATCTGTTCGTACTGCTCCCCCACTCCGTAGGTCTCGATGATCCATCGCCCCAGGGTGCCGAAGAGGGCGAACCCGATGAGATACCCCACCATGCCTCCCAGCACGGAGCTGACACTGCCCCACAAGGCGATGGGCCAGGGATTCTTGCGAGCCGTCAGCAGCGGAATGGAGAGCGACTCAATCGGAATGGGAAGGAGCGCGCTTTCCAGGAACGAGACGAGAAAGAAGATTCGCATCGCAATGGGTTTCTCCAAGGATGCGAGGGCTCTTTCGATGAGGGGCTTCATAAGGATGGTCGGGGCGCGAGCGCGCGGAACCTGGACGCGGATGAGGGAGGAGAAAAGGGATTTCTCCGCTCCAAGAATAGGATCGCTCCAGAAGCCCTTCCCTGGAAATGGACAGAATCAGGGCACCACAGCGGTCACCACCTTGGCTGTGGCAACGCTGTTGGCTGAGTTATTGGGGATCTCTGAGACCAGGAAGGTCGGGGCCAGGAAAATTGAGGTGTGCCCCAGCGCCATGACGAGACAAATGAGAGCGAACTTGGTTCCGCCCGCCTTCCGCGGCGGCTTTGTGCTGCCATAGGGAGCATCCGTACCGCGCTTTCGCTTCTTAGGCTGAGGGTCCTTGCTTCGCCGATTGTCAGGTTGAGCGCTGCCATGCAGGAAGCCCCATCCCGATTCGACCACGGGAGGCCTTAACGGAGCCACACTCCCAAACTGTGGCGCGACCGCGCCGGGGGCGGCTGGTTGAGGAGCAACTTCCTCTTCCGCCGGATAATCCCCGTAATCCTCTGCATAGGCCGGGTCATCCTGGTAAACCGGTTCCGGCTCCTCGTAGATTTCCTCCTGCGGTTCTGGCTGCTGATAGCCCCAACTGGGAGCCGCCTGCGCAGGCGGTGGCGGTGGGAACATGGGAGGCGGTGCGGCCATTCCACTTCCAATTTGCCGTACGGGTTGAGAATGAGATTGCTGAACTGGGGCGGAGGCCTTCGGAGAAACCGAGGGCACTCTTTCCGGTACGGGATCAAATGCTGGGTTCTCCGCTTCCGGCTCCGGTTGCGCCTTGGACTGTGGAGCCTGAGTGGGTGGCGCATTGAAATAGGACGCCGTCTCTTCCGCCACCCGGAACATGGGCGGAGGCAGCTTGACCGGCTCCGTCTTGACATCGATCAAGGGCGTCAAAGGGGGGCGCCCCGTGGCAGAGACACCGGTCTTGGGTCGAGGCGGACTCAGGGGCCGCGGTCCCACAGGGCCGGAAGAAACGGGGGCTTGTCCTGCAGTATAGGACGGAGCCTGAGCGGCAGCGGCTGCTTCTTCCCGGATCCGCCCCGCGATCTTGTCGGCCAGCATGTCATCCTGCAAACTGGGATCCAGATTGATGGCCCGATGGTAGTGCCGCCTTGCGAGAGCCAGATCCCCGAGACGCACCAGCAGTTTGGTCATCAAGTAGTGCCCGCGAGCGGAGTCGGGATGATCCCGGAGAAAGTCATCCATGGGGCGCCAGGCGACGGAGGGTTCGCCTGCCCAGGTGGAAAGATCGATGATCTTCTTCAACGCCGCCAATTCCGTGGGCGGACGGGTGGCTCCATCAAGCACGTGGATCACCTCCCGTTGAGCTCCACGAGCTTGCAGGCGGTCGAGAAGTTGAAAACGGACGTTCCAATCGAGGGGGAACTGTCTGAGCTGAATTGTTAAACTTTTTTCATCCACCATGGCTTCAGGCGGATTAGATGTGTTAGGAACCGAAAAATTCGATCGATTGGGGGAGGATTCCTACCGATTGAATCGATTTTCTTAGTTTTTCTTCTTCGATTTCAGGTAGTCTTCCAGTTCTTTGCCCCGCAGCACGGTCTGGTCCTCGAGAACGAGGCTGACTTCTCCGCGGCTCTTCTCAGCCAGATAAGTCAGTTGATCCATGGCCTGGGGCACCATCATACAAATTGTGTTGATCTTAGCGCGACCTTTCTTGCGATTGTAGTCCAAAATGTCGTCGAGCATATTTCCTTTGGCCCGGAACGCCCCATCCGTCATGAAGAAGATGGTGTCCGGCTCCATATTGATCGCCATGTAGAGAGGCCAGCGCCAGTCGGTGCCACCGCCCAGTGGTGTTTCTTCTACGATCCTGACGGACTTTCGGATGTTGCTGCGGGAGGAACTGACGTATTCACCCTTAGGCAGTTTATCCAGTTCCGTGCTCCCGGATTCCGGGTGGAAGACGTAGGAGATTCTCCCCCCCTTCTTGACCCGGGACTTCTCATCGTAGCCACTGTACCACTTCCAACTGTCCCGGCCCTTTTCCGCGTTCACGATGTAGTGGACCCACTCGTCCTTCTTATCCGGATTGTTCACCTCCACGGTCTGACCGTGATACCAGGCGGGACCGTGAAAGAAGATACACTGGTACTGAATGCCCCCCGGCAACGCGTTGAGAGATTTGGCTAACTCCTTGCGCATGAGGACGTCCTTGTTCATCGGCCGCATGGAGGCGGAGTAGTCCACCGCAAAGACCACTTTCTTGGAAACACTGCGAGCGCCGAAGAAGGAGACCATGCCCCCGTCTTCGCCTGCATCAAAGGACATACTGGCACCGAAGGACTCGCCCATTCCAATCGGGTCGAAGGAATTGAGGTCGGTCTGAAGATCCGGCATAGCAACGGCGGATGCTCCCGCCACAGTGATGATTTCCGCCTGAGATGCCGCCTGGACCGGCTTGCGCTGCACCACCTTCTGGACCTCTGCCTTCTCGATGATTTGATCATCCAGCAAAGGAGGAGCCTGAGCCACGATCTCCGGCGGACGCCGTTCCGGAATGCTCATCACCACCGTGGCTAGAAGCGCGAGAATGCCGAGGTGGGCCAAAATGGCGATGACCATGGCAGAGAGCTTCTGCGATGCGCCAGAGCCTCTTTCCCGGGGCTTTACCTTTTCCCCTTCCGCGACCAGCAGGTAGCGGGTGGTCTCATGGAATTCTCCCTCGCTTTCGCTCCCGCTGTAGCTGGCGTCGGCATAGTCGTATGCGGGTTCTTCCACCGTGTAAGCTGCCTCTGCGGCCATTGCTTCCGCACTGGGATAGCTGACATCTGGAACCACCGGTTCCACAGCAATGGGCTCTTCCTGCAAAGGGACCGGCTGTTGCGAGGGAGAATCCACCACGGGTTCGGCCGTGGGCACGGGCTCGGAAAGGCTTGAGGGACGATGCCCCGCATCTGGCCGCATGGGCATGGGCTGGATGCGGCCGGTCTTGTGCAGGGAAACCAGTGCGCCCGTCTCACTTCGGGGAAGGGAATGGGCCATCGTCTCGCCCAGATCGGCCAACTTCGTAGCGAGCACCTCATCTTCCAACTCGGAGTTGAGCGCTACAGCGGCGTTGTAGTGCTCGCGCGCCCGGTTCATATCCCCCATCTTGGAGAGCAACTTGGCGTACAGATAGTGGGCTACCGCACTCGCGGGATGCTCCACAAGATACGACTTGAGGATGGGGCCCGCCATCCCGGGAGACTGCGCATGAACACACATCTCGACCACACGGCGGAGCTCAGAGTCCGTGTGGGGCGGCCCGGGGGCCTCACTCACAAGACGCAAAATACCGGCGAAATCGCTCCGGTCCTTCATTTGCTGAAGCAGTGCCAGACGCACCTCCCAATTACCGGGGTCGCCCTGGAGTGCACCGTGCAGGGTTACTTCAGCAGTAGTCATGTCCAAAAATTCAGTATTCCTTGGAAAGCCGGGAACCTGTCCCCGACCCAACCAACTGGGGGGAAAACTGTCAATCTCCGAGACCCGAGGCCCATTTAAACCCCGCCCCCATGGATTAGTCACGAAGCGATTCGCAGCCTTCCCCTTTTATTTCCCTTTCTTCTTCAATTCCTCCAACTCCTTGCCACGGACAACGGTCTGATCCTGAAGAACCAGAGTGAATTCCCCGCGAGTCTTGTCCGCCAACTCAGACAATTCTTTTTCCGCGTTCAACACCATCATACAGATGGTATTGATCTTCGGACGCCCTTTTTTCTTGCTGTAGCTGACCAAATCATCAATGAGCCGCTCCTTGTTCGGCGCATTGAAGGCCCCATCCGTCATGAAGAAGATGGTGTCCGGCTCCATATTCATCGCGGCATAAAGCGGCCAGCGCCAATCCGTCCCGTAGACCAGCTTGGTGTCTTCGACGATCTTGATGGACTTGCGAATGTTACTCCGGGACGAACTGAGATACTCAGCCTTCGGTAAGTCTTTGGGATCCAGCCCCCAATCCGGGTGATAAAGAGCTCCGGATCTCTTGTCCTTGGGATCGTAACCCCGGATCCATTTCCACTCTTCCCGTCCCCGCTCAGGCGTGATCAGGAAAGTGTCATTCCCCTTCTCACTCTTGACGTTCTGCCCATGGACCCAGGCGGGTCCCGCAAAGAAGATGACCTGGTAATCGATCCCTCCCGGCAACGAGTTCAGCGATTTGCTCAACTCCTTGCGCATCAGCACATCCTTGTTCTGACTGGACATGGAGGCGGAGTAATCCACCGCAAAGACCACCTTCTTGGAAACACTGCGAGAGCCGAAGAAGCTCACCATGCCGCCGTCTTCCCCGGCGTCAAAAGACATGCTGGCACCAAAAGACTCGCCCATTCCAATGGGGTCAAAGGAGGTCAGATCCGTCTGGATATCAGGCATGGCCACGGCGGAAGCTCCGGCCACGGTAATCACTTCTGCCTGGCTGGCGGCCTGGACCGGCTTGCGCTGCACCACCTGCTGCACTTCCTGTTTTTCGATCACCGAATCATCCAAGAGCGGCGGCGCCTGCGCCACGATCTCCGGTGGACGGCGGTCCGGAATATTCAAAACCACGAGGGTCATGGCAAAGAGAATCGCGATGTGAGCAAGCACGGCGATCACCACTGCGGAAAGCTTGGTGGAGGTCTCGGAAGCCTTGTCATGTGGTTGCACCTTCTCCCCTTCGGAAACCAGTAGATAGCGTCCCGTGTGAGGGTGGACGTCTTCACTGAGGGGCTCAACGGTCGCCTCGCCAAATGCTACATCCGGTGTGTCAGCCTCCACCATCTCATGGGCAATGGCCTGTTCCTCGGAGTCGGGAGCGTCGGGTTGGATCAGCTGAGGAACTTCCGCATGAACTCGCTGCGAACTGGTGGAGTGACCTGGCGGAGGAGTGAGCGACTGGATCTGTGGTTCCTGCGGTTCCGCCTCTTCAGGCATCGTGCCGCCCAGATCCGCACGCCTGGTCGCCAGGATCTCATCTTCCAACTCGGCATTCAGCGTTACGGCAGCCTCGTAGTGCTCCCGCGCCTTGGCCAGGTCTCCCCCCGTTTTGGAGAGGTACTTGGCGTAAAGATAGTGTGCCAGGCCGCTCGAGGGAACTCCGGTGAGAAAGGCCTCGAGAAAGGGACCAGCGACCTCGATCCGGTCACCATCCCGGCAGGTGCTCAGAATCTTCCTCAGCTCGCCTTCCGTAGACGGTGCTACTGGAGCTTCGGCAATCACGGCAACCGAGTCCGCATGGGCGCCTCGAGCATTAAGGGAATCGATCAGGGAAAAGCGCAGTTGCCAGTTTTCTGGATCTCCCTGAAGAGAATGATACAGGGTTTGTTCTTCGGGGTTCATCTGTGGGGTTGTCGGCCAGTAGGGAAAAAGACGTAAGATGAGTGCGAGTTCTTGGGTTTATTTGGAGGGGACAACCATCTAGAGTCTCCCAAGCCAGATCGACAAAGTCGACTAAAAAGCCAAGAAAGCTTAGCCAATCCAAACTAACTCCCAATCCGCCCGTACGATCATGCCTGGATTTCCCTCTTCCCCTTTTCGACGCCTGCCTGACACATTGACCTTACTTGCCGCCCTTGGCCTGCCCCTTTTGGCTCAGGCGAATTGGCCGGAGTTTCAGGGGCCCAATCAAAACGGCGTATTACCAGATGCCGAGCTGAACCTGAAATGGGGCGAAGATGGCCCCCTCATCCTCTGGACCAAGGAACTGAACGAGGGCTTTGGTGGTGCGGCAGTGGAAGGAGATGAGGTCTTCCTGATGGATCGAGCCCTGGCGGAGACGGATATCCTCCTCTGCCTCGACAAGTTCACCGGAGACGAGAAGTGGCGCTACACCTTCACCCACGCCGGCCGGCTCCCCCATGCAGGTTCTCGGGGGGTGCCTACGGTGGAAGACGATGCCGTCTACCTGATCGGTGGATTTGGCCACGTCACCCGGATCAACCGCGAAACTCACAAGGCGGACTGGACCGTTGCCATTCAGGAAAAGTATGACGTCATGCCGCCCAAATGGGGGTATGCCCAATCAGCATTGGTGGTGGGAGATACCCTCATCATTGCTCCCATGAGCGAACAGGTCGGCCTGGCTGGTCTGGACAAGAACACGGGGGAAGAAGTCTGGCGAACGGAACCTTTTGGCGATAGCCACTCGACTCCGGCGCTCCTGGATCTCGGCGGCGTGGAACAGGTGGTCTTTCTGGCAACCCTGAAGGCGGACCAGAAGGGCACCACCATCAGTGTGGATCCCTCCACTGGAGAAGTGCTGTGGAAAACCGACGTCTACTTCAACTCGATCCCCATCACTCGCCCCATGCAGATCGACGACAAGCGCGTCTTCCTGACGGGTGGGTATGATTGCGGCAGTTGCATGATCCAGGTGGAGCGAAAGGACGGCGACTGGCGGGTCGAGAAGCTGTTCGACATGGTTCAGGGAACTCAGATGCACCCTCCTATGCTCGTGGGTGAGCATCTCTACTTCCTGGCCAACGAGAACTCCAATCACAAGGGCGAAGACCGCAAGAAAGGTGGTCTTCTCTGCATGGAATTGGATGGAACGATCCTCTGGAACACGGGCGACGAACCTTTCATGGGACGTGGCAATATGATCCAGGCTGGCGACGTCTTCCTGATTCAGGACGGCGAGACTGGCTATTTGCGCGTGGTGGATCCCAGCCCAACAGGCTACAAGCAGCTGGCGGAAGCGGACATCTTCGGAAAGCGTGCTGAGGTGGATGCCCAGATCGAATCTCAGAAGGGCCGTTCTACCGTCAAAATGCCGGATTTCAAGTACTGGTCCCCCATGGCTCTCAGCAACGGCCTCCTCTTCATGCGAGGACAGGAACAGTTCAAATGTGTCGATTTACGCCCATAGCAAGTTGAGGCTTCCAACGGGAGAAAAACGCATCTAGTCTTTGCGCCTTTACTTCCCGTTATCGATGCGTTGGCTGAAACATCCCCTCGTTGCAATTACCGGTGTTGCGCTGCTTTTGGCGGCTCTCATCTATCTGATCGCCTTTGTTTTCGTTAACCAACAGGTCCGGCAAAGTCAGGCCCAGCAAGACATCCAGAAGATAGCGGAAGTGCAGTCCGGCAAGGTCGAAACCACTGCGGACCTTTCTGGATACCTGGAAGGCTCGCGTCAGCTCGTCCTCGCAGTGCCGGGTCTGGATCCGGAGAAGAGGAAGCTCCCGGCCTGCCCGGTGTTTGAGGCAACGCTGTTGATCACCCAGTCTGGTAAGGAATCCGTCGAAAAGTCCCTGACTGCGGATACTGCCACACCCAGCACCTGGCTGAAGGAGAGCGGACTGGCGGCCTATCTCCTCACTCCCGCCTGGCCGGATGTCTTTGAGGGATTCGACCCGGCTGTTCCCGTGAAGATCACCCTCAGCTTCAACTCCGGCCATGAAGGCTTCGAGAGTCTCTGGGTGGGCTATTTACGCTGAGCCTATGCTGCCGGGTCAGGCCAGGATGTCCTTGGCCACATGACCGTGCACGTCCGTGAGCCGGAAATCCCGTCCCGCGTAGCGGAAGGTCAGTTGCTCGTGGTCAAGCCCCAGGAGATGGAGGATGGTGGCGTGCCAGTCGTGGATGTGCAGTTTGCCTTCCACCGCCTCGTAGCCGTGCTCGTCCGTGGCGCCATAACTAAAACCGCCCTTCACACCCCCACCCGCCATCCAGGTGGTGTAGCCCTTGTTGTTGTGATCCCGGCCATTGCCGGTTTGTCCGTGAGGCGTCCGGCCGAATTCCCCGGCCCAGACCACTAAGGTATCCTCCAGCATATTCCGCTGCTTGAGATCGGTCAGGAGACCCGCGATGGGCTTGTCAATCTCACCGCAACGAGCCGGCAAATCCTCTTTCAGATTGCGGTGGTGATCCCAGTTTCCGTGGCTGAGTTCAATGAAGCGTACCCCCGCTTCTGCGAACCGGCGAGCCATGAGGCACTGGCGACCGAAGTCATCCGTCGCGCCGGAACCAATGCCATACAGATCCAGCGTCTTTTGGGATTCCTCGCTGATATCCACGAGCTGGGGCAATTCATCCTGCATCCGGAAGGCCAGTTCAAAGGACTCGATCACCCCTTCGACCTCAGGTTGATGCACATCCCTCTGCAGCTTGTCACGATTGAGAGACTGAACCAGATCCAGCTGGATCCGCTGAAGTTCGGGGGTCAGCTTGGGATTCTTGATATTGGGAATCTCCGGCGCCTGATTCCCACCACCGAAACGAGCCCGGAGCCGTTGCCGGAGTGCATCGGAACCGATCTGAGTGCCCTGATAGATCGCAGGGAGAAAGGCGCTACCGAAATGCTGGGCACTTCCATTGGCCGGATTCAGAGCGATGAACCCAGGAAGATTGGCATTCTCACTGCCCAGCCCATACAGAGTCCAGGCACCGATGGACGGCCGGACGAACTGGAAGCTGCCGGTGTGCATCTGGGTCTGGGCCTGAGGATGATTCGGCAGGTCTGTACTCATGCCCCGCAGCAGGCAGAGATCGTCCGCATGAGAGGCGACATTCGGGAACAACTCCGAGATCCAGAGTCCGCTGTCGCCGTGCTGGCTGAACTCCCAGGGGGAGCCCAACAGAGTCGATCGGCCCGCGCCATACTTCCCTGTCTTGCCGCTATCTGCCTGAAGCTGTGGCTTGTAGTCAAAGGTGTCCACGTGAGAGGGCGCCCCACGCATGGAGAGGAAAATGACCCGTTTGGCTCTCGCCGGGAAATGCGGCTGCTTCGGCGCGAGAGGATTGGCCTCGGCTTCAGCCCGCGCCTGTTCGGCGGCGAGGGCGGCAAAAGCCAGGTAACCGAACCCACTGGAAACGGCCTTCAGAGCGGCCCGGCGAGAAGGAAGCGATTCGAAAGGATGCATGAGCGTTAGGATATAGAGGGTTGAAAAGTGGATGAGTTAGTTGAGGAAGCGGAACTCAGCAGAGGCCATCAACCCCTGGCAGAAAGAGCTCAATGCGAGGAAGCCCGCCCGGTCCCGGTGGCCGGTTTCCTGCATGGCAACCGGCAGGAAACTGCGAAAGTAGTTCATGGCGCTGTCCGCTTCATCCCGGGTCGCGGGGCGTCCATAGGCGATGAAGAAGGCACGCTCAAAGCGGGCTCGCGGTTCATCAGCTTCCGCCATGATTCTCCGCGCCATTGCCTCCCCCTGCTGGACCAGGAAGGGGTTGTTGAGGAGGTAGAGTGCCTGTGAGGGAACGTTGGTCTGATCCCGCATGCCGTTGACAATGTTAGGGTCCGCACCATCAAAGATAGCGAGCGAGTCCGGAACCGCATTCCGCACGATCGGCAGATAGACGGAGCGGTAATTCACGGGCCGATTGAAATCGTCCATGTTCAGCCGAGGGCCGAAGAGGTTGCCCTTTTCCGCGACCATGGAACCTTGGGGACGTTCCGGATCGAGCTCGCCGCTGGCCACCAGAATGGCATCGCGCAGCGCCTCGGCATCCAGTCGGCGGGGAGCGCCACGCCACAGGTAAATATTGTCAGGGTCCTGGGCGTAATTGGCGGAATCGAACTCAGAACTGAGGCGATAGGTGCGAGTCAGGACCAAGTCCCGAATCATGGACTTGATGGACCAGTCGTTTTCCATGAAGGAAACCGCCAGATGATCCAGCAGCTCCGGATGGGAGGGAGCCTGCCCGGTCACCCCAAAGTTGTCGAGAGAGGTCACGAGACCTGCCCCGAACAATTGCATCCAGATCCGATTCACCATCACCCGGGCGGTCAATGGATTCTCCTCGGAGGAAAGCCACTGAGCCAGTTGCAGACGTCCGCTGCCATTCGTGGGCAATTCTCCGGTCTCAATGTGATCCAGCACCTGGAGAAAACCGCGAGGCACGGTCTGGGCCGGCTTATCCAGCTCCCCCCGAATGAGGATGGTTCCCTCGATGACACGGTCCCGGTCCTGCACCCCCATGGCGAGGGTCTTGGCCGTTCCATCGGCCTCCACGCCATTCAGTTGGCCTTCCAGAAAAGCGATCTGGGAATTGAGACGGAGCACGGTGTTGATGTCGTTGTTCCGCCCTTCCGTCATGGTGTTGTTCCCCATCATGGCCTGACGACGGATCTGGGCCTGCTCAGCTCGGAACTCCGCCAGTTCGGCTTGAGTGGACTTCAGACGAGCGCGGACTTGCTCCAGTTCCTGGGTCGACATGCTGCCCATCGGATTCGAATCAGCAATAGGCAACAGCAGCAGATCCGTAGCCCGACGGTTGATGAGGACGTTTGTGGTGCCAAAGAAAGTCTCCGTGCTGAGGAAGATTCCCGCCAGCGAGTAGTAGTCAGCCGTGGGGATGGGATCGGACTTGTGATCGTGGCACCGGGCACAGGATACCGTCAGTCCCAGGAACGCCTGAGACATGGTATCGATCTGCTCATCGGCGATATCCAGGAGAAACTGGCGGTTGTCCCTCTCGTTCAGTCCCTTGGTGCCGATCGCCAGGAACCCGGTGGCGATGAGGTTCTCCTGCCAGTCCTCATCATTCTTGATGGGCAGCAAATCTCCCGCAATCTGCTCCTGAATGAACCGGTTGTAGGGCTTGTCCGCATTGAAAGAATCGATCACATAGTCGCGATAACGCCACGCCTCTGGATAAAGCATGTTCACATCTTTACCGGTCGATTCCGCATAGCGGGCCACATCCAACCAGTGACGCCCCCAACGCTCGCCAAACTCCGGGCGTGCCAGCAGTTCATCCACTTTGGCCTCCAGCGCGGCCTTGGAGTCTTGCCGGTAGGCCTTCACAAAAGCGATGACCTCCTCCGGTGAGGGCGGCAGTCCGACCAGATCAAAGTTCAAGCGACGCAACAAAACATCCGCGCGGGCTTCACCCACGGGCTTGAGCCCTTTTTCATCCAGGGCCGCCAGAATGAACTGGTCCACCTCGCTCTCGGCCCACTCAGGAGCGTCGACTTCGGGAGCCTCAGTTCTCGCTGGGGGCTGAAAAGACCAGAACTGCCGCCCTTCCTCGATATCGATCTTGGTATCGACGGTCACAGTCTCAGTGACGCGGGGATCCGGCGCTCCCATTTCGATCCACTTCTGGATGTCCGCGATGATATTCGCTGGAAGCTTGCGCCGGGGCGGCATCTCATAGTCCTCGTCCGCCCAGGTGACTGCCGTCCAGAACAGGCTGGCCTCGAGATCACCCGGCACGATTGCCTTGCCGGAGTCCCCTCCATGGAGGAGCGCCTCACGGGAGTCCAGAGCAAATCCCCCACGAATTTTTTCCTCCTGAGAGTGGCATTCATAACAATGTTCGATGAGGACAGGCCGAATCTTCGATTCGAAGAATTGAACCTCCTCCTGCGTCAAATCCGCTGCGGTCGCGGAAGCTAACGTGCTAAGACCCAAGCCCCAAGCAAGGGCGCTGCGAAGTGGAGTGAATAGAGTGGGCATTTGGGTTCTAGACGACGGGTCTGCGGCCCGGTTTCATTTTGTTGAAAGAAACCTCTCCAAAGAGGAGAAGCAGTTTTGACTCGCCCGATAATTCAGGGCATTTTAAGGTTTATGCGTACCCCCTCACCCCATCCCCCCTTCCCCAGGGGAAAGCGCAGGTCACCACACTTGTTATGCTCCGGTGATTGACAAAGGCCCGGATTCCCAGATAGCCTTCGAGCCCGCAGGGCTGTAGCATTTGTTCAGGCCACAAGTATTAGAATTTCTAAATCTTAACCTCTCTCAAATCTTGTATTCGAACGAAGAACTCATCTTGGAGCAGCTTCAGGAGCACGGCACCGTTACGCCGGAAATGCTTCAGATTGTCCAACAGCACCGGAAGAGCAACGAGACCCAGCTCGATACCCTGCTTCGGGTGGGTCAGGTCAGTGATGATGCGGTGGCTCAAATCCTGGCCTACATGGGTTCCACGGAAGTCGTGGACCTGAATCAATATCCCATTGATGAGAATGTGGTGAAGATCGTGCAGCCCGCAGACTGCGTGAACTACCACATGATCCCGATCGCCTACGACGGGACCAACGTGATCGTGGCCGTGGCAGACCCGATGAACATCGAGACGATGGACAGTCTGCCCCACAAGATTCCTTACCCGCTGCACTTCGTAACCGCGCCCGCCGGGCAGATTCACAAGTGCATCTCCGACTTCTTCGCCGGGCAATTGACCCAGGAACAGATTGAAAAGATCGGTGGCGGCGTTGCCGTGAAGGCGGAAGCGGATATGGGAGGCACCACCAAGGCGGAAGACGCCCCAATCATTGGATTGGTGAACCAGATCCTCTCCGAAGCGTATCAAAACCGGGCCAGTGACATTCACATCGAACCTCTGGAGAAGGAAATCCGGATCCGTTACCGGATTGACGGCGCGCTGCAGCAATTTGCGAGTCACCCTCTGAAACTGCTCCCGGCGGTGATCAGCCGGATCAAGATTCTGACCGGAACCATGTCCATTGCGGAGAAGCGGATGCCGCAAGACGGCCGGATTCAGGCCAACATGGGCAACAAGGAGTTGGACCTCCGGGTCAGCACCGTGCCTTCTTCCACGGGGGAATCCGTGGTGATGCGGATTCTGGACAAGAGCGCCCTGCTTCTCGGTCTGCCTCAGCTCGGATTTTTCTCTGACGACCAGCAGAACTTCGAGCGGCTCATCCGGTTGCCCGACGGCATCATCCTGGTGACGGGGCCGACCGGTTCCGGTAAGACGACGACGCTCTACGCCTGTCTGAACGAGATCAACAAGCCGGACCGGAAAATCATCACAGTTGAGGACCCGGTCGAATACCAGATGAGCGGGATCAACCAGGTGATGGTGAAGGACGAAATCGGCATGACCTTCCACGCGGCCTTGCGCTCCATTCTGCGTCAGGCGCCCAACATCATCATGATTGGGGAGATTCGAGACCTGCAGACCGCGGAAATCGCGATTCAAGCCTCGCTCACCGGTCACTTGGTGTTCTCCACCCTGCACACCAATGACGCGCCCAGTGCGGTGGCTCGTCTGGAAGACATTGGGGTGAAACGATTCCTGATTTCCAGTGCGGTGCGTGCCATCATCGCCCAGCGACTGGTGCGCATGCTCTGCAACGAGTGCAAGCAACCCGGGGAACTGACACCAGTGGAAATTCGCCGCCTCAATCTCGACCCGAGTCAGCTCATCGGAGCGGACATTCGAGTCCCTTCCTCCTGCCGGGAATGCCGGCATACCGGTTATCGTGGCCGGAAAGGCATCTTTGAAATTCTCAATATCGAAGAAGAAATGAGCCGCCTCATCAACGATGGCCTCTCCTCATCTCAGCTTCGGAAGAAAGCCCGGGAATTCGGGATGAGAACCTTGCGGGAAGACGGCATCCGCAAGCTGTTGGCGGGTCTGACTTCAGGATCCGAAATCATTCGTGTGACCTCTCAAGACGCTGCCTAAGCCTCCGCCCCTCTTTATTTGATGAACACCCAAGCCGTTCTCGACCTCCTTGTAAGCCGCGAGTTTATTGACGACACCCAGCGGAACGACCTCCTCGAGCAGTCTCACGCCAGTGGCAAAGCTGTTACCGAGCTGGTTGCGGATTATGGAATCCTCTCTGCCGAAGGGCTCTACAATCTCATCGCCGAAGATATTGGCGGCGTGTATTACGATCTCTCGGACTTCACCCCTTCCGCCCAGATCCTCGGCACCATTCCCGCCGGGACCGCCCGGCTCCATGAGGCTCTGCCGATCCAGTTTGACGAGCATGCCCTCTATGTGGCCCTGGCGAATCCGCTGGATCCCAATACCGTGGATGACCTGCGCTTCAGCCTGAATCAGGAAGTGCGGATCGTGGTTTCCAATCCCGACCGGATCCGGGAGTTGATCAACGAATTCTACGGCCAACAGGGCGCCGTCGACGATGGGATGGCGGATATCCTCTCCGGGATGGATGCCATCTCCGCTGATGTGGATCCCAATGATCTGGAAGCAGAGGCCAACTCGGCGCCGATCGTGCGCTATGTGGACCTGGTGCTCTACCAGGCCATCAAGGAGCGCGCCTCAGACATTCACTTCGAACCCTTTGAGGATGACTTCAAGATCCGTTACCGGGTAGACGGTGCGCTCTATGAAATGGCTCCGCCGCCTCGCCACCTGCAATTGACCATCACTTCACGGGTCAAGGTCATGGCGAACCTGAACATTGCGGAACGCCGCCTGCCTCAGGATGGCC
>JBHIXE010000061.1:0-18518 GCA_041984905.1 Verrucomicrobiales bacterium | reverse complement strand
GATGAGATCGCAGTCGCTCTCCATGACCGCCGCGTAAACCTGGCGTGCATAACTCGCGAACCGGTCATCCACACTCTCGGTTCCCCCAATGATCTTATTGGCAATGTCCCCGATCTTGTCCGTCACCTTGTCCACCAGGGTGCGCTTCTTCGGAGGCACGCAATGGTCGCCAAAATTCGTGAACTCCACTCCCTGGCTGCGCAGGGAATTATACATGGAGTAAATGATCCCGGACCAGGCAGTCCGGTCATAGGGGTTGTGAAGGGAATAAAATCCGACGTTGAGTGGCTTCACAGTCGCGAAAATAGGTTTCCAGGTTGCCACCGCCAATTCCGGGCATTTCCCGATCAGGCGACAGGCATCGCTAAAATAACCATATTTTCCATCGCCTTAAAGCAAAATATAGCCTCCAAACCAGAATGAGTCGCTTCGGGGTTTGCCGCCGTGGAACCACGCCAGAAACTCAAGCCCCGGCGACGGCCTCTTCCACCGTAGGATACTTCTGCAGAAACACGCCCAGCTTCACGACGTCAAAGGAGGTCTCGACCCGCCCGTTCAGGCCACACACCGCGAGGCGCCCCCCTTCCTTGGTGGCGAACTGAAAGTACTCCACCACCACCGCCCAGATCGGCGTGTTGACGAAGGTTGTTTTCGAGAAATCGAGCACGAAGACTGGAGGCTTCCGGGTCATCACGTCCCGCACTGCCGCTTGAAAAGCTGGCGCGGCGGCGAGATCTGCCTCCCCCTCGAGCTCCATTACCACGGCTCCACTGTCCAGAGTTCGCTGCTCGAGTTTCATCTGGAGACAAGATTCGTGGATGCGCCTTGTTAGGGCAAGCGGGAGTTTTCCCCTCTTATTATTGCGCCCGCCTTTATTTCGGGACGATCCAGATGTTCCGATAGTAGACCGGATTGCCGTGATGCTGGATGAAGATGGGCCCAGGTTCTGGACCCTCTTCCTTGAGCGGCCCACCCTTGGTTCCCTGGGGCAACTCCTGATTGTCATGGATCACCACGCCGTTCAACCGGACGGTCATCCGCGCATTGGCGGTCTTTTGACCGCTTTCATCGAACTTGGCAGCCGTGAAATCCACGTCGTAGGTCTGCCAGGTGAGTGGAGGGAGACACATGTTGATACGGCTGTCCGCGATCGTGTAAATGCCACCAGCTTCGTTCATTCTTCCTTCCAGCCCAAAGGAATCGAGAACCTGGGTTTCGTAACGCCCCTGGTGATAAACTCCGCTATTACCGCGGGCCTGGCCCCGGGCATAAGGTTTGTAGGGCGTGCGAAACTCAAGGTGAAGCTGATAGCTGCCGAAGGTTTGCTTGGTCTTGATGTCGGTATTGGGCAGGAGGCCATCTTCCACCTTGCCGTTGATCCAGGCGTCGGCGGAGGTTCCATCAAAGAGCACCACGGCTCCTTCCGGAGGCTCGGCTCCCATCGTTTTGCTGACCCGCTGGATGCGCGGGAATTCTCCGATGTGGTCCCCATCGATGGTCAGGGAGAGCTTGCCATCCGCGATGGTGGCCGCGGCTCCTCCATCTTTCGCGGCCAGGGACACCTTGTTGCCTTCGCGTTTCCCTGTGAGCTGAATCCGCTGCTTCTCCCGGGTCCATCCCAATCCTGGCAGCCCGTCCTCCAAAGCGTAAGCTTCAAATTCGCCGCCTCCCATGGCGATAACCTGCACGCCCCAGGGCTGACCCTCGGCATCGACGCCATACTCACCCTGAATAGAGAAGTCCGGATCCTCCGCCCTGGCCTTGTCCGGCTCGGTCCAGGTGAGGTTCCTCTTAGCATTCGGTTGATCGGCGGCCTGCAGGCAAGTTCCCAGCAAGCCGAAAACAATAAGGAGGAGAGCAAGGGGTTTCATGCTCTCCCCCTATCGAAGTTTGCAAGCCTTGGCAATCCTTACTTGTCCAGAATCGCCCGAACCTCATCAACAGAGAGTCCTCCGACCGGCAGGTCGTAGCCCAGGGTATCGCCATTCGGAGTGAAGCCCCCGCCATTCGCATCGATGAAGATGGGGTTGTTGTAGACACATGGCTTCACCGGAGATTGCGCGCTGGTTCCGAAGCCTTTCTCCAAGCTGGAGTTCTCACCAATGGCGACCACAATCACGTGGGTATCTTCGGTCAACGTCAGCGGAATCTCCCGTTCGAACTGCACGACACCATCCTGAAACAGATCCGGATGTTCCTTGCGTGTGAAGTTCAGGTCATGTTCCTGACGGCCGTTGAGCAGGACTTGTACTCGATCGATATCAAACCAATCGGTGCACTGCACTTTGATGCCCAGGTTGAGAGCCCGCTTGCGACCATCCAGAGATTGTCCGGGCAGAATCGTTTCACCGTTCATGGTGAGATTCATGAATGGACCGCTGGAAAGATACATATGACCTTCTCTGGCGTGATCCGTGAGAACTTCCGGATCTGCTTTGGAAGGTTCATCCGTGTCACTGGGGAGATAGACGCGCCAGCTTCCCACACCATTGCCATGAACGGTATGGGCATCTGCCACGGCCACACCCCAGATCTGCGCGCCCTGGTTGAGCATCTGAAGCCACACGAACTCCCGGACGGCGTCAATTCGTGACCCCTTCGCCAAAGGATCGCTCACTCGGAAGGGAGCTCCGTAGAGGATATTGGACGTGCGGTAGTTCTGAGTCTCCACCCCGTTCACATGCGTGCCAAGCTCGATATAGCCGCCGTCAGCCTTCTTGTTCTTGTCCCGGTCGACGAAGTTCTCGCTCATGTCCGGGTGGTTGATCTGGGTCCAGCGCTTGGGATTCCAGCCACCGAGATTCCGCAGGTGAAGGATGTTGACCCGTGGATCGACTTCCCAGACGGGCGCTCCGTTGTCCTGAGTACGCGGGACCGGCTTCAGCGGGAAGCTGTTGATGTGAGCGCCACGACCAGTGAGCTCCATCCCCGGCACGGTGATCAGTTCATCGGCCAGCCCCAACTTCTCGATGTGGGGAGTCCAGTCATAGATCCGGTTGTGTTCCGTGGTCGGCACGAACTCCAGATTTTCGACCGCCAGATTGATGACCCGGTCGTCGGTCCCGCACACGTTGTCCCCGCTGGGAGTGGAGTGATTGTGAAAGTCCGCGCTGATCCAGCCGGTCGTATCCACCACCCGCTCCAGTGTAGCCGCCAGATCCAGCTTCTGGCCTTGCTCAAGAGTCACCTCCTGCTCGTGATGGGTGTATTCCGGCCCACGAGTGATCACCACTCGATAAGCCCCCGCAGGGATCTTCACGGAGAAGTTCCCCTTCTCAGAGTGCCATTGATCTTTGCAGCCATGGGCGCGCACGACCGGCCCCAGATTCGGGCTTTTGGTGCCATTGATTCCCAGGAACTGAACTTTGCAGGGGATCTCTTTTCCGCCTTGGTCCGCGACCTGAAAGTTGATCTGACTGGCGGCAGCCAGTTCCACGCTGTCTTCCACCACGGAATCCCCTACTTCATAAGAGCCTGTCTGATCAGGTCTGCCCGGCGCAGAGAATACGGCGTTCCATTTCCCTTTTACGAAGGGAACTTCCAGGGTCCCCTGTTCATTGAAATACCCGGGAATCCGTCCGTCCCGATCGCCAGATGTCAGAATGACTTGTCCATCGGAAATGACTTCTCCGTCCGGTCCTTTGACCTTCAGCTTTAGTTGGCCGGTTTCATCGAACTTGGCGGCGAGACGTCCCATCGCCTCCACAGGAGATTTGCCCACGGCAATGAAGCGCTCGATCTCAAACGACTCTCCCGGTGCGATGGTGACCTTGGCTTCGGTCTTGGTTTCGTCCGGTGTCAGCCAGCCAAAGGCGTAGCCGCAGTGGTCAGAGGGATCCAAGGTATCGCCCCAGTGATAGCGGCCCACGATGTCGTGGGTTTCGAAACGGGCCCAGACGTCGCGAACCGCCTTGGTGATGGGCTTGTCGCTCTCATTGCGAAAGAGGCTGTGCACGTAGATGCCGTATTCACCATCCCGGAGCCGATACTCGTGCTTCGTGTAGAGTCCCTCCGCCTGAGCGGCGGTGGTCACCACCTCGACCACGGCTTCCCCGTCATCGGCGGAATCCGCGATCCGTACCCAAGATACGGGTCCTCGCTGGGCACTCGGCGTGAAGATCGTTAGTTGATCGTGTTTCACCCCTCTCAGGCTCAAGTCATAGAGACAGCCCGGCGTCTCGCCGCCATCCCCATAAAAGGTGCTCATGTTGGGGCGACGATGGGGCGCATTCTGGGAGATGACCGCCTCAATCACGTCGTTGCGCAGCAGGAAGTCGCCAATAATCCCATCCGTTTCTCTTCCTTCAGGGAGGGCATCTACGGTTTCCTTGGTGATTTCCAATGCCTCAGGACGGGCAAAGGACGATGACAGAAGGCAAGCGAGGAGAGTTCCCGCTGCCAGGAGTTTGCTAGGAGTTTTCATGAGTGTGGCCTGACTATGATCAGGATGCAGGTTCCTGGGAAGCGAGAATATCCTTCACCTCATTCTGCTTCCCGCCCTGCACCGCAACAGCTTCCTCTCCCGCCGGCAAGCCTGTCACGGTAATGTCACGAACCACACATCCGGTCGAATCCTTCACCACGATTCCCTTGAGGTTGTCGGACAGGATACAGTCGGAGATGCGCGAATAGCTGCAGTTTTCCAGGAGGATGGCTCCCGCCTCACTCTTGAAATCGTGAACCGTCAATCCCTGAAGGATACAGTGAGAGCTATCCCTCAGAATGATTCCACCGATTGCCCCTTCCTCCCTGGGATTGAAGGCATTTCCCTGGACGACCACCCTCTTGCTATCCGCGATCCTCAGATCTGTCGGTTCCGTCGTGAAGAAGGTGTTCCCCGTGATGGTGACGTCCATTACTTTGCTCAGGTCGATGTGCGTGGTGGTATCGCTGAACACATTGTGGCCAATCGCCACCATGTTCACGAAGTGCTCATCCGTTCCCTCGATCCGGATATTGGCGCCACCATCGGCCACCTTCTCCTGCCCGTAATGGGCACTGTGCTGAATGGTACAGCCCGTGATCGCCACTTCCGCGACAGATCGCTTCTCGGCACCAGTCTGCCGAATCAGGATATTCGCGGCATTCGTCGGGGTCGAGTCGCCCGGCATATTCGCCTCAATATCACAGTTGGAGACCTGCAGGTTTCGCACATTCCCGTCTTGAACAACTACACCTCCTAAACGATTATAACTAATATGGGAATTACAGATATTAATTTGATGAAGATTTACGTCATCGAGGAAAATCCCAATTCCTGCATTTTCATAGAAATGGCAGTCGGAAATGATCGTATTCCTGTTGCGTTCCACGAGATGGACGCCGTGCAGAGCATTGCGCACGGAAACCCGTGACACGATTGCCTGGACTGTTCCCTTCAACTCAATCCCTACAGACTCCGGATGATCGCCAACAATAGCCAGCCCATCGATCAAAGGCATGCGCTGCTTCCAGGTTTCCGGTTTGAAAGACTTGGGTGCTGCGGTGCCCTCGTGGGTGCCCAGGAAACGGAAAGCGGGCCCCGCACCACGCATCACGACGGTCACCGGGCCATCGGCGCTGAGACTGACCGCCTCCAGCTCCGCCAAATCAAAGGTCACGGTCTCATCCAAGTGATAGGTTCCGGCTTCCAGGCGCAGATTTCCTCCGGATTGGTTCACCAACTGCTGCAGCTCATCACTACGATCCGGTGGAATTTCCTGACTAAATCCGAATCCGGATCCAAGAACGCTCGTCAGAGCAATGGCAAAGAAGGACAAATGGGGGTTCACAATGTTCATGGTTGCTTGGAGTTTTCTCGGGTTTGCATAGCAAAATTGAATTCCCGATCACAAGAACAGATGCTATGAATGGCTCCTGGAGTCTTGCCAAACCAAATCTGATTCGTCACGACTAACGCACACACATCCTCTTCTCTCCAAAGTGAAGGCAAATCGTACCAAAAGCTTTGTTGGCCGGTTGATCAGGACCTCGGGTCAGATACTCGCGTTCTGCGGGGTCATCGCCATGTTCTGGGCAGGATTCAGTTACTCCGCGCAACGTTGGCTCACCGATGAGAACAAGGCCAAGATCCGGCTGCGACGGGCGGGCTACGAACTGGATCCTCTTTCGGCATTTCGCGCAGTGGAGCGCAACGATCAGATGGCATTGGAACGCCTTCACCTGATTGGGGTCAACCTGGACGAGCTCAATGCGGAAGGACTGACGACCCTGGGCTTTGCGGCCAAGGAAGACCGGCTGGAGATCAGCAAGAAACTCCTGGAATTGGGTGTTCCGCTTACCAAGGCGGACCAATTTGGCAAAACGGCTCTGAGCTATGCCCTTGAGAGCGAACACCTTCATGTGGCCAAACTCCTTTTCGACAAGGGAGGCGATCCCAACGAACGGATTGGAGCCCAGCAAATACCGGCTCTCTCCTGGGCGATCAAGGAAGGGCGCCTATCGCTGGTCGACTTGCTCCTGGAGCGAGGGGCCGACGTCAATCTGGACTCGGAACTTGGTTCCCCGCTTTATCTGGCTTTCGAACGCGAAGACCTGGCCCTTGCCAACCGGCTTCTGGATGAGGGCGCCGATCCCAATGGCACCACCCCCAAGGGCACGCCTTTGATTTTCGCCGCGCTCCATATGGACTGGGCGGAGATGACAGAGCGCCTGTTGAGAGAAGGCATCGATACCAACCTGGAGTTCAGCCCGGGAATGACTCCGGGTGTCCTGGCCATGGAACTGGACCGGCCAGAAATTGCCCGCGCGCTCCTGGAAGCTGGAGCCAACCCCAATTACCGGGGTCAGGGCCACAATTCGATCCTGCAGATGGCCTTCACCAAGCGAGACCAGGCCACTATGCTGGTGGCGCTGGATAAGGGTGGAAATCTGGCCATTCCCTTTGATGACGGCAGCACCATGCTGGAGCGCGCTGTCACGGCAGAAGATCGAGTCTGGACCGAGCGGCTTTTGAAATTTGGCGCGAACCCAAATGTCTCGCCCGGCGGGGAGCCTCTCTGGTGGACCCTTCTCCAGGCTGGAAACCGGGACTATGCGGAAATGCTCATCAGTTCAGGCGCCAATATCAATGCATTTGTCAGCGAGGGACGACGCCCGCTGGATCTGGCCATCGAAGACAAGGATCTTCGACTGGCTCGCTACCTTCTCGAGCATGGCGCGATCTCAAGCGGATATCTCTGGCACACGCTCAAAGATCAGGATTACGCGATGATGCGCTTCCTGCTTGCGCATGGGGAGAACCCCAACAAGCTCAGCCCGGAGGGCATCACCCCGATCGGCTACTGCATCATGACTGGCGATGTCACGGCCGCTGCCCTGCTCATGGAGTATGGTGCGGAAATCGATACCAGCGAGACGCCGGGGGGACATACCCTGCTGGAGTGGTCGATCGCCAACAAGCAACTCCCGATCGCAGAGCGCCTTCTGGCTGTCGGCATCAATCCCAACAACTACATCTCCCAGCCTGTCTCCGACCTTTTCCTGGAAAAGTTTGAGGACAAGACGCTGCGACACTACCTCGTGGCCGACAGCAAGGTGACCCCCTTGATGGTGGTGGCGGGAACCGGTCAGCACAAACTCGCTCAAGCGTTGCTCAAGCACGGCGCCAAGACCGGAGTCTACACCAGCAAATACAAGACCTGGCCCATCAACTTCGCCACCCGAGTGGATGACGTTCCCATGACCCAGATCATCCTCGGTAAGGATCCGGATGCCAAGGCGCAGAAGCGCAAGATCATCATCTCCCTTTCCGAGCAGCGTGCCCGCCTCTATGAAGAGGGCAAGGTCAAGCTCTCCACCCGGGTGTCGACTGGCAAATCAGGCTATTCCACCCCCAAGGGAACCTTTGTCATTACCAATAAGGACCGGACCCGCACCTCCAACCTTTATGACGCGGAGATGCCCTACTTCATGCGCCTCAGCTGCAGCGCCATCGGAATGCACCAGGGTTATGTCCCGACCTACCCCGCCTCTCATGGCTGCATCCGGCTTCCCGAAGGATTTGCCCGGCAGTTCTTCTACACGGCGGAGATCGGGGACATCGTCGTTATTCAGTAAGGCGAGTTCGCATCTTGAAAACCCGAAAGAAGCCATTGAGGGTCTGTCCCATGCGAAGCTGGTTCCTGGTCCTGATCTGCGTTGGCTTGGCAGCGGCTTCTTCCGCTGATACCCGGCCGAACATCATCCTCTTCCTTTGCGATGATCTGCGGTCCGATGTGCTGGGTTGCATGGGTGATCCCATTGCTCAGACCCCCAATATCGATAATCTGGCCTTCGAAGGTGTGGTTTTCGACAATGCCTTTGCCGTCACCGCCATTTGCGTTACCAGCCGCAGCAATATCCTGACGGGTCAGTATGGGGCCAAGACGGGCTGGCGGCACGGAGACTTTCAGGGCGAATCCCTGACTCCTGAACAACTTCGCCAGACATATCTCTCCAAATTGAGGGATGCCGACTACCGAATTGGCTATGCCGGGAAGTGGCATGTGGGTCGTCCTCCGATCGGTTTCTTTGACGACGACAAGGCTTATGACGGCCAGGGAAACTACTTCGAGAAGACTCTGGACGGCACTCGCCCGGAGCACCTGACCAGCAGAATCGCCGGCCAAGTCGAACAGATGGTCGCCAAACGGGATGATCGCCCGTTCTTCATCTGCGTGGGATTCAAGGCCCCTCACGTCCAGGACGGGAAAACACCGCCCTTCTATCCCTTTGATGAAGAGCTTACCGGGGGCCTCTACAGCGATGTAGTTTTCCCCGCTCCGCCCCTCTCCGATCCGGGATTCTTTGATCGCCAGCCCATTTTCCTGAAGCGCTCCCTGAACCGGGAGCGATGGGAGTGGCGTCTCAGCACGGAGAAGCTTTTCCAGGACTCCATGCGAGGCTACTACCGGCTTGTCGCGGGAGTGGATCACGCTGTCGGCCGGGTGATGAAGGCGCTGGATGGTGCTGGCAAGGCGGACAACACGGTCATCCTGTTCACATCGGATCACGGCGTCTACCTGGGTGCCCGTGGCTTTGCCGGAAAGTGGCTTCCCCATGAACCCTCCATACGCATACCGCTGATTGTTCGGGATCCGCGCCTCCCTCAGGAGATCATTGGCGGCAGACGGGGAGAAATGGCACTTACGATCGACCTCGCCCCCACCATTCTGGAGTTGGCGGGCCTCTCCACGCCGGCTGAAATGCAGGGCGTAAGCCTCATGCCCCTGATCCGGGGAGAAAGCGTCGACTGGCGCACCGAGTTCTTTTACGAGCACCATTACATGCCCACGAAGATCCCCGCTTCCGAGGCAGTCCGGACGGAACGGTGGAAATATATCCGCTATGTGGACTCGGATCCGCTCTTTGAGGAACTCTACGATTTGTCGGACGATCCCCTGGAATCGGTGAACCTGATTGGCAATCCCGATTTTGACTTTGTGGCGGAGGAAATGGAACAGCTCTGGAAAGAGATGCGTGTCAGCGTTACTGGTAGGGAAGTTTCCCCGTGAGTAACCAACCAGACACCACCATCAATCCCTGGCAGACCCACACCACCAAGGTGGTCTATGAGAATCCCTGGATTCGCGTCGAAGAAAGCCAGGTCACCAATCCGAGCGGCGGCCAGGGCATCTACGGCGTCGTCCATTTCCTTCACCGCGCCGTGGGCGTCATCCCCATTGATGATGAGGATCACACCTGGCTGGTCGGCCAGTATCGCTATGCCACCAACCGCTATGAATGGGAGATCCCGGAAGGCGGCTGCAAACCCGGCGAAGAATTGGCGGACTGCGCCCGGCGGGAATTGCAGGAAGAAGCTGGTGTGATCGCGGGCGACCTGGAGTTGCTCGTTGAAGCCATGCAGACCTCCAACTCCGTTTGTAACGAACATGCCTGGGTGTTTGTGGCAAGGAACCTGGAGTTCGGCGATACCAATCCGGACGACACCGAATCACTCGAAACCCGGCGCGTTCCCTTGGAAGAAGCCTTTGCGATGGTGGAGCGTGGAGAAATCCGGGACTCCATGTCCGTCGCCGGGTTGCTGCGACTCAAAGTCGCACGTCTGAACGGAGAGCACTAAAGGGCGGCTTACCGGTCTTTCTCCAGGGATAAGCCAACAGGAACAGCCACCCCGCCCAGCCGACGATCACAAAGGGCCAGTAGATGCCCTGAGTGTAGGCCATGTAGGTGCCTGCCGAGGTCAGGCCAAGGAAGAGCCAACTCCATTCCACCCGCGAGAAGAACGGGAGCAGCCAGAAGACGGGCACGAGATACCAGGGATGGATCACGCTGAGACTGGCAATGCAGAGCACCGTGACCGTCGCCAGTTGACGGAGCAGCGGCCAGCCTCTGCCCCACCAGAAGACCGCACCGGTCCCTGCGAGAAGAGCCAGCCGCAGCAAGGGGCCGACAATCCGCCCATGTCCCGCATCGAGAGGCAACAGTTCAGACGCCCAAAGTAGCCGGGTGATCCCCCAGCGGATGAGGTACAGCAGTTCGTAGATGCCGGCATTCCACTCCAGCAGGTTGGTGTAAAGCCTGAGCGATTGACCGAAGTTTTGGAAGGTGTCCAGGCTCGCAAAAGGCAGCCAGAGAACCAGGGTCGTCCCGCCCGCCACAGCCAGATACCTCCAGTGCCAGCCCAGGTGTCTCCAAATGAAGGGAAAGAGCAAAGCAGGCCACAGCTTCGTCCAAACGGCCAGGGTCAGGAAGAAGACCGCCAACCCGGGACGCCGGCTCAAGAACCAGAGGGTGGCCGCGAGTGCCCCAATGGCAATGGCCTCGCCGTGAGGTTGACCCCAGGTTTCCACCAGGACAAAGGGGTTCCAGGCGTAAAGAAGGAGATGCCGGGGCGCGATCCAGCGGGCCAACACCCAAAGAGCCCCCAGTTCACAGGTCCCTACCAGCAATTTCATGAGCAGGTAGGCGGCTCCGAAGCCCAGCTTCAGTCCGAGGGCCGCTACCGCGAAGAAGGCCTGCATGACCGGCGGATAGACCGAGTAGTAATCCGGCGAGTTGAACTTCCCGAACAGCCCTAGAGTCTGGAGCTCCGCGAGGGAACTATCGCTCGGTGCAAATTGATAGGGATTGATCCCCTGCAACACCAGTGAACCGTCCCAAAGATAGCGGTAGATGTCCGAGGAGAGCGAAGGCGGCATGGGCAGCATTGCGACCCGAAGCAGTAGGGCTACAACCAGAACCCAGCGCAGGCTAAATCCATCCAGTCGCCAGGCCCATACCATGGCACCCAGCGCGACGGCACCCCCGATCGGTAGCCAAGGTCGCCATGCATCCACGGAACTCCCCAACAGCACTGCCAGATAACCCAGCGCCAGTAACCCCAGGATGAGGTTCCGGCGCTGTGAACAGGCGAGTTGCCGTGGCGAGGTCATAAGGCGCGATGCCCCGGTGCCTCGGCCTACTTGCGACGCTTGCGCCCACCGGTCTTCGGCCGGCGAATTGGTTTCCGCGGCGAATCGTCCAGCAGAGCGGTGTAGATGTAGGGGAATCCCTCCACTTTGCGGCGCTCGATCTTGTGCCCGATCATCCGCTCAATGGACTCCGCGAATTCGACTTCATCCGCGGACAACATCGTGAAGGCATCTCCCGTAGAAGCCGCCCGGCCGGTTCGCCCGATCCGGTGCACATAATCTTCCGCGTTCTCCGGTACCCGGTGATTGATCACATGACTCACGCCACTGATATCCAGCCCGCGAGCGGCCACATCCGTGGCAATGATCACGTCAAAGAGCCCTTCCCGGAACCCGCGCAAGGCCATGTCCCGCTTCTTCTGCGGAATGTCGCTGTGCATCACGGTAACTTCGTGATCGGTCTGGCTCTGCACCAGGACAGCAAGTTCATCCGCCTCCCGCTTGGTACGAGTGAAGATCATCACGCTGGAGAAATCCGTCTGCTTGAGAAGCTCCAGCAGGAGATCGTCCCGCTGATCCATCGCAACCGGATAGAAGGCATGAGTCACTGTCTCCGCGACACTCTTGCGAGCGCCGATCTCGAACTCCAGCGGTTCTTTCAACGCCCAACTGGCCAGGCCCTGAATCTCGGGCGGCATGGTGGCGGAAAATAACAATGTCTGCCGGGTCTCAGGACACTTCTTGGCAATCTTCCGCACGTCCGGCAGAAAGCCCATGTCGAGCATCCGGTCTGTTTCATCGAGTACCAGAACTTCGATCGTGCTCATATCGATGTTCTTGCGTTCCATGTGATCCAGAAGGCGGCCCGGAGTCGCAATCACGATCTCCGCTCCCTTGTTCAGCCCTTCGGTCTGCTCCCCATAACCGACGCCGCCGTGAATCAGCACCATCTTGTTATGGGTGAACTTGCCCATGTTGCGCAGGGCTTCGAAGACCTGCTGGGCCAGTTCACGAGTTGGTTCCAAAATCAGGCACTTGGTCTTGCCTTCCTTGGGAACCAGCTTGGTCAAAATGGGCAAGCCAAAGGCTGCGGTCTTGCCGGTACCCGTTTGTGACGAACCAATGACATCCCGTCCTTCCAGGATCGCTGGTATCGCTTGTGCCTGAATAGGTGTGGGCGTTTCAAAGCCCAATACCCGTATAGCGGTCAATACCCGATCCGATAATCCTAGAGTTTCAAAACTCTCCATCCACCCGCTAGATAGGACGGTTTTCCGCAATCGCAAGGAGAATCCAAGACTCTTCGCTCGAATCGCCCGACGAGAATCTTTCCCGTTACTTCATGAGATAGCCAAGCAAGTCCCGGATCTGCTCCAGTTCCAGGCCCACGAGCAGGCCTTCCGGCATGAGAGAAACCGGCATCGTCTTCTGATCCTCGATCTCTTCCCGGTTCACGATCACGTCGCCCTGAGGAGTGATCAGCGTGATGGTGTAATCCGTCTCCTTGCCAATGTTCCCCGTGACCAACTGGCCGTCTTTCTTGGTGATCAGGGTCACGTGAAAGTCCTTGGGAAGCGTGGCACTGGGATCGATGATGTTCTCCAGCAGGTAATAGACGTCCGACCGGTTGGCGCCCGTGAGATCCGGACCAATTTTCCCTCCTTCTCCAAAAAGCGTGTGGCAAGCGGCGCACCGCTGAGTGAAGTGCAGCTTGCCGGCTTCCACATCCGCTTGCGCCAGGATGTCCTGAGTCAGCTGGTTCTGGTATTGCTTGATCTGGCTGGCCTTTTCACCGCTGGAGGAACCGGTCTTGCCCCAGACCTTGGTGAGGTAGCCGTTGAGATCCTTGTCCTTCATGGACTGAATCTGGCGAGCTTGGAACGCTGAGAGCGCGCTCCGGGGAATATCTCCTCCAGCCATGGCATCCAGCAGGGCACGGGCATTGCCTTTGCTACTCACCATTGTGGCGATGGCCAACTCCTGTTCGTTGGGCTTCAAGGACTCATAGCGGCTCAAAATCGCCCCGGCGGTGTCTTTGTGCGAAACATAGGCGAGTCCCTGTAGCGCCAAAGGTCTCAGCGCCTCTTGATCCAGCGAGGCCAAGAGCAGGTCCGCCAGGCCCGGAGCCTTGGACTGAATCAGAAGCTTGAGCGCCTCGGGATCCTTTTCGGCCTCGAGCCGTTGTTTAAGGTCAGCGAGAGTTGCATCGCGATTCAGAAGCATTCCCAACTGACTCGCCAGCATTCCCTGCTCCATCTTGCTCAAACGCGCTGCCGCCACTGCCCAGTTGGCCGGCGTTGTCAGGTCATTGCGCCCTTCCAGGCCTTCGGCCATCCCGTTGGCGACTTCCAGAGCCAGAAACTGGTCGGTGGTCTCGATCCGATCCAGGAGCATGGCCAGGTTCTCTGGAGTGGCGGCGTTCTCACAGACCAATCGCGCGGAAAACCGATGCAGGCGGTCGAACGCACAGTCATCCAGCCAGGCGATCCCCTTGGCCGGGTCCGCAGCAATGGCGTCGTCAATCCCATACCAGACCATGAGCGGGAGGTTCTTGTCCCCAGCATCTTCCTTCCGGCTTGCCAAAGCACTGGCCAAGCCCCAACGGTCCTCGAGATCCAGTTTCTGCAGGGCCGAAGCCAGGTAAAGCCGAACCAGAGCGGATTCTTCTGATTTCGCCTGCTCCACAAACCGGGCTACAACGGCCTCTCCTGGAGCGCTCTGATCCACCAGGAGACGCACGGCCCACTTTCGCAACTGCTCGTCCCGGTCATCCATTAGATTGACCAGGAGCTTCTCATCCAGCTCTCCCGTAATATAAAGGGTGAGCAAGGTCCGGATGCGCACCTGAGTCGACATGCCTTCGTCGGCAAGAAGATGGAGACGCAGACCGCTGATGGCCTGATCGTTGATCTCACTCCCAGCAGCCACGCGTTCCTGAAGAATTCGCCGTGCCTTCCGGGCATACCATTCATTGGTAGCCTCCCACTGGTGGCGGGCCAGTTCCAGGTCACTCGCGTTCGCCAGGTCTGGTTTGTGGAGCAGCACGGGATTCTGATAGGTCACCTTATAAATGCGGCCACTGGTGCGGTGTACGCCGTCATTGTCGTGGCACTCGCCCAGATCACACCAATCGCTCACGTAGACGCCTCCATCGGGCCCATACAAGACGCTCACCCCGCGAAACCAGGGCTGATTGGCAAAGAACAAGTCAGGGGCGCGCCGGCCGACATAACCGGATTGATCCCGCTCCAGGATGTTCTGGTTGAGCCTCCGCCCGTGGGTGTTGCTCATGAAGATGCTCCCGAAATACTCCCTCGGCCAGTTGTCGGCCAGGTAGATCATCCCTCCACAGTGGGAGTGCCCGCCGCCGAGATCCCCATGAACGCCAAGTCCATCGCGAGTCTTGGTCCAGTCGTCCGTTGTGCCGGCATGGTGCAGGTGATCGGCACACATGGGAATGCGCTCGTAATCGAATGCTACGTTGGCGTCCGGCCGGTTGCCCATGCGCGGGAACAGCGCTCCGGGAATGCCATGCCACAGGTGGCCGTTCACATTCCCTGTGAAGAACAGTTCTCCCTCCGCATTCCAGTCCATTCCCCAGGGATTGGTGGTTCCGCGGCAAACGACTTCGAAAGCCTCGGTGACCGGATAATATCGCCAGATGGCGCAGTCAAAGCCGACCCGCTCGTCATCCGGAGTCCCTGGTCTGCCAACCAGCGAGGGCCGCGTGATGCCATGGCGCCCATAGAGCCACCCATCGATTCCCCATTGAAGCCCGTTGAAGAAGTTGTGCCCCGCCTCGGTCGTCCATCCATCCAGCACGATTTCCGGTTCGCCATCAGGAATGTCGTCGCCATTTCGGTCGGGGATAAAGAGGAGATGCGGTGCGCTGCAAACCCAGACTCCGCCCCAACCCACATTCATTCCGCTAACATGCTTGCCGCCCGACCAGAAGACCTTGCGCTCGTCAAACTGTCCGTCGTTGTCGGTGTCTTCCAGCACCACGATGCGATCCTCGCCCTTCTCCTGCCACTCTTTGTAGGAATAACTCTCCGCCACCCAGATGCGTCCCCGGTCATCAGTCACCATGGCCACGGGCTGCCGCACATCCGGCTCCGCGGCAAAGAGCGAGACCTTGAACCCATCGGGAACGGTAATCTGCTCCAAGGCTTCTTGGGGGCTGGGCGGATTCTCCCCTTCCTTCTGGGTGTTCCGGGGTTGATAATCATCTGCCAGAGCAAGAACGGGAGCGATGAAGAGAAGCAGGAGAAAATGGGGTTTCATGGGGTTGATAGCTAACGATCTAAACTCTGCAATTTGATTAAGGATAGTGAAATTTCGCCGGGAGGCTCCATTGACAATTCTTTGGGAATCTGGGAATTTGGGGCACCATGAAGATAGCCCGTCACCTCACACTGCTTACCCTGGGCCTTGCTGCTTTGGTTCTCAGCAGTTGTTCCTCTGTCCAACCGCCCTACCAGTCGAAGGCTTACAAGCCTCTCAATCCGGACGATGTCATTGTGAAGGTCAGCCTGGAAAAAATGCAAGTCTACGTGCTGGAAGGCGACAAAGCGCTTCTCGTGACCCCTACCACCATCGGCACACCGGAAAATCCCACGCCCGTGGGGAAGTTTGAAGTACTCAAAAAGATCGAGCACAAGCGATCCTACACCTACGGTTTCCACGTAAACGAGAAGGAGAAGCAGATTTATCCGGGAAAGAGTTCCGATACGCCCAGCGGACAAAGCTATGTGGGCTACCCCATGCCTTACTGGGTGGAGTTCAAGTCCGCTTACGGTTTTCACTCGGGTGGCGTGTGGCCGACTCCCCGTTCTCACGGTTGTCTGCGCCTCCATCCCAACGTGGCTCCCAAATTCTACGAACTTGTCAAAGTGGGCACTCCCGTTTACATCGCCAAGTCTCAACCTGAAGACCTTACGATTGGGAAGAATATCCGTCGTCCCATGGATTACGCGGATCCCGATCCACCGGCCAGTTTCCTCATCACGAGCAAGGTGTTTGTGGCTCCGCCACAGCCACTCTTTGAGGAGGGACCTGCACCGACCATTTACTAGTCCCTTTCTCTGCTGTTAGTTGCTTCATGGCTTCTCCTGACTCACCCGCCCCTACCAAATCCAAGCGCGTCAACGTCCGCCGTCCGGAGGTGATGGAGCAAGTGCAGGCGGAAGTGGAGACCCACTACCGCAGCCAGGTGGTGGAGAAACTCCGGGAGAAGCATGGTCGCATCACGGTGGGCAACACCACGGTGCGCCTGGCTAAGCAGTTCGGATTTTGTTACGGCGTGGAGCGGGCCATTGATCTGGCCTATGCCACCCGGCGCGTCTTCGAAGGCCAGAACATCTACCTCATTGGCGAAATCATCCACAACCCGGAGGTGAATCGCCAATTGCAGGAGATGGGAATAAAGAATGTGGATGGCCCTGACCGGGACGCAGATATCGAAGACTTAGGCCCGAATGATGTGGTGATTGTTCCCGCCTTTGGAACCACCACCATGGTGATGGACCAGATCAAGAAACAAGGCGCTCAAGTGATCGACACCACCTGCGGCGACGTCATGAGTGTTTGGAAACGGGTTCGCAAATATGCCAAGGACTCGGTGACTTCCATCATCCATGGGAAGGCTTATCATGAGGAGACCAAGGCCACGGCCTCGCGCGCCCTGGGTCCTGATGGCGACGGACATTATCTCGTGGTGCTCAATATCGAAGAGACCAACTACGTCTGTGATTACATCCGCAATGGAGGTGACCGTGAAGAGTTCCTCAAGAAGTTTGAAGGCGCCTACTCAGACGGATTTGATCCTGAATTGCATCTTCAACGCATCGGTGTCGCCAACCAGACCACCATGCTCAAGTCCGAGACGGAGCTCATGCAGAAACTGCTGAGAGAGGCCGTCCTCGATCGTGACAGTGGCAACGACGCCAACTTTGAGAACTTCGATACCATCTGCGGCGCTACCCAGGAACGCCAGGATGCCCTGCATGAAATGTTCCGATCCGAAGACATGGACATGCTGCTAGTGGTCGGCGGTTACAATAGCTCCAATACCAGCCAACTGGTGAAGATTGGCGAGGAGAAGGTCCCCACCTTTTTCATTCGCACTTCTGAGTGCCTGCAGTCTCTGACTGACATCGTGCACTTCGATTTGAAGCAGAAGACCGAGGTGACGAGCTATTCGGAAGTGCTGATGGGAGAAGCCCCCATTACGGTTGGCATCACAGCGGGAGCCTCCTGTCCCAACAACCTCATTGAGGAGACCATTCTCAAGGTGTTCGAGTTGCGCGGCGTTCCTCGTGAGCAGGTGCTTCAAGCCTAGGGATTCGCCTCTTTTTTCGGTGCGATCTTGACCGTGGCGCTGGTCTCTGCGTTTGGGTTCATCAGTTTCTCTGCGGAGTAGTCCTCAAGGGCGGCGATGAAGGTATCGATGAATCCTTCAGGATCCTGTGCCAGGAGACTGTCGATCAGTTCCCTCACCATTTCAGGATCCTTTGGGACCACGGTGACGTTGCCGGCATACCGGTTCAGTTCATCTTCCGTCTGAGGAACGGAGTCAGGAGCTTGAGGGCTCATCATGATCAACATCTGGCGCATCCTCGTCAATCGCTCTGAATCCTCCGGTGAAGGCTCCCATCCCTCAAACGTAGATTCCATCAGCATGGCGAATTCCGGCGTCAGCATTAAGTCGGTTAGATCAAGGCCTGCAGAATCCTTGGCCTTGAGAAGCGACTTCATTGCCTCGTCCAGTTCTCGGTCCGCGGTAGAAGCCTCGGGAGTTGAGGCTGCCTGGGCTACCTCTGGTTGCGGTGGAACCTCGGGTTTGGCGACTTCTTTCACTTCCGTCTCAGTCCCTTCATGAGGAGGGCTGCAACTTCCCGCGAGATGAGCGAGCAGGCATATCGAAAAGGCAAGCCGCACGAATTGCATGGTTCGATACCTAATCAAGCCTGCCTGTCACTGTCACGATTTGTTTGTAGGTCCGGAGCCCATGAAAAGGATAAGGTAATGCTAAAACTTTTCTACCTATAGAAAGTGCAAAATTGATATTGTTACCTTGCCAAATAAATTAGCATTCTTCAAATTGGAATGTAGGAATATTATTTCGTTTCACCTTCATATCTTTTCACAAATATAATAAAAACA
>JBHIXE010000060.1:13463-18588 GCA_041984905.1 Verrucomicrobiales bacterium | reverse complement strand
GAGTATGCGGCCAAGTTGGCTGAGCTCCGTGAACTCGGCCCCACAGAGTTTGCTCCCAAGCCAGCGCCTTCGATCGAGTCCCTGACAAGCCTTCCCTGGCGCCCTGCCTCCGAAGGAGCAGCCCCACCATCCAAACCCGACGGAGCGACTTTCTCCGTGTATTTCCGGAACCAGAGTAAGGAACCCGTGGAGCTGTTCTGGATAGATCGTACGGGAAAGCCCAAGTCCTACGGAATCATCAACCCTGGGAAGACCCGGGACCAGCAAACACGCCCGGGAGCCGTCTGGCAGATCTCCCAACCCGAATCCGGAGCAGCGCTGGGACACTTCGTGGTCGATGACCGAACCGCCAAAGCTGACATTCCGGAAACTGCGAACCCCAATTGAACCATGACTGGCACCGACACCCAGAATATTTTCCGCGGTTGTATCCCCGCGCTCATGACGCCCTGCAACGACGAGGGCGCTCCGGACACCAAGGCCCTGGTAAACAAGGCCTCCGAATTGATCAACCTGGGTATGCGAGCCGTTGTCTATTGCGGATCCATGGGCGATTGGCCGCTTCTCACCGATGACCAACGGCAGGACGGGGTCGCCCGCCTGGTCGAAGCAGGCATTCCGGTCGTCGTGGGAACGGGAGCCCAGAACCCTCGACTAGCGGTCGCCCATGCGGCACACGCTTGCGAAGTCGGGGCAGCAGGACTCATGGTCATCCCTCGTGTGCTGTCGCGGGGAAGCTCCACTGCCGCCCAACGGGCCCATTTCAAAGCGGTCTTGGAAGCAGGCCAGGATCTGCCCGCCGTGATTTATAACAGCCCTTACTATGGGTTCCAAACCAAGGCGGATCTATTCTTCGACCTGCGGCGGGATCACCCCAACCTTGTCGGCTTCAAGGAATTTGGCGGTGCTGCCTCTCTGAGCTACGCTGCCGAACACATCACCGGCGGTGATCCGAGCCTTACTCTCATGGTGGGTGTGGATACCCAGGTCTATCACGGCTATGTGCACTGTGGCGCGGTGGGCGCCATCACCGGGGTTGGCAACGCCCTTCCCCGTGAAGTGCTCCGGTTGATTGCACTTTGTGAGGAGGCCGCCCGAGGAGATGCAAGAGCGCGCCGGCTCGCCATGGAGTTGACCGAAGCGCTTCAAGTGCTTTCCACGTACGACGAAGGCCCCGACCTGGTGCTTTACTATAAGGAACTGATGGTGCTGGAGGGGAATCCGGAATACGATCGCCACTTCAACGACAGCGATTGCTTGTCAGATAGTCAGCGCGGTTTCCTGAAGGAACAATGGCAGCAGTTCCGCCATTGGTGGAAGGGTTGGGAAGGCAGAGCATGAGCCGGCCGGCGACCAGTTGTCTCATTGCGGGTGGTGGCGTCATTGGGCTTTGCACCGCCTACTACCTGAGTGAAGCCGGGGTTGAGGTGATGGTCCTTGATCGCGATCCATCTCGCCGGGAGAGTTGCAGCGATCAGAATGCGGGCATGGTAGTGCCGAGCCACTTCATCCCCCTCGCGGCGCCCGGAGTGGTGACGCAGGGACTCAAGTGGATGCTGGATCGCAAGAGCCCCTTTTATCTGCGCCCCAGGCTGGATCCCGAGCTATGGACGTGGTGCTGGCACTTTCTGCGACACGCCAACGCGCGCCACGTCGCCAATACACAAGAACTGCTCCGCGATCTCAGTCTGGAAAGCCGGGCGGAATTTGAGCGCCTGGCCGATTTCCTGAAGTTTTCCCTGGTACAGCGTGGACTCGTCATGCTTTGTCGCACTCGGGAGGGATTGGCCGAAGAAAGCGTGGTGGCAGAACAAGCCAATGCGCTGGGAATCCAGGCGGAGATCTGCTCGCCCGAACGTCTCCGCGAACTGGATCCTGCCATTCAAATGGATGTGGCCGGCGGGGTCTGGTTTCCCCAGGATTGCCACCTGGATCCATGCGAGTTTCTCGAAGCCTTGCGAAAGGGCATTCGGGATAACGGTGGTACGATCCAAACCGGAGAACTCAGGGACTTCCAGATTCGGGACGGAAGAGCCCAAGCCATGACGACTCAGGATCATGAGGCTTTGCATGCCGATCACTTTGTGATCGCTGGCGGCGTCTGGAGTCCCGCACTTGCTCGTAAACTCGGTCTCTCGCTTCCCATGCAGGGCGGCAAGGGTTACTCCTTCACCCTGACAGAGCCTGCCGAACTACCCATGCTCTGCTCTCTACTTAAAGAGGCCCGGGTAGCGGTCACGCCAATGGGCCGACAGTTGCGAGTCGCCGGAACCATGGAGATCTGCGGTCAAGACCTCTCTGTTGATCCAGTTCGTGCCCAGGGAATCATTGAGTCTTTCTGCGAGTTCTTTCCCGCCTTTCGGGTCGACCATTTTGAGGGGCTGCGACCCTGGTCCGGCCTGCGACCCTGTACTCCGGATGGGCTGCCCTACCTGGGCAGGGTTCCCGGATTGGAAAACGTCACGGTGGCGACCGGTCACGCCATGCTCGGGCTGAGCCTGGGACCGATCACCGGCAAGACAATCGCAAGGTCCCTCATGCAACCATTTCGGGAGCCAAGATTGAGCCCTGCGCGTTTCACCTGCAGAGGTGCCACAACGTGATACACTAGGGGCCAGATGGATCCCAATTACGCTCCCCCTCGCTCGCAGCAATACGTTCCCCGGCCCCCTTCTCCCTTTGAAGGGGCCCCGGTTGTGAAGTGGCTTTTGATCATCAATGTCGCCGTCTTCCTGCTGGACTGGGGATTGGAGGTAGCGACCCAAAAGCTCTCTCCCCTTTTTCAGATTGGCTATTTCAGCATTGAGACGGGCATCATGAATCTGCAGATCTGGCGCCTGCTGACTTTCCAGTTTCTGCACGCGGACTTCTTCCACATTCTCTTCAACATGTATGCCCTCTACATGTTTGGCCCCATCATCGAACGGTGGTGGCGGAGCCGGGCCTTCCTTGCCTTCTACCTCATCTGCGGAGCGGCGGGTGCACTCTTCTTTTCTCTCTTGTGGGCACTACCGGGCGTGCTTCCCAATATGGATCCCGGCATCCCGCTCGTCGGGGCCTCGGCAGGAATCTTCGGAGTTCTCTTTGCCGTCGCTGTCGTGAATCCCGCAGGCAGGATTATTCTCTTGTTTCCTCCCATCCCCATGTCCATGCGGACGTTCTCCCTGCTACTCCTGGGAATTGGGCTCTTCATCGTAATCTCCAATGGTCACAACGCAGGAGGTGAAGCGGGCCACCTTGGAGGCGCCCTGGCGGGATTCCTCCTCATGAAAATCCCCTTCCTGAGAGAGAAACTGCGCAAACTCAACCGCTAGCGCGCGGCCCCACCCCCAAGCGCTCCTCTCGTTGACTGATTCTTCCGGCAAGTTCGCCTTTTTCTTCAGATCGAGAGGAAAAGCAGTCTGAGCCACATCCGAAGGTGCGGCTGCCCCGTATGGACCGCGGATATAGGCGATTTGGCACCGCCGCGGGTGCGTCGTCTCTGATTCCGTAGAGAATTGCGCCTGGTAGCTGCCCAAGCTTCCAGATTGAATTTGCTGACACCTGATGACCCGATTTCAGACACCCCCTCCCCCCCTGATCCGCTGGGGTCCATGGACTGCCATGGCGGTCATCGCGCTGGCCGACTACTTCTCCAAGCTGGGAGTCGCCATCTACATTCTCTACATGCTGCCTGTGGCGCTGACCTTCTTTGCCTGGGACAAGAAGTTGCCCCTGAAAGTCGCGCTCCTGGGCACCGGGCTCATCATCTTCGACTTCCTGATCACCCCGGACGGATTCTACGAAGATCTGGCCCAGCTGAACCGTTCTTTTGGAGTCATCACTCTCTGGATGCTCGCGGGTGTGGGCTACCAGTTCATCCAGGTGCGTCTGGACTCTCGCCGGGAATCCTGGATGCAGGAAGGACTCACCAAGCTGGGCTTTGAGATTGCGGGCGAGAAGGGAGTCGAAGATCTCGGCGACAGTGTGCTGAAAGTGGTGGCTGATTATGTCGGGGCTCAGGCCGGGGCCATGTTTGTCCGCGGCAACGGGTCTTTCCACCGGGCGGCAACTTTTGGGGCGAGCAAGGACAGCGTCCCGGAGTCGGTCTCCCCGGGGGAAGGGCTGCTGGGCGAGGCCGCCAGAGATCAGCAATTCCGGATTCTGCATGACATCCCCAGCGGCTATCTGTCGGTGGGTTCCAGTTTCGGCGATTCCCCGCCTCGAAATCTCATCGTTATGCCCATGAGCCTCGAAGGCAGGGTCAACTCCATCGTGGAGTTTGGCTTCTTCAATCCGGTGCAAGAGTCCGACTGCGAATTCATCAAGCGCATTGAATCGTCAGTCGCGGTCGCCGTCCGATCCGCCAAGTACCGCGACCGGCTGGAAGAACTGCTGGCGGAAACCCAGCAGCAGGCCAGCGAACTCCAGGCTCAGAGTGAGGAATTGCGGGTTTCGAACGAGGAACTGGAAGAGCAGAGCCGCGCCCTGCGCGATTCAGAGAGCCGCCTGGAACTCCAACAAACAGAGCTGGAGCAGATCAACACCCAGTTGGAGGAGCAAACTCAGATCTTGGAGCGCCAGAAGAACGATTTGCTCAATGCCAAGTCTGCCCTGGAGAGCCAGGCCCAGCAGGTGGAACAAGCCAGCCGCTACAAGTCCGATTTCCTGGCGAACATGTCGCACGAACTGCGCACTCCCCTGAACTCCTCCCTCATTCTTGCCAAGCTCCTCGCGGAAAACGGAGAGGGGAACCTGACCGAGGACCAGGTGCAGTATGCCCGCACCATCGAGTCATCCGGCAAAGATCTCCTCAATCTGATCAACGACGTGCTGGATCTCTCCAAGATCGAGGCCGGTCACATGGTCATCAATCCAGAGCAGGTCCATTTGTCGACCATGCTGGACAATCTGCGCAGCGTCTTTGAACCGGTCGCATCTCAAAAAAGCATCACGCTGACCCTAGAATCTCAGGAAGGCATCCCAGATGCCATCGAAACGGATTCCCAACGTCTGGAACAAGTGCTCAAGAACCTGCTATCCAATGCACTGAAATTCACGGAACAGGGATCGGTTTCCTTCAAGGTGATGCCAGGACCTGGCGGGAAGGTCGCCTTCGAGGTCAAGGATACAGGCAGTGGGATAT
>JBHIXE010000060.1:0-13453 GCA_041984905.1 Verrucomicrobiales bacterium | reverse complement strand
GACCATCTTTGATCCCTTCTTCCAGGCGGACGGTACCACCGCGCGCAAATATGGGGGCACGGGTCTGGGACTTTCCATCTCCCTCAACCTGATTCGCCTCTTAGGCGGCGAGATCAAACTGGAGAGCGAACTGGAGAAAGGCAGCACCTTCACGGTGATCCTGCCCAAGGAATATCAAGGGGAACTAACTGGCGAGATGCCAGACCCATTCCAACCTGCGGCCGAGTTCAACGAAGAACCGAAGCGGCCGGAGCCCAAACCTCAGCCGAAGCTCGTGGTCGCCCGAGTGCCGGACGATCGGGAATCTTTATCGGGAAACAGCCGCATCATCCTGGTTGTGGAAGATGACGAGTCCTTTGCCCGAATCGTGAAGGACCTTGTTCACGAACTCGACTTCCAGTGCTTGATCGCCACCTCCGCGGAAGAAGCCCTCATCCTCGCCAAACAATATGAGCCCAGCGCGATCGTCCTGGATGTTGGACTCCCGGACAATTCCGGTCTCATGGTGCTGGAGCACCTCAAGTCCGGCCCGCATACCCGGCACATTCCGGTCCACGTGGTATCCGCCAGCGACTACTCTCATACGGCCCTGGCGTTGGGCGCCGTGGGCTACATGCTGAAGCCCGTCCAGCGTGAGCAACTGGCGGAAGCACTGCGCAACCTGGAAACCCGCCTCACCCAACGCATGCGGCGCGTTCTCCTGGTGGAAGACGACCCGGTCCAGATTCAGGCCATGAAAGAGCTTCTGGGCTCCCGGGATGTAGAAACGGTCAGTGCCCAGACCGCGGCAGAATGTCTTGAAGAACTGAAGGACAACACCTTTGACTGCATGGTTTTGGACCTGAGCCTGCCCGACGCCTCTGGGTTCTCGCTCTTGGAAACACTAAGCACGGAAGACGCCTACTCCTTCCCGCCGGTCATCGTCTACACGGGTCGCCAGCTGGATCCGGAGGAAGAACAGCAGCTGCGCCGATACTCCAAATCCATCATCATCAAAGGAGCCAAGTCGCCCGAGCGATTGCTGGACGAAGTCACCCTCTTTCTCCACCAGGTGGTGTCCGACTTGCCCCCGGAAAAACAGCGCATGCTGGAAAAGGCCAACAGCCGGGACGCCACTCTGGAAGGCCGCCGGATCCTGGTCGCAGAGGATGACGTCCGCAACGTCTTTGCGCTGACCAGCCTCCTGGAGGGGCGAGGCGTGAAGCTCCAGATCGCCCGGAACGGTCGAGAGGCGATAGAAGCCCTGGAACGCGCCGAGGAGGATCCCAGCCAACATGTGGACCTGGTTCTGATGGATATCATGATGCCGGAGATGGACGGCCTGACCGCCATGAAGACCATCCGCCAGAGACGGGAATGGGCCAGGCTCCCCATCATTGCCCTGACCGCCAAAGCGATGCGGAACGATCAGGAAGACTGCTTGCGAGCCGGCGCTAATGATTACCTCGCCAAACCTCTGGATGTCGACAAGCTGCTCTCGCTCATCCGAGTCTGGATGCCCCGATGAAATCCCCCGCTGCCAAGACCGAAGAGATCGAATTGCAATTGCTGCTGGAAGCCATCTTCCAGCGTTACCAGTATGATTTTCGCAACTACTCTCCGGCATCGCTGAAGCGGCGTCTGCTCCAAGCCCGGGATCACTTTGAATGCGAATCCTTCTCCGAGCTCCAGCACAAGGCTCTCCATGACACCCATGTCTTCTCCAAACTCCTGCCCTTCCTGACCGTTCAGGTCAGCGAGATGTTCCGGGATCCCTCCTACTTCCGTGCCTTGCGGGAAGAAGTGGTGCCCCACCTCAGGACCTATCCCTCGCTCAAGGTGTGGATTGCAGGCTGCAGCGCCGGCGAGGAACTCTATTCCATGGCGATTCTCTTCCGGGAGGAAGGATTGGAAGACCGCACCATCTTTTACGCCACGGATATCAACGTCGCCTCACTCGAAGCCGCTCAGGCCGGAATCTACAGCCTGGACCGCGTCGCTCAGTTCACGGAAAACCATCGCAAGTCGGGCGGGAAGTCGTCGTTGTCGGACTACTACTCCGCGGACTACGGCAGAGTCCGATTCGATCCCTCACTCCGCAAGCAAACCGTCTTCTCCGATCACAGCCTGGTATCGGACGCCGTTTTTGCCGAGACCCAGCTCATTTCCTGCCGTAATGTATTGATCTACTTTAATCGCGATTTGCAGGATCGGGCGGTGGGGCTCTTCAATGCGTCCCTCGTGCGAAAAGGGTTTCTAGGCCTGGGATCCAAGGAGAGCCTCCGTTTCTCCGCCCACGAAAAGGCCTTTTCTGAATTTGACCGGAAAGAACGCATTTATCAGAAAGAGAGCGAGGTATGAGTGACCTTCCAGATTCTCCAAGCGCCGCCGTCGTCATTGGCGCTTCCGTGGGAGCGATCGAAGCTCTTACTCAGATTCTGCCGACTCTTCCGGCCGATTTTCCTCACCCGGTCCTCGTGGTGGTTCATGTGCCGCCGGACAAAGACAGCAGGCTGCCGGAACTCTTTGCGGAGCGGACTCAGCTGGATGTAAAGGAATCAGAAGACAAAGAGCCGATTCTCCCTGGCACCATCTACTTTGCCCCGGCGGACTATCACCTCCTGGTGGAGCCAGACTTCCATATCTCCCTTTCCAGCGATGAGCCGGTGCACTATTCCCGGCCCGCGGTGGATGTGCTCTTCGAATCCGCCTCGGATGCCTGGGGAGATAGCCTGACCGGAATCATTCTCACGGGAGCCAGTGCGGATGGTGCACACGGGCTCAAAGTTATTGAAGAGGCGGGAGGCACGACGCTGGTCCAGGATCCTCAAACCGCCGAAGGAGCCATCATGCCTCAGGCCGCTCTCGATGCCTGCAAACGAGCTAAGGCCATGACGCTGAAAGAAATTGCCAGCACACTGACCTCCAATTTGTAATCTCCAATGCCCACCTCTCAGCCCATCAAGTTTCTTCTCGTCGATGATCTTGAGGCCAATCTCCTGGCCTTGGAGCAACTGCTGAAGCGAGAGCACCTGGAACTGTTGAAGGCGCACTCCGGCCAAGAAGCGCTGGAGATTCTCCTCGCCCACGAAATCGCGCTCGCGTTTATCGATGTGCAGATGCCGGAGATGAACGGGTTTGAGTTGGCGGAATTGATGCGAGGAACGGAGCGGACCAAGAGCGTGCCCATCATCTTCCTGACCGCAGGCACGGTGGACCAGCAGAGGCGAATCCGCGGCTATGAAACGGGTGCGATCGATTTCCTGCCGAAACCGATCGATCCCAGCATGCTGCTAAACAAGGCCAACGTCTTCTACGACCTGGCCTGCCAGCGGCAACAGTTGCAGCTCAGCCAGATCCAGCTTCAGGAAGCCAATGACCGGTTAGAAAAGAGCAACGCCGAGCTTGCTCACGCCGCCCGTAGCAAGGATGAATTTCTCGCCATGCTGGCCCATGAACTGCGCAATCCGCTCGCCCCGTTGCTTACAGGGATGGACGTCCTTCTCAAGTCCCCACCGAGCGATGATCTCGTCGAGCGGATCGGCAGCATGATGATGCGTCAGGTAGATCAGATGGCGCACCTGATTGACGATCTCCTCGACGTGTCCCGAATCACCACCGGCAAGATCGAGCTCCAGAAAACGCCCGTGGCGTTGGCCCCCATTGTCGAGCAAGCCCTGGAATCCGTACAGCCGCTGATCGACCAGAAGGAGCACGAACTCGTGGTCGAGAACGCCAATCCGGACCTCAAGCTTGAAGCGGATTCTCACCGACTCTCGCAGGTCATCTCGAATCTGCTGTCCAACGCCGCGAAGTACACCCCACCCAAGGGCAAGATCACCCTGAAGGTCCAGGAAACGCCGGATCATCAAGTGCGGATCTCTGTGGCCGACAATGGCCGTGGCATCAAGCCTGAGCACCAGGCCCGTATCTTCGACCTGTTCGAACAGGGTTCCAGTGGTGCCAAAGAAGGTCTGGGGCTCGGCCTCACTCTGGTCAAATCACTGGTCAGCATGCACGGTGGCACCGTATCAGTGAAAAGTGACGGTCCCGATCAGGGCAGTGAATTCTCCATCGTCATTCCTGGAGTTCAGTCTGAACCCTCGGCCACCGGGACTCCAGAAGCGGACCCGTCAGATTCTGCCACCCAAACCAACGCGCCGCTCAAGGTGCTGGTCGCTGATGACGGCCGGGAAACCGCCAACACCATGGGACTTTTCTTCGAACTGGAAGGCATGGAATGCGTGGTTGCCTACGACGGCGAGCAAGCCGTTGAGGAAGCTCAGAAACTTTGTCCCGACCTGGTTTGTTTGGACCTTGGCATGCCCAAGCTCGATGGTTACGGGGCCGCCCGTCTAATTCGCGAGCATTGTCCGAACGCCTACATCGTCGCTCTGAGTGGTTGGGGCAGCGAGAAAGACCGGGACCGCACGAAGGAAGCCGGCTTCGACGAGCACATGGTCAAACCCGTGAAGCCCAGCGACCTGCGGGAATTGATGGAGCGAATCGCCGAGAAGAAGGCACAATAGTCACGAGAGCGAGGAAGTTCATTCTTCAGGTCGGAGGCCTGCAGGTTCTATCCGGCACGACCCTCCACACTACGCCTCCCATACATGGGCACATCTCCACTTCAAATGCTCCAGGCTGGATTTAAAGTGACGAAATAATCGCGTGAAATCGCAAGGTTCCCTTTTCAAGGGCTCTAGTTTTGAGTTCGAGTAGAACCTAACCCATTTCTACGCCCATGTGCAGAGCCTTCTTACTTCTGCTCTTTGCGAGCCTTGCCCTTCTCACTGGTTCCGTTTATGCAGACGCGCAATCTCTCTTCGCGAACGCCAACGAACGAATCGAGCGATTAACGGCGCACTATCGTCGCACCTTCGATCAGCAGTCCCTCTCTAGTGAACTGTCCCAGGCGGCCGCCGAACTGACGGAAGCGGCGCGACTCGCCCAGAATGAGAGTGATTTGGCGCTGACCGCGAAGTCCATGGCCAAGCTTGGCGATGTCTATCGTTACCAGGGCAATCACGATTCCGCGATCCGCGCTTACGAACAAGCGGCCCAAGTCGCCATGCAGGCTGGGAATGCAGAGGCGGAGGTTCGCGCACTGTTAGGCCATTCCCGGTCCCTGCTCTACGGCAAGAAGGCACCCGGCCCGGCTCGCCCTCTCATCGAAAAAGCGAACCACCAGGTTCAGCAGGTCACCGATCCCGAGTTACAGTTCGATGTGTTAGACGTGCTGGCCCAGCTACAACTTGAAGAAGGCAACATCGCGGGCGCGGCGGACTCGATCAATCGCGCCTTTCGAGTGAAGGGGGTGACAGAGAATAAGGAGTTGCTCTTCTACGGATACTTTGACCGGGCTTTGGTCTACCAGAAGCTCGCGGAACAAGGAACGAGCGATGGAGGAAACGAGTCTCACCTGGAAGCGGCCGAGTTGGCCCGTCGCGACTTCCAGTCGGCATTGGAGACTGCCAATCAACTCAACTGGCCCGCCCTGGGCCAGCAAATGCAGGGGTTCCTGAACCGGCTCAAGCTCACCGAACAAATGATCGAGCGCCAAAAGGATTTCCGGAACCTCCTTGCGGAAACTCAGATCTTCTCGCCTCGCAAACCCGGTGATGTGCTCATTAGCGAGTCCTTCACACCGGAGGCATCCCCAGAAATCGCGCTGTTGTTCCAGACGATCGAGCAGATGGGTGGGCTTCCGCTACCGGATGATTCCCGGGGCGCCTACCTGCGGGGTTGGCTCGACGACATCGCCGGAAAGCGGGATGACGCCTTGAAGTGGTATCTGCGATCCACCGATCTCCTGGAAACCGACCGCCGCAAACTCCACGACGAAAGCGGGCGAGGACAGTTCCTGGAGGACAAAGTTACCTTCTACTACACAGCCATCACGCATCTGCTGGATCGCAAACACTACGATCAGGCCTTCGAGCTCATGGAACGAGCTCGCGGCCGGGTCATGGCGGACCTGATCGCAACCAGGCAGATTTCCTTGCCCAGCGACCGGGAACGGAAGCTCTACTCGGAGATGCTGAGCCTGGACTCGGAACTGGCCCTCTACCAGAACCACCTCTTCAACTCTCAGATTCCTGATGAGGCTACGCCTGAAGCCGCGGATCAACCGGTTCCTGCGGATATTGAGGAACTTCGCGCCCAGATCGCGGAACTCCAAACGAATCGGGACGAGTTGCGCCAGCAAATGGCCAAGCAGGCGTCTGGACTTGCCAATCTCGTCAGCGCTCAGCCCATCTCCCTGGACCAGTTGCAGCGCGTTTTGAGAGAAGATGGGAGCGAGATGCTCACCTATCTCTGTCTGGATAGCCAGCTCATCGCCTGGCACATCACAGCGGAAGAGGTGGAGGTGAAGCCGGTCTTCATCCCTCTTTCCGAGTTAGCCGCCAAGGTTGAAAAGCTGCGGAAGACGCTGGTGAGCCCTCAGACACCTTTCGATACCCAAACCGCTCACGAGCTCTACCTCTACCTGATCTCCCCTTTCGCGGACCAGATTCGAAGCAATCGACTCGTGATTGTCCCTCACGAAGACCTTTTCTATCTCCCTTTCCAGGCCTTGTCCGTCGATGGCGACGGCCGATTTCTGGCGGACGACTTCCGGATCAGTTACGCGCCGAGCGCAACGGTTCTGGCATCGCTCAAAGCACCCAAGCCTCTGAAACCAAAGTTGAAGTCTCTCGCCCTGGCCGATCCGCAACTGCAGAACGCGCCCCGCGAAATCCAGACCCTTGCCAACCTTCACAAAGGCCGGTTCGAGACCGACCAGCTGCCGACGGAGGCCGAGGTGAAATCCTGGGTTCCCAAGGCGGAGTTGATCCACTTTGCCGTGCACGGGAGCTTTCTCGCTGAAGAGCCCTTGCTCTCTTGCCTGCACCTGAGAAGAGCAGACGGAGACGATGGCCGACTCACCGCCGCAGAGATGTATGGCCTGTCACTGGATGATGCCAGATTAGTCGTACTAAGCGCCTGCGAAACCGGGATCGTACGGGCTACGCATGCCAGTGAAGTCCTGGGCATCACTCGCGGGCTCCTGTTTGCAGGCGCGGAATCCCTCATCCTCTCTGCCTGGTCGATTGACGATGAAGGCACCGCTGACTGGATGGCAGCGTTCTACGAATCAGCCCGTACGAATCGCCCCTCTGACGCAGCGCACCTCTCCATTCAAAGTCTGCGGTCTGAAGCAAGGTATGCACACCCTTTCTATTGGAGCCCCTATCTCGTTATTGGGCGATAATCCGCTCAAAACCTGCACTGGTGGTGGCGAACTTGAAGCAGAAAAAACCTTTTCCTTTCGGATTAGAAATGATAGCCGTGAGAGGATCTCTCCCACGCAGCTATCATGAGCACTTATCCTTTTTCCTGCCCTAACTGCGACCAGGTGTTGGAAGCTGGAGACGAGCACCTGGGGATGGTTTTCAATTGTCCCACCTGCGATTCTCCGCTTCAAGTTCCGACGACTGCCGCAGAACTCATTGCTCTCAGTCAACCGGAACCTGCGCCGGCCCCTCCTCCATCATCGGTTCCGCCGGTGCCCTCCTCCCTCACCAGCACCTCCAATCCCTATTTGGCGCCGGAACCTTCGACCGCATTCGTCGGTTCCTCGTTTCCCAATCCCCACGCGGCGCCAGTGCCAACGGTTCATCCTCAGGGGAGTTACAAAGTCTATGCCCAGCGAGAGGGAATCGACTTGAGTTTTAGTCCCGGCCAGGATTTTCCGAATGAGGAAACTGCAAATCTGGAGTCCGCCTTCGTCCACGACAGTATTCCGGAACAGCCCTCTGCCTATCAGCCCAGCGGGAAGGTAAGTGCATCCGCAGTGACCCTCTTGCCCCTGGGCCTGGTCCTTTCCTTCCTGGGCGGCCTGACTCAGATGGCAAAAGCGCTGGTCATTTTGGGCGCCATTGGCGTGGTCATCTGGTTGGCCTACCAGGTGATGTTTCACTTCGGCGTTGTCTACGTCTGGCCCTTTCTGACCATCATCGGCATTCTCTTGGCCTACGGCTATCTCTTTTATGCGGTGGGGGCTGGCGCGGGACAGGGCTCTTGTTGGTATAGCCGGTTGACGAAGAACCGCAATAACACCATCACGGTGTGGGTCGCCATCCTTGGAAGTCTCGTCACCATCGTGGCGCTCCGTTCCGTCCTCATTGCCGGGTTGCACCAGATCCCAACCGGTTTTACCCAGGACGCTGCCGACTTCACCGCGCGCAATGCCTGGTATAACTGGCTGATTTTCGGAGTCGGTGCTGTCGTGGCCCTTCTCATTGCCGCGTCCAGTGGCACGGATGCCTTTCGAGACTCAAAGTTCTGCGAGACCTGCAACCGATTCCTGAAGTCCAAGCGTCTCAAGAAAGTGTCCTTTGGCCAAACTCAGGTTCTGGCCCGCCTTGCAGAGGAACAACGAATGGATGCCATCGTGGATTACCTGCCGCAGATGGAAGGCGAGTTCGCCGAGGTGAACCTCCACCAATGCAAAGGCTGCCACTGCGGCTATCTGGAAGTGGATGTCGACTGGAAATACAAGTTTATGGATCAGGGCGGCGGCAATTCCCGGCGAGATCGCTGGCGGGTCGCTTCCCTCCCCCTGGAAGCACAGTACGTCGAGACCCTGGAACAAGCGTAGACGGAGGCTTTGCAAGGCACCCGGAGGTGTCTATGGTAAGGGCCTTGCAAGCTATGGCATCACCCCAACTGTCATCCCTTCTTTTTTGCCTGAGTCTCCTCTGGCTCCCATCATCTGCCTGGGCGGAATCGTTGACGGAACAGGTGGAAGCGTTTCTCCAGCCCCGGCTGCTAACGGTGGAGAACACCCTTCCCGACACCTCTGCGACCTCGATCATTCTGGAACGGCCAGATCCTGGAACCTACTTTCTGCGCTACGCCTATGGTCTCAAGCGTCATGCCAACCAATTGCTCGCCACGTCCCAAGCCATCCAACTGACTGAGGTGATCGAGGCGCATTCCTCAGCCCAGTCCCGATGGCATGACGAGCGGAATGCCTTGCGCTGTAAATACAACCAGGTTCTGTGGCTCTACGCCGCCGCGGACGAGGAAGCCGCGGCTCCACTGCGCACCGAACTCTCCGAATGGATGCGCCTGCGCATGAACTGGACGCAGCAGGAACACCTGGCTCAATATCGATTCGCTCGAGCGGTGTGGAGGGTGCTCACGCCAGACCAGCAATCCAAGCTGCTTGCCGGAGAATGGAAAGGCTATGCCAAGATGGATACCGGTCACTCTCGCGGCGATGCAACCGGGAAGCTGATCAGGCGCGCCCTGGGCAAGCCCGACCACCCTGAGGTCTTTGATGCCATGGTGTCTGAGTGGAGCCAAGCCCGTGCCCCACTCCAGGAAGCGGTTCTGCAATACGAACACCAAGAGCGACGCATCGTCTTTGCCATGGACCTCAATAGTGAGGCGCTGGTCGATCAGACCAATCAAGCCGCGACGAAGGCCTACGCCAGACTCTACCTCGCAGAGGCGGATGCCTTTCGGCGAATCATTCGTAACGCTTATACGGATCCACAGTCAGGCTGCGCCAAAGCGGCGGCAGAAGCCTGGAAGGAAGCACCCAGGCGCTTTGAGGAGAACGCCTCAGAACTCATCCAGTTGCTGACCACCCCTTAGCAGGGTTGGCCCGAGGTTCTCGACTGTCCAGGCAGGCGCGGCTTCCTGAGATCTCAATCCGTCGGCCCATCTCATGGGTTCGAGTGGTTCACGACCGGAGATTCCCCAGAGGAATTCGTGCAAGTTTTCGTTGCCAACGCCGTGATTACATCCTGGATTGCGCGTTGACTATGATCCTCCGTATCGGCCTTCCCATCCTCCTCGTTACCCTGGTTACGGCCCAAGTCTCTCTCGGTGAAACTCCACAGGCGGCGGTTCTTCCGGAGGCGCACTACACTATCCTGGCGGACTATTGCCTGGATTGCCATGATTCCAGCGTCAAGAAAGGCGGCGTGGATCTGGAGAATCTCTCTTTCACCCTGGATACCATTCCCACGGCGGAGACCTGGCAGAAGGTCCTCAACTCCCTGAACTCCGGGGAGATGCCTCCCGAGGATAAGGACCAACTCACTGACGAAGAGAAGACCGTCTTGCTGGGGGACCTGTCCCATACCCTCGTGTTGGCGCGAGACATCCTCAGTGATTCCGGCGGTGTCGTAACCATGCGCCGCCTCAATCGCCGTGAGTATGAGAACACCGTCTACGATCTCCTCGGCGTTCGCATTGATGCGGCGGACTTGCCGGCCGACACGAACTCCGATGGGTTTGATACCGCCGGCGCTTCCCTCTTCTTTTCCAGCGATCAATTCGAGCAATACCTGGCCCTGGCTCACAAAGCCCTCGATGCCGCTTTCGTATTGGGAGCCAAGCCCGAAGTGCAGAAGCTGAAGGTGGAATCTGAGGAGAGCATGAACCGGTTCTTCACCAAGATTTCCACCAAGCTGAAGGAGGACTATGACCTCGCTCAAGAGTGGCGCGCCACCAAGGGCAAGAAGGAGCCGAAAGAGTTTGGGTTCATCGATGAAAACGACGTGCGTTTTCACGAGCGGCTCTACAACCAGCAGTATGCGACCTACCAGGACTACTTTGAGCATTCGGAGTCAGAAACCGGAGTGCTGCTCTACGGACTCTTCAATGGTGCCGTCCTCCCCACCATCACGCCGCCCAAAAAATGGCCAGCGGGGGAATACATCCTCAGAGCACGAGTAGCGGCACTGGATGGCGCCCCGTCTCATCAGCGCTTTCTCGAGTATGGATTGAATGGCGCCGGCGCGCGCTCGGGCGAGTTGAAAGTGCTGGGATACACCCAGGTGACAGGCACCATGGACCAACCTCAGATCGTGGAGGTTCCAATCACGGTGGAACAACCAGGGGGAAGAGGGATCGGACTTCGCCAACGATTCCCCAACAGCCGTGACGCCGTCCGGTCTGCCTTCGTTACCAGCATCAACCGGACTGGAGTCGGCCCCAAGCCCGCTCTCTGGGTGGACTGGATCGAGCTGGAAGGCCCGATCATCGACGAGTGGCCTCCGCGAGGGGTCTCCTCCGTCTTTTTCAAAGGGCTGAAGCACTCCTTCAAGGACGAGTATGCCAGGGAAATGATCGAACACTTCGCCTCTCGGGCCTTCCGGATCCGGGAACCTTCCGAGGCCTATGTGGATAAGCTGATGGAACTCTTCACGTCTGCTCAGGCTGAGGGCATGAAGTTTCACGAAGCGCTTCGCGAACCGCTCGCCGTGATCATGTCCTCGCCGGGATTCCTCTATCTCATCGAGCCGGCTGCGGGTCAGGATAAGCGAGAGCTGACAGATCTGGAGATGGCCGTGCGCCTCTCCTACTTCCTCTGGAGCGCGCCCCCGGATGAGGAGCTTTACTCGGTGGCTCGGGCCGGACAACTGAAGTCCAGGGAAGTCCTCACCGCGCAGACCAACCGGATGCTCGATGATCCGAAGGCCGATGAGTTTATCGCCAGCTTCGCCCACCAGTGGCTGCATATGGAGCGACTGGATTTCTTCCAGTTTGATTACAGCCAGTTCCCTCAGTTTGACGAGAGCACCAAGCTGGCAGCCCGCCAGGAAGTCTACGAGACGCTCCGCTCCATTCTCGATGAGCGCCGACCTTTGGCGGACCTGCTCAAGGCGGATCACGTGGTCGTCAATGACCTGCTGGCGGACTACTACGGCATTGAAGGCGTCCAGGGCAGTGAATATCGCAAGGTGTCCGTCCCGGAAACGTCACCTCGCGGTGGAGTGCTGGGAATGGCAGCCGTTCTGGCCATGGGCTCGGATGGAACCCGGTCCTCCCCCGTGGAACGAGGGGCCTGGGTGATGCGCAAGTTGCTCAATGATCCGCCTCCCCCGGCGCCCGCCAATGTGCCGCAACTCAGCCGTCTGGATGGCAAGCTGCTCGGAGCCAGGGATCTGCAGGATGCCCACATGGAAGAGCCTCAGTGCGCTCAGTGCCATCGCAGGATCGATCCGATCGGTTATGGACTGGAAAACTTCAACGCAGCGGGTCAATGGCGCGACGAGGAAGTGCTGCGAATTCTAACTCGGAACGAGGTTCGCAAGAGAAAGGATGTGCCCATTGATCCCAGCGGCCAGCTTCCTGACGGAACCCCCTTTGACGATTACTTTGGCCTGCGCGATGCCTTGGCGGAGAAAGCAGATGCGTTTGCAGGCGGGTTCACCGAGGCCCTCATCGAGTATGCCCTCGGCCGGCCCTACGGGTTCTCCGACGAAAGCTTGCGGGAACGAATCCTGCAACGTGCTGCCACCAAGAACGGTGAAATGCGGGAATACATCCACGCCCTTGTCCAGTCGAAGCCTTTCCGAACGAAGAAGTAATCAGTAGCCTATGAAGTCCAAGCCTTCTCTTCAGCGTCGCGCTTTCCTGCGCAGCAGCTCTTCCCTCATCGCGCTCCCTTTCCTGGAGTCCTTTGGGCATCGTTGCTTCGCGGCTAATCCCGCTTCTGCGGCTTCGCCCAAGCGCCTTATCTTTCTCGGGATGGGATTCGGTGTGACCCGGGAAACCTGGTATCCGGACAAGAAGATCACCGGCGCGGACTACGTCTTGCCCGAGGGACTGAAGCCCCTGGCTCGACACAAGAAGGACCTCACCATCATCCAGAACCTGTCCAACCAGTATTCCAATGAAGCGCACTGGGGCAGCACCTTCTGGCTGACGGGCGCCAATCGTTATGCTGAGGCCGGCCAAAGCTTCTACAACTCCGTCTCCGCCGATCAGGTCGCCGCGGAAGTCCTGGGCCGTGACACGCGATTCACTTCTATCCAGTTGGGCGCCAAGGACAGTGGCAGCTCCGGGCATGGTCCGGGCTCCTCTCTGGCTTGGAATCGCCAGGGCAAGCCCATCGCCGCCCTGGACACTCCCGTTGCCGCCTTCCATCGCCTGTTTTCGGACAGCAAGACGCCCCTGGCACAACGGCAGGCCGCCCTCCAGCAGAAGCGCAGTATCCTGGACACCGTCCTGGAAGACGCCAAGTCCGTGCAGCGAGGCCTGACCAAGACGGATACCGACAAGCTGGACGAGTATTTCCAGTCCATCCGCGATATCGAGACCCGGCTTTCCAAGGAAGAAGAATGGCTGGATGTCCCCAAGACCATCCCGAAGGGAGCGCCCAAAGACGTCGAGAAAGGCCTGGAGGGCGAGGAAGAGATCAAGATGATGTACGACCTCATGGTCGCCGCGATGCAAGTGGATGCCTCTCGCGTCTTCACCTATCGCCAACCCTTGGAAACCTTCCTTCAGAGCTTCGGCTCCACCATCTCGGCCCACAATATGAGCCACTACAGCGATGGCGCTCGCAAGGACGTTTCGCAGCTGCGGGATCAGAAGCAATCCGAGCTACTGGCCCACTTCATCGATCGCCTCAAGGCCACCCCGGATGGCGAAGGCAGCACCTTGTACGACAACACCACCTTGACCC
>JBHIXE010000059.1:12146-18650 GCA_041984905.1 Verrucomicrobiales bacterium | reverse complement strand
ACCTTGTAGGCCTCCGGCCTTGAGAATGGGCTTTCTCGCTTTCACCGCTTGTGAAGGTGCATTGGGGCACACACCTAAAATGCTCTAGTAGGACACCAAAACGGGAGATCTACTTCTTTTCGGATGCGTCAGTCTAAAGGCGGACATCGAAGCTAGTTCACCCTTCCCGTTCGATCTTGAGGAGGTTCTCTTCCACTTCAAGGATCGTGAACGAGACCCTCTTGTTGACGGTTCCGTCCTTGGAGATGAGGACTCGCTTGGGATCTTTGGGGTCCACTTTCCAGGTGCCTTTGGCAGAGTAGTGAGCATCCGCTGGGTCAAGGACCAGATACTCGCAGGTTCCATCCGCATTGAAGAGATAACGCATGCGGAAGTGGCTCACGGGGAACGTGCTGGAGATCGTGGGGCGATAAATCTGGATTTGGCTGTTCGGAGGATCCTCCTCAAAGGAGTGGGTCCAGTCATTGATCCAGAGGGCGTTCTCCACTGTAGTTGAGTTGGAGTCTTCGCAGGAGGTGAGGCAAACGAGCGCAGCGAACGCCGTGGAGGCGACACGGATAAGGTTCATAGGGGGGCTTTCTCTTGCTGATCTGCAACCGCAGATGGGAGAACAGATATCGGAGCTTTCACCACCTGCAATCTCAACTTTTGAGCAGGCAAGCGAATTCAGCACTACTCACTCGGGACGTTGTTCCAAACGGACCCCGCTCGCGGGGTGTCCATGTGATAATCCGTATAGAACCGCTCGAACATCGTCTCGCCCAGCTTCCGCGCTTGCTCGATCGGGCTGCAGGGATCCGCCTCGACATCTCCGCGCTTGTTGCCGATTCCCTGGACATAGCCCACGAACTGAGACCGGGTATAGCGGCTGAATTCCTGGATCGAATGGATCACGCCAAGGGGAGCGCCAGGGTAGGACTCTTCCGATGCGATCAGGAGCCCCAGCTTTTTGCGGCACATCTGCTCGCCATACTCCTCACTCTTGGGATGGGAAGCGGCGTAATAACAGAAGGAACGATCCAGGAAAGTCTTCAGCTGACCGCTCATGCCATACCAGTATAAGGGCGTGGCAAAAATGACGCCGTCCGCAGGGAGATACTTCTCCAAAAAGAGAGTGCGGTAGTTATCCTGGATGGTGCACTCGCCATCACTTCCCCGGCACTGTCGACAGTCTCGCAGGAAGTGAGCCAGGTAGTCGTCCACATAGACGAGTTCGGCCTCGTGCCCCTTGGCAAGAGCGCCTTCCAGAGCCGCCGCCGCGAGGCGGTAGGAGTTGCCGTCGCGGCGGGGACTGGAACAAAGAATGAGTAGCTTCATGGAGGTTACTCGCCAACCACGGCCGTCATGGGCGCCAGGTCAATCCCGGCTTCCATGGGATGCTCCTTAGTGACGAAGCCGAACTTGATCCACCAGTCGTTGGTGAGTTTCCAGTGATCCTTGATCTGGCCATTTTTACCGATGGGAGGCTCGCCTTCGGCCACGCCCATGAACGTGGAAGATTCCGGCAGGCCGAACACGTAGAGCCCGCCGTCCTTGGGGCCGCCGTCATCGCCGATCACGGAGACCACGTCTTCGATGGGGAACTGAATCGCCTTGGCAATGATTTCGTTGGCTTCTGCGGTATTCGCTTTCCAGTAAGCCACGGCGTCATAGTAGGCCTTCATGACTTTGGCGGCGAGTTCCGGTTTCTCCGAGAGAAACGCGCTGCTCATGTACATCCCATCCGCAAGCAGGCCAGTTTCCAGGAAGTACTCGTCCTTGGAAGTCGCGGCAACGCTTGAGCCCTCGAGAGACTCGAGCACCTGCGCTCCAAAGGGTTCCCAGAACTCACCTCCAGCGACCTTGCCACTGACCATCGCGGCCACGGCATCATCCATGATGACATTCACATAACTGACCTCATCAAACTTCACGCCGTTCTGCTCCAGCCAGATGCCCATGTAGATCTGCGTCAGGCCGCCTTCCAGGACGGCGACATTCTTGCCCTTGAGCTGCTCGGCGGATTCGATGTCCGGGCCCAGCAGGATTTTGTCCGTGCCGTAGGAAGCGTTGGTGTAGGCGACCAGCTTGATGCCGACGCCTTCCTCAGCGGCAATGGGTCCGTACTCCACCGTACTGGAGGTCACGTCCAACTGACCGGACTGCATCAGGCCAAAGCTCTCGTAAGGGTCTTCGATGATACTGATATCGAGATCGAAGCCTTCGGTGAGCCCTTTCTCCTTGGCGACAAACCAAAAACCGTATCCTGGCCAGGAAAATAGTGACACTTTCACTGTGGGCGTATCCGCGGCTGCTGTAGGCGCTGGTTCGGGTTCGGGTTCCGGTTTGGGAGTGGGCTCTGGTTTTGGCTCAGGCTTTGGTTCCGGTTCCGGCTCTGGAGCAGGTTCGGGTTCGGTGGGCTCCGTCATCTCTTCGACGACGGTCGCGGTTTCTTCCTCTTCCGGAGCTGAACTTTCTTCCGTGGAAGGGCTGCAGGCGCCGAGAATGAGGATGATGCCCAGGATGCCGACAGAGCGGAGGACCCGGGTGTGGATGTCAGGTTTCATGCGTTTCATTGATGTGGTGTATTTAGGTAGAGAGAAGGAAGAAGTGAGAATGTCAGGTAGTGGAAGTACTTCGGTCGTAGGGGAAACAGGCCCAGCGTAACCACCTCAACAGCAGATCCAATACCAAGCCGAGCAGGCCGATCACGAGAATGCCGGCCATGATCTCATCGACCCTTACAAATCGCTTGGCACGCATCATCATCGCACCGATCCCATCCGTGGCGGCGACAATCTCTGCGATTACCAAATAGGTCCAGCTGACGGCCAGCATCTGGCGGGTGGTATCCAGAAAGGCGGGAAGCGCGGATCGGAAAATGACGCGCAGGAGAATCATGGTCGGAGATGCTCCAAGGGTCTGGGCGGTCTCGATCAACTCCATGCGGACCTGCTTGGTGTTGTCCATGTAGAGCGTGATGAGGAACCAGACGACACCCAGGATAAGGAGGGCGATTTTCTGGGGATCGCCAGGACCCAGCCACATCAGCAGGAGAGGGACAAAGGAAGGGGCCGGCAGATAACGAAAGGGGGACACCAGCGGATTGATGAACCCTTCCGCGGAAGCAAAAGTACCCATAAGGAGGCCGAGGGGAAGGGCTACCAGAACCGCCATCGAAAAGCTGATAAGAATGCGGTAGAGGCTCATCCCTACATCTTTCTGGAAGCCTCGTTCCGTGAAGAGAGTATGGAGCGCTTCCAGCACCTCCAAAGGGGGCGGCAACAGCTTCGCATTGGCGATCCCGCTGACGGATAGGAAGTGCCAGCCGGCGAGGAAGAGAATCCAGGCCGCACCCGCGAGCACCATCTGGAGGGACGGCGAAAGCGGACGCCGGATGCCCACCAGGCTGCGCAGAGTCGAGTTCACGGTTTGGTCCAGGCGAGACTTTGCACGGCGCCGTCGAGCGGCGTACGGGCAATGCCGTTGGTGTAGTTGCTGATCACTTTTGTTGCCAGCCCCAGGATTACCTCCATGGCCTGGGCATCGGTGTAGCCCGCCTCAAGGAACGCCTCTATGGTGCCATCGGGAGGATGACCGCGATGTTGGATGAGCGCTCGCGTGAAGACTCGCAGGGACTCCAGTTTTTCGTCCGATAGTCCGGTGCCCTGCCGCAGCGCCTCCACGTCTGCAGGCGCCATGCCCGCTTTCTGGCTGAGGAAGGTATGCCAGGGCACGCAGTAGCTACAGTTGTTCTCATAATTGGCTGTCTGATACACCACCTGCTGCTCGATTGGAGTGAGACTGGTGCGGGAGAATAACTCCCAGAGCCGGACGTAACCTTCCAGGGCAGGAGGCGCGGAGGCGAGGGTGCGCTCCAGATTCGGGATCATCCCAAAATCCGCCTGCACTTCGGCCAGGAGCGGTTTGGACGCTGCTGGCGCGGTCTGGAGCTGGTGCTGAGGAAAACTCATGAGTGCTTGCTCCCTAGAGGAAGGTCATGCGGTATTCCCGTTGCTGATCGCTCACGGTGAAGAACTCCTTCTCCCACTCCATGGTCTTCTGGCGAATGTAGATGTCCTTCATTTCGCCAAAGGCTTCGTCGACCAGCTCATCTTCCTCAAACGCCTCGATGGCATGAAGCAGGGTGCCGGGCAGGAAGTCCATACCCTGGGCTTTGATCTGCTTCTTGGTGAGTTTGTAGGTGCTTTCATTCACGGGTTCACCCGGGTCGAGTTCCTGCTCGATTCCCTCCAGGCCGGCGGCCAGATGCAGAGCTGCGGCCAGGTATGGGTTCACGCTCATGTCCGGGGCCCGATTCTCCACGCAGTACCGGTTGGGAGGAATGCGCAGCATGGCGGAGCGGTTGTTCCGGCCATAGGCAATGAGGACCGGCGCCCAGGAAACGTCTGGCATATCTCCCTGCGCCAGGAAGCCCTGGTAACTGTTGAAGGTGGGCGAAGTCACCGCGGTGAGCGCTTTAGCATGTTTCAGCAATCCCGCCACGAAGTGGTAGGCCATCTTGGATACGTTAATGCCCGTACGTTGAGCAAAGGGATTGGAGTCCGGTTCCGGTGCGAAGAGATTCTCGCCCGTTTCCGCGCTGGCAATGGACATGTTGAAGTGGCAACCGGAACGGAAGTCGTTCTGGAAGGGCTTGGGCATGAACGTCGCCATGCAGCCGATCGACTCCGCGACCTTTTTGGCCATAAGCCTGAGGAAGACGAGCCGGTCACTCATGGTGAGCGCGTCGGCATAGCCCGCATCAAACTCGTACTGACTGTGGCCGCCTTCCTGGTCAAAGGAGAAGACGCCCCAGCCCAGCTCGTTCATGTGCTGCACCATGGGTTCCAGGAACTCCATGGAGCCCTGCACCTGGTAGACATCATAACAGGGGCAGAGACCGCCGTAGTGGTTGGTCGCCAGGGTCTTGCGCTTACCTGTCTCGGGATCGACCCGGAAGACATAAAACTCCGGCTCAACCCCGAGATTGAAGGTCAGACCCAGCTTGGCGGCCCGGTCCAGTTGACGCTTCAAGATCTGGCGGCTGTCGTTGGGATAGGGCTCGCCGTGGTAGTAGAGGTCTCCGAAAAAGAAGGCAAAGCGGCGATCCCAGGGACAGATCATGCCTGTTCCCAGGTCAGGCACGGCGGCGCATTCATCTTCCTGCGGACCGACCAGTCCCATGCCTTCCACGGCTCCTACCGTGAAGAGCTCCGATCCATTGGCCATCTTCTCAATCGCGGAGATGGGATTGACCTTGGACTTGGGGACACCGTGGACATCCACGTAGGTCGAGAGCAGGTATTGAACCCCTTGTGAGGCAAGGTCCTGTTGAACCTTGGAGACGAGTTCCGGATCCGCCCGGAATCCTTCCGGCACGGCAAAGGTGGGCTTGGCTTCAGCTGGTTTGTGCATAGTGGGATGGTGATTCTAGGCTATTGAGGTGGAGGAGTGAGGCTGGTCCAGTATTTAGGTTCCAGTGGCGGCGTTTCCGTCCTGGCTTGAGTCACCAGTCCAGCGAGGGTGGTGCCCATGAGTTCAAAGAGTTCGGCGCCATCTTTGGCATTGCCGAGGCTGGGTTTGCCGGTGATGCCATTGGTGCTGGTCTGCGCTACGGGATAGCTGAATACGGTGCCAACCGTACGGTCAGGGTCGTCTTCCACGGCGTCCATGTCCACGAGGTCCGGCGCCAGGTGGAGCATCAGGTCGGTCTCGGCCTTATTGGCGTGGAGATCCTCCGCATCCTCGATAAAGCGCTGCCAGATTTCTGGCGAGAGTTGGAAGCTGTTCAGCGCGCCGATTTGGAGTTGGCCCAGGAACCGGAGTCGCAGTTGATCGATGGCGACCCGTAGCGAGGCGTCGTTGCCAAAGTGGGAGTTCACGATGAGGAGACGCTTCCAGCCAGTGGCGACGATCCAGGCCACCAGGTCTCCAAGGGCATGGATAAAGGTCTCGTGCCGGAGGGAAAAGGTGCCTGGCCACTTGGTGGTGTGACCCGCGGAAACCGTATAGCACATGGCCGGCAGCACCGGCACTTGGGTGCTTGCGGAAGCATAGGCGCAGAGATGTTCTCCAATCACGGTATCAGTGTTGATGGGCAGGTGAGGGCCGTGTTGCTCGGTGGCTCCGACAGGTAGGATGAGCATGTCAGCTCCCGCTTCCTGAAGGTTGGCAATGGCAGTCCAGGACAGGTTCTCCAGACGGAGCGGTTTGGCAGGCATCAGACTTCAGAGGGCTCTTTGCGGGAAGCAATCGCAGCAGCCATCCCCTCATTGCGCTGTTGAGCTCCGGAGACAACCCATCGAGGGAACCAGGTGATGGCACGGATGAAACCATGTCCGCGGCGTGTCTCCGCCACCCAGGGGAAGAGAAGGGGGCGCAACCAGGCCAGGAACTGATCCGTGAGGAATCCGGTTAGACCGATCAAGAGGATGGTGGCATAGACGATGTCAAAGTTGAACCGGCGGCCATGGGTATCGATGATCTCGGTCAGGCCGCTCTTGACCCCCAGCAGCTCGGCGA
>JBHIXE010000059.1:299-12136 GCA_041984905.1 Verrucomicrobiales bacterium | reverse complement strand
GCCCAGCCGAGGAGGATCCGCAGATCGTTATACAAGTTGTGGATCACTCCCGGAATCACCACGCGGAAAACAAGATCCTTGGGTTTGGCGCCGAGGGTTTGAGCCGCGTCCAGCAAGCCGGTGTCCAGCAAGCGGGTGGTGTTGGCCGCCATGAGGATCAATTGGCAGACGGTGCCCAGAAACACGATCGCTACCTTGGGTGCATCATGACTTCCGAGCAAAAAGACCAGGAGCGTGCCAAAGGCCGGGGCGGGCATGTAACGGAAGAAATCAATAAAGGGCTCAAAGAGCTTGGAGAAAAAGTCGAAGGTGCCGGCGAGGAGTCCGATGGGCAATCCCACGAGGCAGGCGACCAGGAAACCCATAAAGACAATCCCTAAAGAGTCTTTGTAGCGGACCCATAGGTTGGCGTCTTCCCGGTCGGAAAGTCCTGAGAAAAGGTCCTTACCGGCTAGTACTACCTCATGGGGAGCAGGGAGGTAGGAGGGACGGCCGATCGCGGTTTCCCCATCGGGAATCAAGTGAAGCAAGGGTTCGGAGGGGAAGGTGGCGGAGTCGTACTCCAAGCCGCTGGCCTGCATTTCTTCCCAGTTGGATTTGATGATCTCCAGATTCTCTTTGGAGATCAGGTGCGGTGCAGATTTCTCTCCCGTGGCGAGTTCACCCCAGAGTCTGAAAAAGGTGGCATTATCCGTGCCCTGACTCTCCAGCATCCATTCCTTCTCAATGGCAATGGGATGGATTTTGCGCAGGACCTTGGTGTTGGAGCGGGAACTGGCGGAGATGCCTTCGGGCAACTCGCCGTTGCCTTGGCGGTATGCCAGGATCGCGTCGTTTCTTTCCCGCACCATGTCCTGAAAGGTGCCGTAGCGTTCCGCCTCCATGACATGACCTGGAGCATAGATAGTCGGGAATTCGCTCGACTTCAGGTCGGTGGTAATGAGCAGCTTATGGCTGACATCCCAAAGACCGGGCGTGTAGGCAAAAAAGCTCCAGACGGCGAGCGGCGTCACGAACGACGCCACCATGAGAATGCCCACGCGAAATCTATTCAGTGATCCCCGGACCTTGAACCAGGATTCGCGCTGAACGGGACCACTCTTAGGCATTGGTGTATCAGGGCAAGAGTTCGGGGGAAGTTGGGCGGAGCACCAACGTGATGCTCCGCCCAGGTAAGAGATTCAAAAACAGATCAAGGCGACGGCTATTTGCCGGCGAATTCCTTGGTCAGAGAAGGATCAATGTAAGACTTGTAATCCTTCGGTTCGGTATAGACCTCGTACTTCACATTGAAGTCGTCTGAGATCTTGCTGGATCCATAGATGGAGGCAAGGCCCTCAGCTTCCTCCCACACGGGAAGTACTTCATCCAAAGTAAGGATGTAGGTGCCATCCAGGAAAGGCTCGTATTCGTCCGGGGTCACGCTGACGCGGCCGGCCAGGATCTCGAGCACTTCATCGATGTTCTCTTCATTCTTGAGGAAGTGGACCACCTTGTACCAGACTTCGATAACCTTCATCCAGTCGTCGCGGCGCTCCTTGAGGGATTCGGGCGTGACGTAGAGGCAGTCGTAGATCAGGCCAGGGCAATCCGCGGAGGTGTAAATGGCTTTGGATCCTGGCACTTCGCGGAGAGCGGTTCCAGAGCTGGGCTGCCAGGCGCAGATCGCGTCAACTGCCTCGGTCTTCAGCACTTGCGGAGTCTGGTCAGTAGGCGTGTTGACGATCTCGATATCGGCCTCGGTCAAGCCATTGTCTTCCAGAGCGCGAAGCACCAGCAGGTGAGGCACAAAACCTTCCTCCAGGCCGACCTTCATTCCCTTGAGTGCAGGAACGGTGTCGATTCCGGGCTTGGCGATGAACATGTCATTACCATTGGAGTAGTCGTTGATGAGGATACAGACCGAAGGCTGATCGGTGCCGATGACCAGAGCATCACCGTTGGTCATGTGGCAGCCGTCGAGGTTCCCCGCCGCGAAGGCGTCCAGAGACCCGACATAGTCCATCCACTCAAATTTCACGTCGACACCGGCTTCCTTGAGCCAACCTTTCTTGATCGCTATCTCCCAGGGCGTCCAGCCGGGCCAGTCGCTGTAAGCAATGGTCAGAGGCTTTTTGCCAGGGGCGGGAGCGGCGGCCGGCGCAGGTGCGGGAGCAGGCTCGGGTTCGGGTTCGGGTTCTGGAGCAGGCTTTGTTTCCGCCATCTTCTCCGGTTCCGGAGCAGGTTCTGGCTCTGGTGTAGGTTCGACAGGCGCTGCTTCTTCGGTGGGCGTTTCCTCAGTGGGAGTGGACGCCTCTTCGGCAGGTGGAGTACAGGCCCCCAGGAAGGCGGCTACGGCTAAGAGACCAGCAAGCTGGACCCAATCTCGGGTGATGCGTTTCTTGAGTTTCATAGCGATGAATAAGGTTAGCTTCCGCCAACGTTAGGGGAGGGAAGCAGAACTCATGCCATGGCGCCCGTGGCGCACCCGTCAAGTCGGGCAGTAATACTCAGGACGCTCAAATTGGCACCCAAAAAGCCCTCACCTTCAGGAGGTTAGTTGCATTGTTACTGCCAATTCCCCGCCGTAATAATGTCCAGATTAGGACAGTTGCGGTCGAGATTGCACACTAGTGTCACTTCAGAATGTCGTAGCCCAATCCTGGCTCAAAGTTGGATTTGCGAGGTGGAAAGAAGCCTAGCGAGCTAGAAGAATGCTCCTGGAGCTGATAAGGTTAACCCCTAAAGCTTAGAGAAGGGAACGGGGTGACGCAGGCTTGCCGCCAAACGTAACTTTACAGCCCTCGAATAAAGGATACCGTGATTTGTCTGATCCGACCGTAGGGCAAATTCGTAATAACCGGCACTCCCAATCCGCCAGTTTCATTTTTCTACTATGACTCAACCGATCGGCTCCGATTACGTCAAGCGGGTAAGTATCTCCCTTCATCCAGATGTTTATGACTCCCTGGATGAATTGGTGCAGCTTCGTGGCTTCCAAAGCCGGTCTCAAGCGGTCGCGGAAATGATCCAGCAAAGCTTGATCGATCACCGGGAGGAATTGGGTTCGGAGGTCATGGCCGGAACCATCACGCTGTTCTACGATGCCGCCTGGCCGGGCCTCTTGCAGGCACTGGCCAAGATCGAGCGAACTCACGTCGATGAAGTGATCAGTTCTCAGCATGTATTGCTGGAAAGCGATCACACCATGGAGGTTCTGCTGGTTCAAGGACCCGCAAATCGCTTGAAAGAGATCTCAGACAAACTCATTACTTGTAAGGGCGTCAAGAGTGGGCGACTCACGATTACATCGATGATTCTTCCTCCGATTCATCCCTTACCCGAAGACAGCAAGAAACAATGAGTTCTCACAACTCTCCTCCGACTCTTTATCAAAAAACGATAATAGGAGGGGGGATGTGGTCGCAGGTAATCACACGCGGAAAGACGCTCCGTATTACTGACCTCGAAGGCGGTGCGAATGTTGGTATGCTGCTCTACAATGCAGACAACCCGCTGGAGCGCTACAACATGCCGGATACCCTCAAGGGCCAGCACATCTTTTATCTCACAAGTCCATTTTGTCTCCACTCGGACATGGGTCGGCTCTTCGCCTCCATTACGGAAGATACCGTAGGCTGGCACGATACGGTCTGCGGCTGTGGAGACGCGAAGCTGGTTCGAGACAAGTATGGCGAGAAGACCTACCAGGAAGCCCGGAATGACTTCTATCGAAATGCCAAGGACAACTTTCTCATCGAACTGAACAAGTGGGGATTGGGAAAGCGAGATCTTGTGCCGAACCTGAATTGGTTCAGCAAGGTGGTGGCGGATGAGTCCGGAAACCTGACCTTTGTCCAGAATTTCTCTCCGCCCGGTGGGCATGTGGATCTCCGCTTGGAGATGGATACCCTGGTGGTGCTCAACACTTGCCAGCATCCCCTGGATCCAAACCCGGAGTATGCGCCGCGTCCCGTGGACTTGTCCGTATTTGCTTCTGAACCGGTAGCTGCTAATGATGCCTGTAGGAAGTCCCGGCCAGAGAACGAGCGGGCATTCGAGAACACGGAGAACTACTATGCGCTCCGTGATTGACGGGAGCAGAAGCGCAAATTTCGAGCTTGAGCCATGAAGAAGTCAAAGTTGGACCCTGCCAATGCGGTGTATGATCATACCGTCCTGGCAGGAGATCACTGGATGCGGGAGATCAAGGCAGGACAGACCTTTCGGATTGTGGACTTGGAAGGGAATCAGGCGGCCGATACCTTATTCTATAACGCGAAGAATCCGGTCGACCGTTACAGCGCCAGCGACACCATTCGCAACCAGGCAAATCTTTACCTCACCACGGGGACCCAGTTGATGTCTACGGAAGGGAACGTACTGTTGACCATTGTCGCGGACAATTGTGGCCGGCATGACACTCTGGGAGGCGCCTGTTCCCGGGAGAGCAACACCATGCGTTATTCTCTGGATAAGGAACACATGCACGCCTGCCGGGACAGCTTTCTCTGTGGGGTAACCGAGTGGGGCCACGGACTTGGGAAGCGGGATGTGACCTGCAATATCAACTTCTTCATGAACGTTCCTGTGACTCCGGAAGGGAAGTTGACCTTTGAAGATGGCATCTCCGCTCCGGGACGTTACGTGGAGATGCGCGCGGAGATGGACGTGATCGCACTAATCTCCAACTGCCCGCAGTTGAACAATCCATGCAACGCCTACAATCCCACTCCCGTCCAAGTTTTGATCTGGGACTGATATGTTTTCCAAAGTCCTGATTGCCAATCGAGGCGCGATCGCGTGCCGGATCATGCGCACCCTGAAAGGAATGGGGATTGCGCCCGTGGCCGTGTATTCGGACGCGGATATTGCATCTCTCCACGTACTGGAAGCTTCCGAGGCGGTGGCGCTGGGAGGGAATAAGCCGGCAGAGAGCTACCTGGACATCGGCAAGGTCCTGGATGCTGCGGCAAAGACAGGCGCGGAAGCGATCCATCCCGGCTACGGATTTCTCAGCGAGTCCGCCGACTTCGCAAAGGCTTGTGAGGCAGCTGGAATTGTCTTCTTGGGCCCCACGCCTACGCAACTGGAGACCTGTGGGCTTAAGCACGTATGCCGGGACATCGCCCGTGAGAGTGGAGTTCCCTTGCTCGAAGGCAGCCCCTTGCTGACCTCTACGAAAGAGGCCCTGGATGCGGCGGAAGCCGTTGGATATCCCGTGATGCTGAAGTCTTCAGCCGGTGGCGGCGGCATTGGGATGAAGGTGGCGCGTCATGCGGATGAGTTGCCGGAAATGTTCGACCAAGTGGCAAGGCTGTCCCAGGCAAACTTCGGAGACTCCTCCCTGTTCGTGGAGAAATTTGTAGAGCGGGCGCGACACTTGGAAGTGCAGATCTTTGGTGATGGGTTGGGCAACGTGATTTCCCTGGGGGAACGGGATTGTTCCACGCAACGCCGCAATCAGAAGGTCATTGAGGAGACTCCGGCACCGGGACTCACGGATGTGGAGCGGCAGGAATTGGCAGGCGCTGCGCTCCGCCTGGTTCGGTCGGTAGACTATCGGTCGGCTGGAACGGTAGAGTTTCTCTGGGATGATATCGCCAGAGAATTCTATTTCCTGGAGATCAACGCTCGCCTCCAGGTGGAGCATGGAGTCACCGAGATGGTCACGGGAGTGGACCTTGTCGAGTGGATGGTCCGACTGGGAGCCGGAGAATTGGGCTCGCTGCCGGAATTGGCGAAGGCAATTTCTCCTCAAGGGCACTCCATCCAGACGCGAGTCTACGCGGAAGATCCCAACAAGGATTTTCAGCCGAGCGCGGGTCTGGTAACGGAGTTCAAAGCTCCAGCAGGGGTGCGCTGCGATACCTGGATCGAGTCCGGAACAGAGGTCTCAGGCTATTACGATCCTATGTTGGCAAAGGTGATTGCCCACGAGCCGGACCGGGAGCAGGCGATTCAGCGACTGACAGAGGCTCTGGAAGACCTGTCCTGTGCGGGTCTGGAGACCAATCAGGCCTATCTTCGCCAGATTCTGGCCTGCGATGCTTTCGCCAAAGGAGAGGTGACCACTCGCTTCCTCAATGACTTCGCCTATCACGCGCGGACCATTGATGTGCTGGATGGAGGACTGGAGACCACGATTCAGGATTATCCCGGCCGAATTGGCATGTGGGATGTCGGCGTGCCTCCGTCGGGTCCCTTCGACACATTGAGTTTTCGGCTCGGCAATCGGATCCTCGGGAATGATCCTTCCGCAGCCGGTTTGGAGATGGCGGTACGAGGTGCCAGGTTGCGCTTCAATCAACCCGCGTTGATTTGCCTGACGGGAGCGAACATGGGCGCCACGTTGGACGGAGAGAGCATCCCTCCATATGAAGCGGTCTCCGTCGAAAGCGGCCAGGTCCTCAAACTGGGAGCGGTGCAGGGACCGGGCCAACGCGCCTACCTTCTGATCCAGGGCGGCTTGCAGTTACCCGAGTATCTGGGCAGCCGCTCCACATTCCGGCTCGGCAGGTTCGGTGGTCACGGCGGACGCGCGTTGCGGGTAGGCGATGTTCTGCACTTGGCGCATACCTCACTGCAGGAAGCCGCAGCTCAACAGTTGCCAGAGTCTCTGCGTCCATCATTGACGGATTCCTGGGAGCTGCGGGTTGTCTATGGCCCCCACGGTGCACCGGAATTCTTCACAGGTTCTGACATCGAAAGCTTCTTTGCCGCGGACTGGGAGGTGCACTACAACTCCGACCGAACTGGCATCCGGCTGATCGGTCCCAAACCCAAGTGGGCTCGCAAGGATGGGGGTGAAGCCGGGCTGCATCCTTCGAACATTCACGACAACGCTTACTGCGTCGGCTCTGTCGATTTTACGGGCGATATGCCCATCATACTAGGGCCGGATGGACCCAGTCTCGGCGGGTTCGTCTGTCCTGCCGTTCTGGCCAAGGCAGACTTGTGGAAGGTCGGCCAGTTGAAACCGGGTGACCGGGTCAAGTTTGTGGCGATCACCAACGAAGCGGCCGAAAATGCCTGGAAGCTCCTGGAGCAGGAGGTGGAGTCCCTCGAACCGCAAGGCTCTTCCAAGCTCGCCAATCCCGGGATCCTGGAGAGTCCCATCCTTGAGACCCTGGAATCCAGAGATGGACGACCGCAGGTATGTTTCCGCCAGAGCGGGGATGGCGTCATCCTGATCGAATACGGAGAACTGGTCTTGGATTTGGATCTCCGATTCCGGGTCCAAGCACTTCATGATTGGCTGAAGGAGCATCCCTTTGAGGGATTGCTGGAGCTGGTCCCAGGGATTCGCTCTCTCCAGGTTCAGTTCGAGCCGAGCGTGATTTCCGCCCGCAAGGTGCTGGGCATCATTGAGGAAGCCGAGCAGGAGCTGCCACCCGTGGCGGAGATGGAGTTCCCCAGCCGCATCGTGCATTTGCCCTTGAGTTGGGACGATCCCGCTACCCAGGAAGCGATTCGCAAGTACATGCAGATCGTCCGTGCCGATGCACCCTGGTGTCCCAGTAACATTGAGTTTATCCGCAAGATCAACGGGCTGGACTCCATTGAGGAGGTCAAGCGCATCGTCTATGAAGCGAGTTACCTGGTGCTTGGGCTAGGGGATGTCTATCTGGGCGCGCCGGTGGCCACTCCGCTGGACCCGCGGCATCGGCTCGTGACGACGAAGTACAATCCCGCGCGGACCTGGACCCCGGAGAACGCCGTGGGAATTGGCGGTGCCTATCTTTGTATCTACGGGATGGAAGGGCCGGGAGGGTACCAGTTTGTCGGACGTACCTTGCCGATCTGGAACCGGTTCAAGTCGACCACTGAATTCGAGCCCGGCACACCCTGGCTGCTGCGGTTCTTTGACCAGATTCACTGGTATCCGGTCGAAGCGGAGGAGCTTTTGGAGATGCGTCGTGAGTTCATCACGGGCCAGTTTGGAATCCAGATCGAGGAAACCACCTTCCGGCCACGCGACTATCAACAGTTCCTGGCCGACAACGCGGAAGACATTGCCAGTTTCCGGCAGACGCAACGCCAGGCTTTTGCCGCAGAGCGGGAACACTGGGAAGCCACGGGGGCCATGTCCTTTGCCAGCACGCCTCCGGCCCCGGCGCAGAGTGATGGTCCTGAAGTGGAAGTGCCAGAAGGATGCGAGACCGCAGATGCTCCGGTTTCCGGGAGCATCTGGAAGCTGCTTGTCGAGCCCGGAGCCGAGATCGAGGAAGATCAACCGCTCATTATTGTGGAGAGCATGAAGATGGAGATCTCCGTCTGCGCTCCCAGCGGTGGCACGCTCACTCAAATGCTTGCGGAGGAGGGGAAACCGGTATCCGCGGGTCAGCCCCTCGCTATTATCCAACCCAAAGCCTGAGCCTTCAGATCATGCTGGATCAATTGCCTGACCTCCGCGTTGCGACCTTGCTGGAGGCCTACCGTACTGGAACACTCACTCCCACTCAAATGGTGGAGTCGTTGATTCCGCGCTTGGAAGCTGTGGAGCCTTCCCATATTTGGATCGCCCGGCTCTGCGACGATCATCTGCGGGGATTTGCCAAGCTGCTGGAAGACAAGGATCCGGAGTCGCTGCCGCTCTATGGGATTCCGTTCGCCATTAAGGATAACATTGACCTGGAAGGCATTCCCACCACCGCAGCCTGTCCGGCGTTCTCCTACGTCCCGGAGAAGTCTGCATTCGTGGTTCAGAAGCTTCTGGAAGCCGGTGCAATCCCGATAGGCAAAGCGAACCTGGACCAGTTCGCCACCGGTCTGGTCGGAGTGCGTTCGCCTTATGGGCATCCCGTGAATGCCTTTCATCCCGAGTATATCCCGGGAGGATCCAGTTCTGGATCGGCCATTGCATTGGCCAAAGGGCTGGTCAGCTTCTCTCTAGGAACAGATACGGCTGGGTCAGGACGCGTGCCGGCGGCGCTCAATCAATTGATTGGTCACAAACCCACTCGCGGGCTCTTGAGTTGCCGTGGTGTGGTGCCCGCCTGCCGGAGTCTGGACTGCGTCTCCATCTTCACCCTGGACGCTACGGATGCGAAAACGGTGTTGGAGGTCTGTGCGGAATTTGATCCTGAAGACGCCTATGCACGGCCCGTAGAGAATCCCCCAGAAGCGGCACCCCTTGGGTCAGGGTTCACCTTTGGGATTCCCAAGCCCGATCAGCTCGAGTTCTTCGGCAATGACTCGGGCAAGGTCTGCTTTGCGGAAGCGGTCGAGCAGATGAAGCGGATTGGAGGGGAGTGCGTCGAGATCGACTTTGCTCCTTTTCTAGAGGCGGCGCGTCTCCTCTATGAAGGTCCCTGGGTGGCGGAACGATATGTGGCGATCGAGTCCATGATCGAGGAACGGCCGGACGATGTGTTTCCCGTCACTCGCCAGATCATCTCAGGTGGCAGCAAGCCGAGAGCGGCTGAAGCATTCAAGGCGGAGTACCGGTTGCGAGAGCTAAAGCGAAAGGCGGACCGCACCTGGGACCAGGTCGATCTGGTGATGACCCCGACCATTGGATCGCCCTACACGATTGCGGAAGTCGAGGCCGAGCCGGTCCAGCTCAACTCCAACCTGGGTTACTACACCAACTTCATGAACCTGCTGGATTACAGCGCCACCGCCTTCCCGGCGGGAATGCTGGAATGTGGGGTGCCGTTCGGTGTCACCGTTTTCGCGCCAGCCTTTCATGATCAGCAGTTGCTCACCCTGGCGGAGCGGTTTCTTCATCCTGATCGGGAGACCAAACCCGAGATCCCAACAGGTTGGATCCCCATCGTGGTTTGCGGAGCGCATATGGATGGACTCCCGCTCAATCACCAACTCACTGAGCGCAAGGGCCGGTTCGTTGCCAAAGATCGCACCACGGCGGACTATCGCTTCTACGCCTTGCCGCCGATGGACGGCTATCCGCCCAGGCCCTTGCTCCTGCGTGCCGAAGAGGGAGGAGCCAGCATCGAGGTGGAAGTCTGGGCACTTGACCCCGCCGCGTTTGGAGATTTTGTCGCGCAGATCCCGTCACCATTGGGAATTGGTACCGTGGAGTGTGAAGGCTTTGGAGGGGTGCCTGGATTCCTCGGCGAAGCTTTTGCGGCCAAGAACGCCCAGGAGATTACTGAGCTGGGAGGGTGGCGAGCATTCCTTGCAGCAGAGCAAAGCTAGTGATAGTGAGACCGTCGGTATGACGCTGTCGTCTGCGAGCATCAGGATTAGTAGCCCGATAAAGAGAATCCATATCAACCGCATCAATGATATGGCTTCGTGACGATGCCAAGAAAAGCGATAGCCATATAGAGGATCCAAAGAAGCACGATCTGCCAGTGAGTGGTTTGGACGTCCAATATAACTCGGACTGCAGTTTATAATGCACCTAGTCCAATGTTCCTGGTGCGTGAGGTAATCTCGAAGAATGGCGAACAGATGCGACCACTACGCGGCCAATGTCTACGAAGAAGATGATGCGATATCTGCCATGAGATAACTGCCGGAGCTCACGGTCATGCGAGCAATTCTCTCTCGCAAAGGGATGTCCGTCTGGAAACTCGGCAAGTGTGCCGATCGCATCGAGGATTTCTGGGACCCACCTCTCCGCAGCTTGTGGTGAATGCTGCTCAATATACTCCGCTATCTCCGTGATCTCACTCTTTGCCTGTTGAGTTACAACGATCTCGTAGCTCATGCCTTGAAGCGTCGCGTGAGCTCGTCCGTGAGCTCCTCGAGCGTCTGAAAGCGTCCGGCTTCGTAGTCGGCAATACCTTTTTGAATCGCGGCATCGTCAGCTTCTTTCTGAGCTTTCAACATTGCGACACTCTCGGCCAGCAACTCGTCAGCGCTTTGAAAGGCTCCTGCCGCAACTTGAGACCCTATGAAGTTCTCAAGCTCAGGTGGCAATTGTATCTCCATGGTCGCTAATCTATCTGGATTGCGCCGACAAATCAATAGAAGCGATCCAGACTAAGTCAGCGATCCCCCGCAGGAACTCCCACTCCCAGCCGTGCAACCGAAGCAATGGTTGCCGGTGCGGATTGGCACATCCGCGAAGGTCAGCGGATCAATGTCCCACAGACGCAACGGCTCGTCCGTACCACTGGTGAGGGGCAACTTCATCATCTGATTGAAGTCACAATCATAGACCTCGCCCTTCCAGCTCACGTTGATGGTATTCCGGCACATGAGTCCCTCAATGGTGGAGGGATTGTAGGCATCCTTGAGGAGCTCCATATATTCCTGGTACCCGTTGTTCCGCTTTAGATAAGAGGCAAAACGGGCAATGGGCATATTGGCGATACAGTAGAGACGGTTGAACTCGATCCCAAAGTGGGCCTTCATCTCCCGCTTGTAATCGGCTTCTAACTCCTCCTGGTCTGGCGGTAGGAATGCGCCGTTGGGGTTGTAGACAAAATTGAGGACCAGGTTCGGATCCTTGCCATAGCCCAGCGCGTTCAGCTTTTGAAAAGCGGTGATGCTGGAGTCAAACACGCCATCGCCTCGCTGCGCGTTTACATTTTCCGGGGCGTAGCAGGGCATGGAAGCTACGATCTCGAGCTCGTTCTCGGCCAGGAATTCCGGCACCCACTCATAGCCCGGCTCGTTGATGATGGTAGCATTGAGCCGGTCCAACACTCGGCGTGGTTGTTTGAAGCTGCGCACCGTCTCCACCAACCGCCGGAAATCGGGAACCATCTCCGGCGTGCCGCCGGTCAGATCCAGCATGGGAATGTCGGTTTGCTCAAACCATTCCAGGATCTTGTCGACCGTTTCCCCGGAAATGATCTCCTTACGGGCCGGACCGGCGTTCACATGGCAGTGCACACAGGTGAGGTTACAGAGTTTGCCCACATTGACTTGGAGTGTCT
>JBHIXE010000059.1:0-289 GCA_041984905.1 Verrucomicrobiales bacterium | reverse complement strand
CGGTTTGGTGCGGGTCAGGCTTTTGCCACTGGCGGTGAGCCTGGCATCAAAGGTGTTGTTGGAATGGACCATTGCGGGTTGATACGCGGATTCGTCGGTTCATGAGGAGCCAACTTTCAGGGTATGTGGAAAAGTCCAGGTGGATTCTCTGCCAAGGGAGCGTAATGAAAAGGAAAGGCTACGTTTTTTGGATCGCCCGTCGACAACTCCACTTCCACTCGCTGTCCAGCTCACTCGGACCTCAGGGATGCACCACCCCTGGTGGATCTGGCCGAATCTGCTGAGCCTG
>JBHIXE010000058.1:6819-18747 GCA_041984905.1 Verrucomicrobiales bacterium | reverse complement strand
ATTCGTTTTGGTAAGGTAACAACTATTTTACTATTTCTTTTAGTTTTTCCTCCACCTGTTGATGAATCATATTTTTCTTCTTCTTCTTCCCGCAAAAAATCCTCCGCGCCTCTAAACTATTTTTTGCTTCACATCATTTTCTTCGCTTGCGGCGGCGGCGGCCCAGAGAGAGAGTATCTAAACGACGGCGGCGGCGACGGCGAACTCCAGGATCAGATCCCAGCCGATGATCCAGGCGATGAACTCACCGAATGTCGCGTAGGAGAACGTGTAGGCGCTGCCGGCCACCGGCACGGTGGAGGCGAACTCGGCGTAGCACAGGGCGGCCAGTCCGCAGGCGATCGCGGCGATGTTCTTCACGGTGCTGCCAATCTCCACGCCGATCACATCCGTGGTGGTGTAAGTGCGGAAATAAGGCAGGGAAAAAAGCTCCTGCAGCACCACGCCGACCTCCTCATTTTCGCAGGCCACCACCGCAGCCGTGGGCATGCGTCGCGCGACTTCCTCGGCGTGAGTCGGCCCAGAAAGCACCGCGGCGGTATTCTCCGGGAAACATTCCTGCAACACCTGGCTCATACGGCTGCCGGTGTTCTTCTCAATTCCCTTGGTGCAGGAGAGCACGACACACTTCTCGGGAAGTCCGACATTCTGGAGTTGCTCGCAAACCTGGCGGAAGAAGCTGGAAGGAAGGACGAAGGCGATGATATCCGCCTCCTTACAACACGCGAGATCCGTCGTTCCCTTGATCGAAGCCGGTAAATCGATGTCCGGGAGGAACTTGCGATTGGAGTGCTTTTGGTTCAGTTCGTCGATAACGGCGGCATCACGCCCCCAAAGGGTGACCTGCAGTCCCCGATCGGCAAGCATCATGGCCACGGCGCTTCCAAAGCTCCCGGCTCCCAGTACAACAGCATTCTTCATCAAACTACCCGGAACGGGGCGTCCCAATTCATGATTCCCCAATCCGCTTATCCTTCAGGGAGAAACCCGCCACATGCAACCCCCACTTCCCAGAGAGCCGAATCAACTGCCCTCTTCGGCGGCCTGTTCCGTGACGCGGCGAACCCGTTCCTGATGGGCTTCCTTGCTTTCTCCCATGCGACGTTCCGTTCCCGCGATAAGCCTCTCAATGTTTCCCCGGTGCCGCAAGATGGCCATGGCACAAGCCAGGATGGTGAGGCAGATCACGGGCAATTGGCGCTGCCATTCTCCACTGTAGGCGCACTGCAAGAGCACGGAGGTGGGCAAGGTCAGCGCGGCAAAGATCGAGCCGAGCGACACGTATTTGGTGAGCGACAGAACCACAATCCAAACGACCAGCCCAGCCAGAATGGTCAGTGGAATGAGGGGCAGCATGGAGCCGGCCGAGGTGGCAATGCCCTTGCCCCCTTTGAACTTGAGCCAGAAGGGAAAGTTGTGCCCCAGGATGGTCGAGATGGTGGTCAGGGCGGGAATCAGAGCCACGACCTCGACGCCATTGACCATGGATGTGTTGGCGTAGGTCTTGGCAAGCATCACCGGAACAAATCCTTTGAGCACATCCAGCAGGAACACGGAGTAGCCGATCTTCTTGCCCAGAACCCGCATGGCATTGGTGGCCCCAATGTTTCCGCTCCCTTCATTGCGGATATCCACCCCCTTCAACAATTTACCAGCCAGGAAGCCAAAGGGTGTGGCTCCAACTATATAACCTATGAGAATCCAAAGATAGGGGTTCATCGACTTGGGTGAGGGTCCAGACTCAGCAGCCAGGATGATGTTGCTTCAGGATTGCCGCTTGGCCAGCAAAACCTCTTCAATCTGCCCTAAAGGAAGGCAATTCACGACGTCATCCCGCGTCAACCACCCTTTCCGAGCGGCCAGGATCCCAAAGTGCAGGTACTGAAGGTCATCGACGCGGTGGGCATCCGGATTGATGACGCACTTCACCCCCGCTGCTTTGGCCTGCTTCCACCAGCGCCAGTCCATATCCAGTCGCCAGGGATTGCAGTTCAGTTCGATGAGCGTGCCGGTTTCCGCACAGGCCTCGATGATCTGGGGGATGTTCAAGGCATATGGTTCCCGCTGCAACAGCAAGCGGCCGGTCAGGTGTCCCAGCATGGTCACATTGGGATTGTGCACTGCGCTCAGAATGCGCTCCGTCATCTCGTCCTCCGGCAGTTGGAACGCGTTGTGGACGCTGGCCACTACATAGTCGAGTTCCGCGAGCAGATCGTCTTCAAAGTCCAAGCCGCCATTGCGAAGAATGTCCACCTCGGAGCCCGTGAACAGGCGGAAATCACCCCCGAACCCTTCATTCAATTTGCGGATCTCTTCGATCTGCTTCTTCAGCCGGTCCTCGTTCAATCCATTCGCCTGGAAGGAACTCTTACTGTGATCGGCGATCCCCAGATACTGAAGTCCGAGATCGTGAGCCGCTTCCGCCATCTCCTTGAGAGAATTCTTCCCATCACTCGCCGTGGTGTGGTTGTGAAAGGTGCCCCGCAGGTTGGCGAGCTCGATAAGACGGGGAAGCTCTCCCGCCTCGCCAGCTTCAATCTCGCCGGTGTTTTCCCGGATCTCCGGGTCGATAAAGGGCAGTCCGAGCGCCCGATAGAGATCTTCCTCGGTATTGATCTCCGGCGGCTTCTCCTCGTTCCCTTCCACTGGAGAAAGCCGGTATTCATTGAGAGAGAACCCTCGACGCAAGGCCCGGCCCCGGATGGCGACGTTGTGCTCCTTGGAACCGGTGAAATAGACCACCGCAAAGGGGAACTCCGCATTCGAGACCACTCGCAGGTCGCACTGCACGCCATTGGGCAGACGGACTGAAGACTTGGTTTCGCCGTGCACCAGCACTTCCTCCACCCAGGGAGCACTGACAAAGAAGTCCATCAGCTGCTGCGGCTCTGGAGTCGCAACGACAAAGTCCAGGTCGTGAACCGTTTCCTTACCCCGACGCACACTCCCTGCCACTTCCGCCCGGCTGGTGTGAGGATGAGCGCGGAGCGCGTCGAGGATTTCCTGCACGTAACCAGCCACATCTCCCAGTCTGAATTTGCCGGAGTGACTCTCCCGATAAGCGATGCCCGCAAGAATCTTCTGCACGCTTTTCACTCCAAATCCGCTCAGTTGGGCCGCTTCACCGGACTCACAAACGGCTTTGAGTTTTTCCAGGCTATCCACGCCGAGTTCGTCATGGAGAGCCTTGATCTTCTTGGGACCCAGGTCGGGGATATCAAAGAGAGCAAAGATGGTATCCGGAAACTCTTCCTTGAGGTTCTCATAGTATTCCATCTTCCCCGTATCCACGAGTTGATGGAGCTTCTTGGCCAGGGCATCGCCAATTCCCTTGATCCCCTCCAGTTCATCATTCTTAGCGAGTTGGATGATATCTCCACTGTAGGTTTCCACGACCTCAGCGCCGTTGCGATAAGCACGCACCTTGAATGGGTTCTCGCCCTTGAGTTCCAGGAGTTGGGCGATCTTTCGGAGTATGGAAGAGATATCTTCGCGAGTCATAGTTGCAATTGGGGTCCCCAAGCCGCACCCTAACCACCCCCCGGATGTTGTCGAACCTGATTTCCTTTCAAATGGGATGAGGAAGGTCACTGTGACCGAAGAAGAATCGACAAGCCCTCGGGCCTGTGCTTGATTTCTCAACCCCTTAGCAACGATGGGCTCCTACGATCGAGATTACATGCGCGGAAACCAAGGTGGCAGTGGCTACCGGGATTCCTACAGCAACCACACCCACCGCCTGATTTGGATTTTGATGGGCGTCAATGCTGCTGTGTTCCTTGCAGCCTACTTTGCGCCGGAAGTGTTTTTCCGAGTCACCGCTGATGGGGTCGTCACGGATTCACGTGCAGGCGGGCTCAGTTTGAGCTATCTCCGGGAAGGACAGATCTGGCGGATCTTCACTTATCCGTTTATCCACGGGCACCTGCTGCACCTGTTGATGAACATGGCGCTGCTCTATTTCATCGGCAGACATGTTCTCAATGCCAAGGGCGTTACGCAATTCGTGGTGATCTACGTGCTGGGTTCTGTGATTGGGGCCGCGCTGCAAATTGCCTTTGTCCCCTCCACTTACCTCGTGGGTGCTTCCGCCTCCATCATCGCGCTCGTCAGTGCCTTCTGCTGGATGCGGCCGAAAGACATTTTTGAAGGCTACTTCATGTTTGTCATCCCCATGCGGATGCGCTTTCAGACCCTCGCCTTCATTGTGCTCGGGTTTGATGTGCTCATGTTCGTGATCTCGCTCGGTGGAGAGAGCCACACGGCATGGATGGCCCACATCGGCGGCTGGCTCTACGGTTGGATCCATATGACTTACCTCGTCTCCGGACGTCTCCAGGTCAGCGCTCCCAAGACGCGCAAGACCCGGAACAAGAGCCGCGGAAAAACGGTGCCCTACACTCGGCGCAGTGAGAACCCCAATATCATCGAAGCGGAGTTCACCGATGGGAAGCCGGATTACAATGCCATCCTGGACAAGATCAACCGCGAAGGCATGTCGGCCCTGACCGAGGAAGAACGCCGGATCCTGGAACAGGCCAGCGAGTCCATGAAGGGAAAGAACACTCCCTGACCTGACCCGTCTTCCATGCGCATCATCTCGGGAATCGCCGGAGGCATCCGCCTTCAAACTCCCAAGTCCCTTGCCCGGCCCACCACCGACCGGGTTCGCGAGGCCCTTTTCTCCATTCTGGGTGATCGTGTGCCCGACGCCCGCGTGCTGGATCTTTATGCCGGTTCCGGGGCCTTTGGCCTCGAAGCCCTGAGCCGTGGTGCGGAATTGGCCGTTCTCGTCGATCAAGACCGGGAAGCTGTTCGCACCATGGAAACGAACCTGGCCAAGACCGGATTGGATCACGCCCGAATCGTGAAGCAGGATGTCGCGCGCTTCCTTCAGCAAAGCAGCCAGTATCAACAGGCCCCCTTTCACATCATTTTTGCCGATCCGCCCTACGCCAAAGGGCCGGACGCCTTCGACTACTTCGGATTTCTCCTGGAATCCTCCCATCTTCCGCCCCTTCTCGACGAGGAAAGCGGGTGCCTCATTGTGGAAGTGGCGCACCCCACTCCGGAGCCGGATGTTCCTGACTGGGAGCCCATCGATTATCGCTCCTACGGCTCCACCGGAATCTGGCTCTTGAGAAAGCGCGGGAAGGAATCAGGTTAGGACGGCTCCTATGACTTTGCGCTTCTACGTCGTTCTCGCGATCTACAACCTGCTCTTGCCCTTTGCGTTCGTCTTCTCCCTTCCTGGCTTCGTGGTGAAGATGGTGCGCCGCGGCAACTACAAGCAGGACTTCTTCCAACGTTTCGGCTTCTACTCCGACGCCGCTCGCGAACGCTTCGACACCACCCGGCCCATCTGGGTCAACGCCGTCAGCGTCGGCGAGCTTCTCCTCGCCCAGAAACTCATCCGCAAACTCAAGGCCGCGGCCCCCAATCAGCCGATCGTGCTCTCCTGCACCACCTCCACCGGCTATGAGATTGCCCGCAAGCACGAAGACATCGGCTATAGCTCTTTCTACAATCCGCTCGACATTTACCCTGCGGTCTGGAGAGCCCTTCATACGGTCCGGCCTCGCCAGGTGGTTCTCGTGGAATCTCAGCTCTGGCCCAACTTCCTCTTTGAAACCAAGCGACGTGGGATCCCCATCTCCGTGGTCAACGCCCGGCTCTCCCCCCGGTCCGAACGACGCTTCAAGCGCTGGGCTCTGCTCACCCGTCCGCTCTTTGAACAACTCGACCAGGTGCAAGTGCAGCAAGAGGAAGATATCGACCGCTGGGCCGGGCTTGGCGTGCCACGAGATCGCATCCTCTGCACGGGCAGTATCAAGTTCGACGAACAGGACAATGCCAGGCCAGAGAAGCAAATCGAAGCGTTTCGGACCATCCTCGCTCAACTCCGGGGAAACGCTCAAGGTCCCGTCATCCTGGCGGCCAGCACACACCCCGGAGAAGAGAAGTTTCTCGGAGAGGCCTTCCTCGAACTTCGCAAGACCTTTCCCAACGCCTTCTATATCGCCGTGCCGCGCCATTTCGAGCGGGGCCATGAAGTGCTCGCGGATCTGGAAGGCATTGGGTTCCAACCGGTCATGAAGACCGACCTCGATGCCGATGGCGCCGTGATCCCTCCCCCTAGCGAGAGCCGTTGTCTCATCGTAAACACCACGGGGGAACTACGGGCCTGGTATCACTTGGCGGATCTCGTGTTAGTAGGGAAAAGCTTCCTGGCGGCCGGTGGCCAGAACCCCATCGAACCCCTGGCAATCGGGAAGCCCATTATCATGGGCCCTCACATGCAGAACTTTGCCCTGCTCGTCGCCGCCTTGGTCAAAGCCGAAGGCGGACGCCAGATTGTCGACCTGGACGACCTGGTCCCAGCCATGACCGAACTGCTGAACTCCCCGGCTCAATCCGCCCAACTCGTCGCCAATGGAGCCAAGGTTCTCGCCGTCCACCAAGGGGCCGCGCAACGCAGCTGCGAAGCGGTCTTGGGACTTCCAGGAGCTAAGCCCCTTCGATAAGATTCCGGTCCCGGATATAGAGAGGTTTCTCCGCCTTCAAATGCTCCAGCTCCAGACGATGGGGAGCCACCCGGAGGGTAACGGTCCCGCTCACCTTGACGCTTGTCGACAAGATGAAAGCCTGGCACGCCTCTCTCAAGGATTGGAACCACCGCCCCTCCACTGCTTCCCTCACCCAAACCTGTTCCACACCCTGCTTGACTCTGAGGGTCTCGGCAGGCAGGGAAGCGGACTCCAGCGCCCGGAATGCCTCCAAGAGAAGATGAGCCCCTGGCATCTCGCGAAACTCTTGCACCTTGAGACCACTGGCAAGCTCCTCCAGCCCTCGAAATCGGCCAACTCCATACCCCTCCAGCAGGTCGTCCAGCCCGCGCACCAGATCCTCGAGCCTGCCTTTCTGATCGTTTACCGATATGGGCAGTCCCTCTTTGAAAACGACTTTGATCGTCTTCTCAGGAAGAGTCGTATCCACCTCTTTCAATTGAAAGGGCACGACCGCCAAGTCGATGGCTTCCGGGTCATCAAGCTCGCCAAACTCCACTTCCCGGCACCAGAAATTCACGTCGGAACTGAATGGGGAAGCTTCGAAACCTTCAACGCCCTCCTCTTTCAAGAACTTCATCTTCTCTTCCCTCCGAAGGTGGTCTGTTTCAAAAGGAGACCCATACTTTCCCTTGAATCCCAGGTCCTGAATCGCGGTGTTGAATCGCCGGAGGCTGTTCTGAGTCGGGGTGGAAGTGTGGAGGAGGATCGGGAAATTCCGTTCTTCGGCAAACTGACAGGCCTGCTTGGCAATGAGGGGACGGCTTAAAGATGCGCTGATGGGATGTCCCCCTAAATAGGTGGCATGGGCACACAAAGCTGGCCGCACGAAATCTTGAGCAAACTCCTTCTCCGCATCAATGGTAACTGACTTAACTCCGATGGCACCCGCGCCTTGCATCAGCTTCTCCCAGGGGACGGATCTCCCGAGATCAACATGGAGAGCCACCAATTCGAATTTCAGCACCCGGGCCAGGTAAGCCAGCAAAAAGGTGCTATCGAGGCCTCCGCTGTAAAGGCAGACTGCTTTCCGGTCGGCCGCCTCCAACCCAGCCAAATCTTCCAGTGAGCGTATTTGAAAACTCATCGTTCCCTATATTCCCAAATTTGGGCAACCAACCCTGCGGATATCACTTGCACAAGGTATCAATCACCTTCTTCGCCAGCTCGTGAATTCGAACGGTTTCGTCTTTGCCCAGATCCTCATACGACATGCTGAAGTCTCCTCTCAAAGCATCTCTTATCCACCCTACGTCGTCCGCGCTCAACTCTGCCGCCACTGCCAGCACTTTCTCCTCTGAAAACTCGTTCTTGGCCCGGTGCAGAGCCACCAACATGTTCAGGACCGTTTGAACATACTGACCTTGTCTCAGCGCTTCACTAGAGTGAGCCAGATGAGACAGGATTCTCGAGTAGGGCCGCTCCTCAAAAGTAATCCTGAAAATATCCTGCTCGATTGTCGAATCCGGCAAATGCTCCACATCCACCACTCGATGGTACGCGGGCAAGGTCACCCGGAGACGCTCTTCTTCGGTCAAATCTCGCATCATCTCGTCAATCGCTGGGAGGGCCTCATTAAGGAATCCTTGGATGTATCCCGCCCAAAATCCGCTGAACGAGTGAGTCTTTTCCAACTCCCCTTCCACCATGAGAAAGCTGTTTAACACCCTCAGATACCACTCATCATCGCTTTCCACGCCCTTACTCTCGATCTCCTCCGGTAGATCCTGTTCCAGAATCAGCTCGATCTTTCCCCATCCGCCGGTGGAGTCCCAGTAGTCCCACAACTCCACAAACGCCCGTGGAGAGGAGGGAACTGCCTTGCGGTCGCGCAACACCTTCTGCACCAGATCTGCCGCGGCCTCTTTCCCAATCGCTTCGCCGCACTCCTTCAACCGGCAAACCTCCATATGCTCTATGATCTGATGGATCGTCCGCGTTCTGAGAATGATATGCCTGATATTGGCGCGCTTGAGGATGCCAGTCGACTCATCCACCGAAACTCCGGGAATGAACGCTTTCAACCGAGGCGCCATATTCGTGAAGAAAGGGTGTGACTCCAAATCCGAATGCTCAAAGCGAAAGACTCCATCGAACAGCCTGGCGATAAACGACAACATCTCTCGAATCGTGGCCTCCCGATGCTCCGACCCTCCTTCCACGCTCTCAAACACGCTGCTCGCCTCTTCCTCTTCAAAAATGCGGATCCCGGACTTCTTCAAATCCTCCACCCGTCGGCGGAAGTCGGTTACAATCTTGAACTTCAACTCATCCGTATTGGAAAACCTGCTCGGGACATGCCTTGCCTCCAGCATCCCTCGGAAGACACGCAGCTTCTCCCGAAGCTCATCGTTCTCCATGAGCTTCGGAGGAACTGGCGCGGCGTCATCTTCCGCCAGGAAAAGAAACATAGGAAAATGGCGCTTTTTCCGGATCTCACAGGCATGATCGTATTCCCGATGCGTGATCGACCGCCCGTCCCTGGGGTCGGGAACAGTGCCGTAGCGATGGCCGATGATCCCGACATAAGCATCGCACTCGTCCAATTTCTCTAGAGACAGGGTTGTCGGCTCTGATTCCGAAGCCCCAAAGAAGTCCATGCTCACCGGAAAATCGTTTAGGCTTAGGAGAGCGTCCTTCGCGGCCTCACGGTAGTTCTTCAGATCAAAATAGGTGCCGCTGAGAAAGATGCGGAGTGGCTTCATGGTTCGTGGAAAGGGATCACTCGGCCTCATCCTCATGGGGAAAATAACGGGCCAATATTTTGAAGTCGGGTTAACTTCAGATCATGCGATGAAACCCAAATCGCGAAAGGAAAAAGTGCGCGATTTATCGCGGAGATTTAAAAACCAAAACGATAGATTTTTCCCTTGCGAAGCGCCGGAAACACCGCACTGTAACCGTCCCGCAGCTGCAAAGGCTGCCTCTGTGCTGACCCGTTCGTCTAGCGGTTAGGACACCGCCCTTTCACGGCGGTAACACGGGTTCGAGTCCCGTACGGGTCGCCATTCTATTTCGCTCACTCTAAGGGCTCAGGCTCTAGCCGGCTCTACAGGTTCTACGGCTCTACACCAAAGTGGCTCTACACGGCTCTACACCAAAGTTTGGGGGATTGGTGTGTTTAGGTGTTTGGATCAGCCACATTCGGCGATCACTCGGGTGTTGCCCATTTACAGGAAGTCACGCAATGTGACGGATCCTTGAATTCGGCCGCGATCAGGTTGGCCAAAGCGACGCGAGAGTCAGATGGGCGAATTCAGGCCGAATGGCAAGAGGTTGAATCAGGCGTGTCTGGGCCAGGTCGGTGAGTGACCTTTGAGGCCAAGAGCGCAGAGCTTACTGCGCGGCTCCTCTTGACGGTCCGTGAAAAACTGGGAAGAAGACTCTCTACCAAACGATATCATGCCAAGACCTGATCAGCATATTGTCGCCTCATGCGGAGGCTTCGGAATGGAGCCTGACAATCTCGTATTGGATGAATTTGCCCTTCAAATTTCACGATCCGAGAATCCGAAAGTGTGTTTCGTTCCGACGGCAAGTGGAGATTCTGACCACTACACCAGAAGGTTTTATCAGGCGTTTACCACACTGGAGTGCAGGCCGACCCATCTCTCACTGTTCCAACCCCCAACCGATGACCTCTGTAGTTTCATCTGCGAACAAGACGTCATCTACGTGGGTGGGGGAAACACGCGGAATATGCTGTTGATTTGGAGAGAGTGGTCGGTGGATAAGTTCCTACGTCAGGCGTTGGAGGGAGGAACGGTTTTGACCGGGTTAAGCGCGGGTTCAATCTGTTGGTTCGAAGAGGCTACGACGGATTCATTCGCACCCCTTCATTCGCAGCGTGTCGATTCGATGCGTTGTTTAGGCTTTCTCCCCGGATCTCACTGCCCGTATTACGATTCTGAGAATCGAAAGGCATTTTATCATAAGGAGATCCTGGCTGGCGCATTGAGCAGTGGATTTGGAACAGAAGTGGGAACGGCTTTGCACTTTACCAACGGCAATTTTACCGAAGCTATTTCATCGCGAGATTCCGCCAACGCCTATCGCGTCGAAAAATGTGGTGAAGAGGTTCGTGCTGTTGCGCTCGATATAAGGAGGCTCTAGGACGCAATGACTGCGACAATAAAGCCCTACCAAGGTGAATCGTTGCCAATGATCAACGATCTGATTCTTCGCTCGAAGGCGTCTTGGGGTTATACTCGCGAACAACTGGATCTGTGGAAGGCAGGCTTGAAGGTCACCAAAGCGGATGTGGCTGCGCGGTATTTTTTTCTAGGTAAGATCACCGACAGGACGATTCTGCTGTATTCCCTATCGGAGCAGTCTTCGACGTCTTGTGAGCTCGAAGATTGTTGGGTTGATCCCGACTTCAAAGGGAAAGGGCTTGGCAGGGCCATCTTTGATGATATTGGCATCCAGATGAAGCGGAGAGGATGGCAGCGTATGAGGATCGTTTCTGATCCTTTTGCAGCAGGATTCTACCGAAAGATGGGGGCCGCTCAGGTTGGTGAGACGCCTAGCACACCAGAAGGGAGATTTTTGCCGGTATTTGAGTGGCGGCCTGAGACTGATGTGGTTGTGAACTGATTGGGCGCTCACTCCTCCACTTGGGAACTCTAGGCGGCTCTAGTTCAGGGCTTGGATTCCGCCACTTCCGATTACAGCGATTCGGCAATCTTCGACGCCACGGCATGGGCCTGGGCTTTTTGTCCTACTCGCTCATAATGAACGTTTCCAGGCTCGACCCACCACTCTGCCTGCATGGGCTTGGTGAGGGCATAGAGGTCATTGATCTGGATCTCAGGATGTTTCGCCATCACCTCGAGGGCCGTCTGGTTGTATCTCACTGCATCACCCGCGCGGCGTCCGGCAGCGTTCTCGGGCACGGGGGTGGTAGTGGCGAAGATGAGCGTGGCATCGGGCGCCAAGTCTTTCAGATAGGCGATGATGGCCTCCAGGTTCGCCGCGTATTCCTCCAGGGATGCGACTTGTTTACCATTCTCCAGGTCCAGATCATTTTTCTTATTGAGATACTTGAGGTCGTGCAGACCGACATTGAAGTGAATGACGTCCCACTTGAACTTCCAGTGCCCCTCCATGGCCTTGTGCATATCCCCGGCATGAGCGTACCCCTTTAGGAGTGCAGTCTTAGTCTCCACGTTCACATATATCTTGTTCTTTCGCATGTGGTCGACAACTCTTTCAGCTTCATCGACAGCGCCGCAGCAGGCGTCGAGTCGATAATCAGCAAGCGGGCGTTTCGTGGTTTCAGGCTCATGGCACTGTGACTCTTTGTTTGCAGTTGCCTTGGCTATTGCAAACGGAGTGCCATGCGAATAATTCCTGTTATATC
>JBHIXE010000058.1:0-6809 GCA_041984905.1 Verrucomicrobiales bacterium | reverse complement strand
CGCCGCCATTGCAGTGGATGCGGTAGACGTTGGCTTTGCCCGCGAGTTCGGCCTGCACGTCCGGGGTATAGCCGATGGAGATGGAGTCTCCGTAGAGCAGCACATTCGGTAATTTGGGATCATTCTCGACGAACTTGAAGGCGACGCGACGCTTGGATTTGCCAGCCAACAGACCTTCCCAGGCTTCTTGTGCCGGAGATGCCAGAGACAATGGGGAAAGGATCAGGGTGATTAGAAGGGCAGAGGAGCAGAGTCTGGATTTCATGGGGTTTTCGGTGAGGACCTTTGGGATCAGAGAATCGTTGTCGCCAGTCTAAAAAGCGTTTCTGGCGCAAGCCAAGCTTTCTCGTCGATAGCGCCGCCCGCCAAGGCGTCTACGATTGATTCGGTATTCGTGTTCGAACGATAAGGGTTCAGATTGCGGAAGCCCCAGCCAAGGGCAGGTTGAGAGTTCATGCCCAAGGATCCCAAAGAAGCTTTTGATCTCATTGTTGCCGGTGGAGGTGCGGCAGGTTTCTTCGCGGCGATCACTTGCGCGGAGCAATGTCCAGGCGCCCGGATCGTGATCCTGGAGAAAAGCCGGGAGGTGTTGGGCAAGGTGAAGATTTCGGGCGGGGGACGCTGCAACGTCACCCATGCCTGCTTCGATCCGCGCGAGCTGGTGGAGTTCTATCCACGGGGCGCCAAGTCCTTGATTGGGCCCTTCCATCGCTGGGGACCGGCAGAGACCATGGCCTGGTTTGAGGAGCGCAAAGTGCCGCTCAAGATCGAGGAGGACAACCGGGTGTTCCCGCAGTCGGATAGTTCCCAGAGCATCATGGATTGCCTCATCCACGCGGCGCGCAGAGCGGGTGTCCAAGTGAGGACCTCGACCGCGCTCTCTCAAGTCTCGAAGGAGGATGCCGGGAGATTCCTGGTGGAATTGGAGGACGGGGAACAGCTCCGGACTTCTCACTTCATCCTCACCACGGGAGGCACCCGCAACCGGATTGGGGCGGACATCGCCGCCAGCTTTGGTCATCAGGTTCAGCTTGCCGCGCCTTCGCTGTTTACCTTCCGGATCGACGACGCCCGCCTTCACGAGTTGCAGGGCCTGTCCATTCCTCTCGGCCGGGTGCGCGTGGAGGGAACCCGGCTGGAAGCGACGGGGCCGATTCTGGTGACGCACTGGGGATTGAGCGGGCCGGGGATCCTGCGAGTGTCCGCCTGGGGCGCCCGAGAACTGCAGCAGCGCGATTATCACTTTGCGATCACCGTGAACTGGTGCGGTCTACGGGAAGTATCAGAGGTGCTCGCGCGTTTTGACCAACTGCGAACGGAATCGCCCAAGCGCAGTATCCTGAACGATCCGCAGTTCGAGTTGCCGACACGGTTGTGGAAGCGATTGGTGGAATCCGTGGCCGACGACGCCGAGGAACTTCGGTGGCCTCATCTCCCGCGCCTGGTCGCCGAACGGCTTGCCCAGGAGTTGGCGGAGGGGCGTTTCCAAGTGACAGGCAAGAGCATGAACAAGGATGAGTTCGTCACCTGTGGCGGCGTGGAACTGCGCGAGGTGCAGTTCAAGACGATGGAGAGCCGCCTGGTTTCGGGACTGTACTTTGCTGGGGAGATCCTCGATATCGACGGGATCACGGGAGGGTTCAACTTCCAGTCCGCCTGGACCACGGGCCGGATCGCTGGAGAGGCGATCGCAGAGTCGATAGGCGCACCTGAAGCAGCTGGATAGGCTCGTTCCGACTAACCGAGCATTTCGTCGTGCAACTCTTCGAGGATCTTCAGCGCGATCTTGGGAGTATCGGAGGGGGAGAGTCGCGCCGCGATGGGAGCGTCTCGTCTGGTGGAGGTAAACACCAAATAAGTGTCCCAGTCCTCGCCAGTCGCCGAGAACCGAACGCTGATCGTGCCTTCAGGATCGGGGTAACGCTTTTGAATCACGGTTGCGGGCCCCTTGATGGTGTTGCCGTCGTTGCTGAGAGAAGCTTCATCCTCTCGGTAGAGACTCCCGGACAACTGGGTCACGCACCGTTTCTGATCCAGGGCTTTCCAGTGCTCCCATATCGCGGATTTCAGTGAGGTAAGGTGTTGGGAACGGGCTTCCTCCTGTGGAGATGGGGTGGGTTCAGTTGGTGAGGTCATCCGGACGAAGGTGCAGAGAGTTGATCGGGAGAGGGTGTGGGGAATGGGAAAAGGCTGAGGTCACTTCCTGGCCATGGCGTCCAGAATCGAGGGATAGGTTCGGGGTGAGCTGTGAACTTCCTCGACGGTTTGCGCGTAGGTTGCGTCGGAGCACAGCAGGTCCCGATGCGTGGCCATGAGATGCTGATGAGGGACGCTGGGATACAGGTGATGGATGAGGTGCGCGCTCTGGCCGTAGGGAAGGAGGGCCCAGCGCGAGAGTGGACCGGCATGGATGATCCTGGAATTGGTGAGCCGGCCGGTATCGGAATTGGCGTGCTGAAAAATCTCCCGCATGAGCATGAGATAGGGGAACACCGTGACGAGCGGCAGAAACCACAGCAGCAAGGCGAAGGCACCCGCTTCGAAGCCTGTGAAAAACCGGATCCAGCCCAGGCCGCACAAGAGGATGGAGTAATACCCGACCTGCAGGAGCGGCTGGAGTCTTCCATCCTTGGGGGCAGGCGTTGCGAGAATGATGGCCAGCGCCAGAGCGATGAGCGTCAGGGGCGTGACAAAAACCAGCCAGCCTTGATCAAGCCGGTTCCCGCAGGCCAGGGAGACCGCCATCAGGCTAAACCAGAGCGGACCAAGAAAGGGGGCGATCTTCTGCCTCGCTGAGACGCGGTTACTGGATTCGCCCGTTTCACAGGCAGAAGCTACGGTTCTGGGGGCGAGCGATTGGAACCAATGCCAGAGGTGCTTCAGAACAAAGGGAGGCCAGATGGCTCGAAGAAGGTAGGCCCAGATGAAGCGTTGCTTCTCCATGGGGAAATCATGAAAGAGCTTGTGAGCGCCCCCGTAGACCAGATTCGGGTCCCGGGACCAGTCATTCGGGTAGAGATGATGATCGCGATGACGTTTCCGGTAGCTTTTGACGGTGGAGAGAAGGGGAAAGGCACAGAGCAGATCCGTCAGCCAGTTGTTGCGTTCCCGCTTCTTGAAGAGGGTGTAGTGGGCGGCTTCGTGAACGAGGCAGGCCAGCCGATGCTGGATAGCTCCAATCACGAGAATCCCCAAAAACAGAACAGGGCCAAGGACGACAAAAGGGATGCCCCACTCCGTTCGGTGCTCCAGGAGAACCACTGAGGAGGTCATGACCAGCGCCAGGACCGCGTAGTCCAGAGCGAGGGCATGGTAGTTCTCACGGCTGGGAACATCCAAACGGAGGCGGGGCCCGGAAGACGTGGGATGGGAGTGCGTTACGTCGTTCACTGGAGTGGAAAGCGGAAGGTTGGCGTGACGAGTGAGGCGATCGTCCGGGTCGGGATGCCGAGTGGCGCGGGCACCTGATAGGGGCGGCTTCTGAACGCCGGGAGGATCAGTTCGATCTGAGCGGCAGCGGCCAAAGACCGGCAAAAACTCTTGTGCGACTGGAGCGCGAGTCGATTGGGCGAAAGCGGAGTGAAGTGGCACACGAGCGCGCCATGCCCCGGCTCGCGCCCACGCACTTGCCCCCACAACCAGCGTTTCCACCGGAGGGCTGGCGCATCCAGATCGAGTGCCAGAAAGAGGAGGTCTGCCTGGAGAAGAGATCGGCGGATGATGGCGGATTGAAAGCTGGAGGGATGGCAGAGATCCACCGGGACCGGTGGCAACACCCGGACTCCTTTCACATGCGACTGGATTCCTTCCAGCTTCGCCTGTGCCCACTCCGCCATGGATCCATGGTTGAACAGAACCACGGAAGAAAGCATCAGGTCGAACTCCTGAGCACAGCTTTGTGGCAAAATGGAGGGGCCGACAGGTCTCATCGAGGCGACCTTGTCTCAGCCAACCTCAGGAGATGATGAAACGGATGGGATTTTCTTAGAAATGAGTGCAAACTTGGTGGCTCTCATCCTTTTCTAAGGTGAACCGGGCTAGAGGAACGAATCATGCGCGTGCTCTTTGTGGAAGACTCCAGACATCTTCAGAGATCTGTTCTGAAGATTTTGAAAGCTTCTGGTTATGCTGCGGATGTCTGCGGTGACGGCGCCGATGGGCTCTGGATGGCTCAGACTTACGATTATGACGTGGTCATCCTCGACCTGATGCTGCCTACCATGGACGGCATTCAGGTGCTGGAAGCGCTCCGCGCAGATGGGGTGGAAGTGCCTGTCCTGATTCTCTCTGCGAAGGATTCCGTGACCGACCGGGTCATCGGCTTGCGCACGGGTGCGGACGATTACCTGATCAAGCCCTTTGCCATGGAAGAGTTGTTGGCTCGCATCGAGACCCTCAGCCGCAGGACCTACCAGAAGCGACAGTCGGTGGTGCGGGTCGGAGACCTGGAACTGGATTCGGCGACAAAGACAGCCTGCAGGGACGGGCAACCGCTCGACCTTGGCCCCAAGCAGTTCGCCCTGCTGGAGTATCTGATGCTCAGGAAAGGGCAAGTGGTCTCCCGTAGCGAGATCGAGGAGCATATCTATGACTGCACCAGTTCCCCCATGAGCAATGTGATCGACACCGCGGTTTCCTCCTTGCGAAAGGCAATCTCCATCTCCCCGGAGTCCAAGCCTCTCATTCATACCCGGCGGGGATATGGCTATTACGTGGAGGAATCGGAGACTTGAAGAGCATTCGGCACCACCTCCTGGCGCGGCTTTTGCCGGGATACCTGCTCCTCTGGGCAGCCGGGGGGAGCGTGATCTACTTTGCGGTGAAGCAACAACTGGAGGCGGAGCTGAACTCGGAGGTCAGGGAGCTTCTCGGCGTCATGCCGTATTTGCCGAGTCCCGAGCACGACTACCTCGTCGATCTGGAAGACTTCAATTCCGCCCACGGAATCTACTATCAGATCTGGACTCGTGATGGAGAGGAACTGACCAAGTCCAGGAACCTGGGTGAGATTGATCTGGCGAAGCCTGACATCCGGTATCCCGACGCTCGGGGGGATTTCTCGGACATTCGCCTGGGAAGTCTTGAGGTTCGAGCGCTCTCGATCGCCGTGGAATCACCCACCTCCGGCCCCATCCTGGTGACCGTGGCGATGAGCATGGAAGACGTCCAAGCCTCGATGCTTCGCCTGGCCGTCTCGATTGTCGGTGTCGGCCTTCTCGCGGGGGCAGGGTTTGTGGCCCTGGTTGTCATTTCCCTTCGGTCGGGCTTGGAACCGCTCACGCTGGTGGGGGACAAAGCCTCCAAGATTGACTCCGACAGTCTGGAAGCCCGCTTTGCGGAAGAGGGCATGCCTCTGGAGTTGCGCCCCATTGTCACTCGTCTCAATAGCCTGATCGAACGCCTGGAAGCGGGATTTGCTCGTGAGCGCCGCTTCAGCTCTGACCTGGCGCACGAACTCCGAAGTCCCGTGGCGGCGCTGCGTTCCAATTGCGAATATGCGTTGAAGTGGCCGGAGAAAGTCTCCAAAGAGGACCTCGCTGAGATGTTGGCGATCTCCAAGGAACTGGAGGTCATGATTGGGCACATGCTGATGCTGGCGCGGCTCGAAAACAAGGGCGAGCAGTTGCAATGGCAGCGCCTGGATCTGCAAGCCTGCACTCGCGAGTGCTGGGCGGACGTCGAGGAACTCGCCCAGGCACGGGACATTTCCTGTCAGTATGAGTTGGCGGAAAAGCGCATGATGATGAGGGCGGACCCGACGCTGCTGCGCATCATCCTCACCAATCTCTTTTCCAATGCCGTGGAGTACGCCCCTGAAGGCAGCGTTATCACGATCGGTCCCGGAAATCAGGAAGAAGGGGAGTTTCTCATGGTCTCCAATCCCGCGCCTCAAATGACGGAGCGAGACATCGAGCATCTCTTCGACCGGTTTTGGAGAGGGGACAAGGCCCGGGGCCATGCCGGGCACTGTGGGTTGGGACTCTCGCTCGTGAAGACCTGCGCGGAATTGATGGACTGGAGAATCCGGGCTCAGCTGCGCGGGAAGGACATTTCGTTCACTTTGTGCAAAATCGAGGGGCAGGCATCTGGCGCATCTCTCGGCTCAGTGCCAAGTTGATCCACGCATGCACGACATTGACCTGATCCTGACTTTCGCTGGAGGCCTGGGCTTCGCACTACTTTTCGGTTACATCACCCAGCGGGTGGGGCTTTCGCCCATTGTTGGGTATTTGCTGGCGGGAGTGGCGGTGGGCCCGCACACGCCGGGTTTTGTTGCGGACAAGCATCTGGCCGACCAGATTGCGGAGCTCGGAGTGATTCTCCTGATGTTTGGCGTTGGCCTGCACTTTCATCTCAAGGATCTGCTGGCAGTTCGTAAAGTCGCCATTCCAGGTGCGATTGCACAGATTGCGGTAGCCACTGTATTGGGGCTGGGAGTGGCCTTGGTGATGGGGTGGGGAACGGGAGCAGGTCTGGTATTTGGGATGGCAATTTCCGTGGCCAGCACGGTCGTTCTTTTGAGAGTCCTGGCAGACTACAACGAATTGCACACCCGCACGGGGCACATCGCCATCGGCTGGCTGATCGTCGAAGATCTCTTTACGGTTCTGATCCTGGTTTTGCTACCCATACTCGCAATCCAGAATGAAGGAGGCGGCGCTCTCTGGGGAAGCATTGGTGCATTGCTATTCGCTCTCGTAAAGATAGCTCTCCTCATGGTCTTTGTGGTTGTGGCTGGTGGGAGGTTTATTCCCTGGCTGCTAAACCGGGTGGCCCGGACTCGGTCGCGGGAGTTGTTCACACTGACG
>JBHIXE010000057.1:263-19007 GCA_041984905.1 Verrucomicrobiales bacterium | reverse complement strand
CGTAGGCATTGCCCATTTCCAGGAAGGGCGCCACGGCGCGCACCATGAGAACGGAAGCGGGCTTGGGCCAGAGCACCAGTAGCAGGGTCAGGATGCCGGCAAAACCCATGGCTGCCAGGGCATAGCGTCGGATGGGGGAGGCATCGAACTCCTTGCGAGGCGATACGGTTTCGATGTCCTGAACCGCTGCTTTGACCACTTCGTCGATGAGTTCCCGGGAACCCAGCAATTCATCCGGGTCATCACTGGCCAGAAGCTCGACAGAACTGGAAATGGTTTCCTGCAGTTCCGGATGCCGTTTCTCGACGGCCTGAGCGATGCTCGTGAGGGAAATCGGCTTCATCGCCGGCCGGAGAATCCACCACCAGGCCGCGGCTAGCGTGATGGCCAGTCCGCTCAAGGTCAGGGCCCACCGGAGGATGGGGGAAAAGATGGTTACCACGGCATCAATCGCCATGATGCTGAGCAGGCAGATCAACGCTGTAGCGGCTACGGCAAAGATCCCCTTGATCAGCGCGATCCGGCGGATGCGGGCAATGAGTTGCCGAAGTTTCCCGAGGATCGGGTCAGGTAATCGGCGAAGTCCCTGTTCAGAGATGGGATGACTGGCGGTGCTCATTATCGGCAGTTGCAAGGCTCAGACAGTTTGGACGTCGCCAGGTTCATAATCGTTGGAACTGGGTAGTGTTGTCGAGCGGGTTCCTTGTGATCTTTTTGGTGAACTCATTGCTGCAGTTGCGTCAAAGTGGGGAGGATTCTCTCGGGAAAGCTGAACGAGAGGGCGGCCAGCGAGGTCGCAAAGATCGCACACCTATGAATTCTGAATTGAGCCGTCATGACTTGCTGAGTTCGGAGGTCTCCACCTTCCTGCTGCTGGGGATCTTCGCGGTCATGCTGTGTGCCTGGTTGTTCACGCATCGTCTCAAGAATCAGACGGGTGAATTCGGGCGAGGATGGATCTTTTTTGCGATCCGGGTAGGAATGGCGAGCCTGGTATTCTGGTTGGGATGGCAACTGCTGGGCCGCATGTTCCTGCTGCAGACCTCCTGGTCGCTCTGGTCCGTATCGATTCTCGGTGGCGTCGCCGTGGAAGTGATTGCCTGGCTCTATCAACTGGAGCAGGGGCTCGTTTCGACTGGGCGCGGGCGTTTGTTGCTGAGCTTGAGACTGGGAGCCACGGCCACGGTCCTGCTGATGCTGGTGCAACCGGTGCTCTACCGGATGCGAGAACGGGAGATCACCCGGGAAGTGGTCATCCTGGTAGACGATTCGGAGTCCATGCAACTGGTGGACCGTCAGCAGACGGTGTCCGATCAATTGGCGATTGCCTCCCTCTTTGCTCCAGACCTGCTCAAGGACCGGCCGGAGATGAAACCGGTGATTCGCCGCATCACGCGCATCCATCGAGAGCTGAATCAACAGCGGGAAGCTTTGGATCGCTCGGAGTCCGCCGATACCGGGCTTCTGGAAAGTCTATTGGATACTCGCGAGGGGGAGGTGCGTGATTTGCTGAACCGAATCGAAAGTGAGGGCAAAGAGATTATCGCCTTCCTGGATCGGGCGGAGGATACCCGGGGTATCGATGGGAATTCCCGAAGTGTGCTCAGCGACGTGCAGCGACGGTTCCGGGATATGGCCCTGCGTTACGTGAGTGAAGGTCGCAAGCAGTTGGAGGCCCGCAATCATCGTGCCCTGATGCAGCAACTGAAGCTGTTGAATGACCAGTTCTCCTACGCTTTGGAGAAGTTGCCGGGCATCAACGAGAAGCTGGATGAAGGTTACTATCGCAACCTCAGCGATTCTGAACGCAAGCTAGTCGACGAGGCGGCTTCCCGTCCGCGCAGCGAGATCGCCCGGCAGATCCTGCTGGAGCCCGGTGAGGACAAGAAGGAGAATTTGTTTCAGGAGTTGTCGGATCGTTATGACCTGCGTTTCGTGCGGTTCGGTGAGGAGGCTGCGGAATTTGAGGGAGAGACCTGGATTGAAGGTGGAGAAATCTCCGATCCGGAAAATGCGGCGGTTTATCGGGACCAGACGAATTTGACCCAGGCCCTGGAGGAGACGCTGGCGAAGGTGCCGGCAGAGAGCCTGGCGGGCGTCTTGTTGCTGAGCGACGGACAGCACAATGCAGAGACCCCGGTGGAAGATCCAGCCCGTCAGATGGGGGCTCAGGGGTCGCCCCTTTGCGTGGTGCCGATCGGAAGTCGCATTGGTCCGCGAGACGCGTCGATCCTCAACGTGACCGTGCCGGAATCGATCTACCTGGGTGACCGGCTCGCGGTTCAGGCCCAGCTCAAGCTGGATGGACTGGCTGGCAAAGACGTGAAGGCCAAGCTCTACTTCGGCGATTCCCTGGTTGATGAAACCGAACTCAAAGTGCCGGAACTGCAGTACCGCACCGAGGTTCGATTCATGCATGTGCCGGATCAGAAGGGGATCTTTGATTACCGTCTGGAGATCGAGCCGATCGAAGGAGAGTTGTTCGCGGACAACAACGAGTGGGAGTTCAAGGCCGCGGTGACGGATGACCGCACCAATGTGCTGCTGGTCGATAGCTTCCCGCGCTGGGAATTCCGTTACCTGCGCAACCTGTTCTATGGTCGCGACAAGTCGGTGCACCTCCAATACGTGCTGCTGGAGCCAGACCAGATCACCGGATTCACCGGGGGACCGCCAGTCTACGCCTCCGCCGGCCGGGCTTTTGGCGAAGCCGAAGCAACCAACCTGCCTCGAAACGAGGACGAGTGGCGCAAGTTCGACGCGATCATCATCGGCGATGTCTCCTCTTCTGCGATCGACGACTCGACCTGGCGCATCCTGCGGGAATGCGTTTCCAGCCGAGGGAGCCTCTTGATCTTCATCGCGGGACCTCGCCATTTCCCGCACGCGATCGACAATACGGATCTCCAGGAACTGCTGCCCGTAGTGTATCGCCCTGGCGAGCTTCCCAGCTTCGATACGGGGGAACGATATCAGCTGGAACTGACCGCGGCCGGTTCCAACAGCATGATCCTGCAGCAATCCCTGAGCCGGAGCACCAACCAGCAGATCTGGGGGGGCATTCCTTCCATGGCCTGGCGGTTCAGCCCTCTGGACGTGAAGAGCGGGGCGGAGGTCCTGGCCTATGCCGTCCCAGAGGGGCAGCCGCTCCAATCGGATCTCGAATTCACGGGGAACCCTGGCAATGTCCAGTCGGCCCTGGAGAAGCTGGCCAACCAAAAGGAGTATGAGAAAGAGAACGCCTTGGTCGTCACGCAACGCTTTGGTCGTGGGCGAGTGGTGATGCTGAACTTCGACAGCACCTGGCGGTTCCGCTATGGAGTGGGCGACACCTATCATCACAAGTTCTGGGGGCAGATGCTGCGTTGGGGAACCGGTGAGAACCTGCGCTCCGGAGGCGAGTTTGTGAGGCTCGGAACGGACCGTCTGTCCTACTCGCCCAGTGCTCCGATTCAGGTAACGGCCAAGATCCTGGATCGCAATCGGCAGCCGATCACCGGTGGAGCGGTCTATGTGAGTCTGTTCAAGGGAACCACCCAGTTGCAGCGTCGTCCCATGACCTATCGCGAAGGATCCAACGGGATGTTTGACGCGACCCTGAACCCGCTCAAGGTGGAAGGGAACTACCGGCTGGTCCTCGAAGGCGCTCCTGTGGATCGCGCCAGGAATGAGTCAGGATTGGAGAGGGTGGAGACGGAGTTGATCGTCTCCAACACGCGAGCTGCGGCGGAGTATGCGGAACTCACCGCGGACCACGACTACCTTTCACAAACCGCCCAACTCGCAGGAGGCGCTACCGCGTCGATTGACGACGCGCAGTCCCTGCTGAGTTACTTCGGCGAACCCAAGGAAGTGCTTCAGGAGCGCAACGACCTCGAGTTGTGGGACAAGTGGCCGCTGCTGATCCTGTTTGCCGGACTCGTCACCTCTGAGTGGATCTTGCGTCGACAGGGTGGTTTGGCCTGAGGCAATCGGTCCTTCAGCACATAGCCCGAAGCGAGGCCAATGATCACCCTTGCTTGCGCTTGAGTAGACGCTCGCTCCGCTCAAGCGGCGTCAGAGGAGGTTGTTCGGCCAGCGGGTGTTCGTTCAGGCTCTCGATCACTGCTCGGGCGAGCTTTGGATCTCTTGCCATTCTCTGCCGTAAATTCCGAAGACCCTCGCGGGTAATTTCGAGTTCCTCCTTAGTCGGTTGGGTCATGAGTTCTCCTTTGATCTAGTGATCTTGGATCCCATCTATTCCGGTTTCTCAGCTTTCTTGGGCCCTTTATCCAGCAGCCCCTGCATCCCCTTCAAAGCCTCGGGATTATCCCGCATCTTGATCCAGACAGCCATGCCGAACACGACCAGCTCGATGGTCCAGAAGATGAAGAGGGCTCGCCAGACACCGCCGAGGAATCCGTAGCTGTGCAGGCCGACTCCCAGGGCGTTCACGCCGAACCAGGAGAAGGTGATGATGCAGCCCAGGAGGATGGTGCAGACGTGCAGACCGAGATCCTTGATCATGCCGCCGAGGCGGGCGTGGAGGATGAAGAGGGTCCAGAGCACAATCATCAGGGCGCCATTCTCTTTCGGGTCCCAACCCCAGAACCGGCCCCAGCTGTAGTTGGCCCAGATGCCGCCAAGCACGGTTCCGACCAGGGAGAAGAGCAGGGAGAACAAGACAATGCCGTAAGCCATGCCCGTGATGAATTTGTAGAACTGCTTCTCCTTGAGGTTGATCTTGAGAGCCTGTCCCACAATCCAGAAGTGGGAGACGAGCGCGCCGACCAGACCCGCGCAGTAGCCCAGCGTGATGGTGAGCACGTGGGTGGTCAGCCAGAAGTTGCTTCGCAAAACCGCTACCAGCGGTGGCAGGGTGTCCTCGCTGGGGTTGGCTTCCCGGAAGAGGTTGGCCAGCAGGAGACAGGTCATCGGAAGAATCACGCCGACGGAAAGGGCGATGCGCTTCTTGGTGAAGTATTCAAAGATCACTCCAAAGAGGAATCCTCCTGCCGCGATAAAGAGGAAGGTCTCGTAGAGATTCGTCACCGGAGCCCAACCACGAATCACCGAGCGATAGTACATGGCCTGAGCCAGGAGCAGGAACCCGATCCCGCCCATGGCGATGGATCCCCAGGCAAGGTATTTGCCAGGCCTGGAAAAGGCGAAGGCCCAGCTGATTGCCACGAGGATGAAGGCAAAGATGAACATGATCCGGGGGCCCATGAGGAACGGGTCCTTGTTGAAGGCCATTTCCGCATCCAATCCGGAGAGTTCGCCACGTTTTTCGGCGGCGTTGGTAACGAACGTCTTGTACTCCATCAGTGCCCCTTTGAAGGCGTCGAAATCCCCAGCGCTGGCCGCGACGTTTTCCAGGAGAACGAGGCGGTCGATTGCCCATTGGCGCTGTTCACCTTCGCTGGTGAGGGCGATCTCAATGAGGGAGCTGGTCGATTCCCAGGTGTGATTCTCCGGATCTTCAGGTGGGAAGAAGAGCAGCCCATCTGATGAGCGATACATGATGTAGAGCCGCTCCAGCATCCGGTAGAAGCTGGCGCCTTGCTCGCCAAAGGCCTGCATCGCTTCCGGCCCGGCTCGCAACATGCCTTCCACCTGCTGCATGTTCAGCGTGGGAATGTCCTTCAGGAATTCACTCAGGCTGGTATCCAGAGACAGGTTACCCTCCGGCTGCACGGGAACCATGGTGCCGGCGAGTCCTTCATAGACGCTGACTCGTTTGGCAAGGAGGAGCACTTGTTCCTCCAGGTAGTCCAGCTTCTCCTCATTCTGCCGCTTCTGCTGGTAGATGCCGGCCAGTTCACCGAGCTTGCGACGGGGATTGCCCGTCTCCAGGAAGAGTTCGTCGTAGGAGTAGCGGTCCCGCTTCTTCTGCTTCATCATCGACTCAATCCGCACCACCACATCGTGATCATCGATTCCGAAGGATTGGTGGGCTCGGCCGTATTCGGGGCGGAAGAGCACGTCCATGAGCCACTCCGTAGCCGTGAGTTTGTAATCTTTGCCTCCGGCCTGCACCTCCAGCTTGGTCCTGCCGCTGAGTTCAAAGAGCGAGTCCGTTGCCACCGTCTGAAAGGGTTTGATGCGCCCGTTGTGAATCACCGGAGTGGAGGCGAACTGGTCGACGATATCCTCCGGCCAGGGTTCATAGCCCATCGCCAGTGAGGTCAGCAGAAAGATGGGGAGAAGAGAAAGAAGCTTGGACTTCATGGTCAGCAGTCGGTTCGGGGGAGGAGATCAGGCAGTAGCGGTGGCCTTGCGAGAGGGCTTGTTGAGGTATTGAAGAAGCTTCAAGACGAGGTGGAAGAGCAGGCCCGCCATCACGATCCACATGGAAATTTGAGGCCAGTGATCGGAGGGATTTCGCACCACCTGGAACACGGGATACAGTTCCTCGGGCGGGCTGTCCGCGCTTGGGCCAAAGCTGGCCTGGAAGAAGGTAAAGCCACGATGCCGCAGAGGTTCGTTCATCTTGATAATGACAGATTCCTCTTCGCCATCTTCGATCTTGGTCACATTGCTCTGGTAGTTCTTGGCCGTGGCGACCCCGGCATACTTGTCAAAGATGAACTCGTCCACCCGCAATGTGAAGGGCACTTCCATCCGTTCCCGGGACAACTGGACTCCATAAGTCTTGCCGCCCATCTCCACGGGGTAGGGCGTGCGTTTGATGAAGTTGCCTCCCAGGTGAGCAAAGATGATGGCCTCTTGCTTCTCGCCCTCGCCCTTGGGCACAAACTCCACATAAGCACCGGCCACGTTCCGCTCGGCTTCTTTCTCCATGGGCTTGTTGAGTAGCTTGAATCCGTCCACGACCTCGCCATCGGACTGCTCCGCGATCGGAGCACTGGCGGGGATTGGCTGGCTGTTCATCGCGAAACGTTTCACTACCAGATCAAAGGGCAGATCCTTCGAAGTGAAGGTGCGTTCGCCTTCCCAACCGATGTCCTTGAGATCTTTGAAGGGAATGACCAGGGCCTCAGAAGCTTTGCCGTTCTCATCCACCGGAATAATGTCCATCTGCCAATCGTGGAAGCTGAGCACCTCATTGCCTTCCATCCCGGGGCGCAGGGCCATGTTTCCCTCCTTGGCAAAGTGCTTGGTGACGGCGGCGCTGACGATCAGCAGCAGAATCCCAAAGTGCGCTATGTAGAGTCCCAATCCCTTCCAGTTCTTGCGGATTTTGATCAGCGTCCCTGCCAGCATGTTGACGAAAAGGATCGCCATGAGCAGGTAGCCTCCGGGCAGCACCACGGGAAACCAGTTCACCATGTCCACCACGATGAAGGATTCGAAATACTTCTTCTGGGTATGATAGATACTCTCGTCGATCTGGTTCAGGGTGCCGAGCAGGGTCAGCGCCGTGAGCAGGCCCAGCACCACGGCGGCGAGGCGATAGGACGTGATGATCTTGAGCAGGCGCTTCCAGTAATCGTGGAGCGCCAGATCTGCTTGGGAGGGTTGAGCGGCGGGGGAGTCCATGACTGAGGGGTTAGGCTTCGACTCGCAGGGAATCGCAAAAGGCGTTGAATTCTTCTTCGTTGGCTTCGACCAGACTGCGGGGTCCGACCATTTTTACGAACACGGAGACCTGCTGGAGTTGCAGGATGGCGCCCAACATCCGGTAGTCTTTGGCGGCGCTGGATTCACCCATTCCGGTGAATTCGCCATCCAGCTTCACGATGACGGCCGAGCCCCCCAGGAGCGGGCGGCGGGGGAGGCTGTTGATCTCTTCCGAGGGCGCCGGTTCGAGCCCCATTTGCTTGCGCCATCGGTTTACATTGTCTTCCAGGCTGCCGCCAGCCCGGGTCAGGTAGATTTCACCTTCGCCGTTGTCTCCAAATCGAAGGTCGATCTGGCGCATCGGACTGGCATTCGGCGCTTCTTTCCAACCGTCCGGTGTGTCCCAGACAAAGCGAGGACCGCTGGTGGTGGAGGGCGTTTGGGGAAGCACGAACTTGAATCGTTCCTGGCTGCTTGCCACGAGTTTGGGCGTCTGCTCGTCCTTATTGAGGCTCCGCTTGTGGGTAATTTCCACGCGGTCCGCGTTTCCGCAGCCGGTAAGGAGGGTGGCGAGGAGGATGCAGCTAAAAGGGAATAGTAGGGAGGTAGCCTTCATGGGGGCCATCGAGAAAATCTCGGCAAGGGCTGCAATCACAGCCGGGGATGGGAGGTAAGTTAGGGGTTTGCGGGTTTTTTCGCTCCCGACTGGGCCACTTCCACCCCGCTCTTCTTTGAGGCCGGGGGCGAGTGCTCGGGATTGAGGGCAGCATCCGTCTGCCAGAGATAGAGGTTTCGCAAGTCACTCATGGTCGCCAAGTGCTGGAGGCCCTGGTTGGATACCTGCGATTGATAGAGATTGATGTATGTGAGATTGGATAGTCCCGAGAGCTTGCCCAAACCGGAGTCAGTGATGCGGGTGCCGCCGAGATGCAGCCATTCCAGATTGGTCATCCCGCCAATCTGTTCCATCCCTTTGTCGGTCACCTTGCTGTTGGCCAGATTCAGCCTGGCAATATGCTCACAGACGGGCATGAGATCCGCCAGGTGCTTGTCCCCAAATTTTCCCGCGACCGGGGATACATCGATCTCCAGACGATCATCGGCAGGTCCCAAGGTGGTGACCCGGTAGCCAACGGATTTTGCCAGTTCCTTTAATTGGTTCACGCGCTCCAACTGAGCAACTTCGTCCAGTTCACTCCAGGAACTGAGGGCCTCCGTAGCGGGTACGGCTTCCCTGGCGGCGGGCTCAACCGGGGAATCCACCGCAGCAACTCCATGGACGAGCGACTCAAGGATTTGCAGGATTTCTCCGTCAGGTTTGGCCTGCCCGACTGTCATCGTGGGGGAGGCGCCGGTATCGATCCACCAGGCCATTACGCGAATCTCGGCAGGAGTCATCGGTTCGCCCTCGCTTGGCGGCATGAATTCATCGTCATCCGGGGGAAGTGTTACGCGGAACATCAGCTCGCTTCCTTCCGCATCTCCAGGGATGAATTCTTCCCCCAGGTCGCCTCCCTTGGCGAGTTCTGCATAAGAGTCCATGCGCAGTTCACCCTTCACTTTCTCGGCACCGTGACACTCCACGCACTTGGCATTGAAAATGGGCTGCAGGATATGCTCGTAAATGATGAGGTCATTGACGTTCGCGGTGGGAGGCGCCTCCACGGCGATTTCCGAGTGGCCTCCCATGAAGGCCAGCATGGGCTTGATGCCTTCCGGTGCGTGCTCCGTCAAATAGTCGGATCCATGGACCATATTTCCTCCGTAATGGCTGGAGACAGCGACGAGCACGATCGTGGCCGCGAGGGTGCCTTCGTAAACGAAGCGAATTTGGAGCAATTTGAAGATGAGAGCCAGAATCGAGCCCAGAGCCACGGCCAGGCCGGTCCAAAGGTGCCAGGTCATGCTGTTTCCCGCGATGTCTTCCGCCCGCATGAAGGTGAAGCCCAGGAAGGTGGCGAGCAGAGCTCCCAGCATTCCAATCCAAAGTGTGGGCAGGACGGCTTGCTTACAGCCAGGGAACCACGTGGTGTAGCCCAATATTTCCAGGATGCCCGCAAAGCAAAGCAACCCAATTGGGATGTGGACAATGAGGATGTGAAAGCGTCCTAAGAAGAGTCCCAGTCCCCAGGTTTCTTCCATGCCCATCGTGATCAGAAAGATGATCCCGAGAGCGAGCAGCCAGGCTCCTCCAAGGAGGACGGCGAGGCCGGCAGGTTTTTTGTGATCAGCAGCGTTGTTCATCTAGCCAGAGGGTTCGCCTATTAGGGACAACCCCAGCATCCTCCCTGTTGAAAGGTGAATGTCTTTGAAGCCGGGATTGTTACGCCAAAAGGGTTGTTTCACAACCTTGAACCCCGGGAGGCGACCCGGGATTTAGCGATCCGTAATGGTCACTTTGGCTTCATCAGCGTTGGCGCGTAATTCAGGCGCATACATGGCCTCTACACGTGCTGGCAGGGCGCTGAACTTTCCGGGAATCTCCGCTTTGAGCTGATATTTCAGGGTATGTTCGCCTTCGGGAAGGCTGCGAATGAAGAAGGCAACCTTCTCATCCCGCAATTCGCGATAGGCTCCCAACTGACCAAAATATCCACTGCGCACATCGAGTGCCTCCATGCCGGCAGCTTTGGGATCCTCGATGATGAGATATTCGTAGTCGTTCTTGCTCTCCAGGATCAGTTCCACTTCGACCAGGTCGCCGGACTTGAGCGAAACGTCTCCCCAGAACCGGCTCCGGTTGTAGGCAGAGATGTCCTGGAGAATGGCCTGTCCATCCTGACCGGAGACCAGCTTGGAGCTGTCTTTGGGCGTCAGTTTGTAATAGCGGCGGCGTACCTTCACCTCCAATCCTGTCGAGCTGATGGGATCTTCCTTGGTAAAGTTGGTGAGGTAAGCGTTGAAGTAGATGGGGCCCTCTCCAGACTTGCGGAACTCGATCGTGTGATCGCCGGATTCCAGCTCCTCCGCAGTCAGGTTCAGTTGGTTCTCATAATCGAAGATGTCTTCCGAGGTAATCGCGACCTCCTTGCGGACTTCCCCGTCAATCAACACTTGAAGGTTGAGGTCCGGCTTGGACTCACCGCTGTTCTGGAAGTAGTCGGCTATCGCCTCGATGCAATAGGCGGTATCCCGGGTGGAGTTCCAGTAGGTCCCGTGACTGCGGTTGTTGAGCAGGTATTTGACCAGCCCAGACGCCCGGGTGGACCGGGGATCCACGGCTACCAGCAACTTGAGATAGGCTGCCTGGGTCTCGATGTCGTTCCCGTACCAGAACCACCAGTAGCCTCGATTGTCGAGTTGGAGATGGGCTGTCTGGTTCTCTTCATCTTCCACGAGGAATTGCTCGATGTTTCGCAGCACCATATTGCGCTCGTCCTGGCGTTGCGCCTGGTGCAGGGCCATCCCCAGAAGCGCCTTGGAGTAAAGGGTCAATCCATCTCGCTCCTCGTAAAGGGCGTCCAGCATCTTGGGCTCGCACCGGTCTTCCTCGGCGAGAATGCTGGCGACCAGGGCATCCAGATTGTCTGTGCGGCTCTTGTGATCCGCATGGTCATCCGGCAGGTCCAGCTTGCGCAGTTCCGCCCGTTGGTAACGCATGAGCCATTGCAGACCGCGTTCGTAGACGGCCGGATCCACACCCACTTCGGCCTCGATCCCGCGCTGGAGTCCATTGACGACGACACTGGTCGTGTGAGCCCCGGACTGATCCTTGAACCAGCCCCAACCCCCGTCGTCGTTCTGCAGGGCGGTAAGTTTCTCCAGGCCATTGTTGATGAGTCGCTCCAGTCTTCGCTCATTGAAGACGGGGGAGTCCTCCACGTGCTCTTTCCATTGCGCGGCCCGCTCCTGGGCGTCACCCAGTTGCTGCGGGTTCAGGTTGACGGCCTTATTGCGGATGTCATCCAGAGAAATACCGGCATTGCTGAGAACCCGGCGGGTGATCACACAGGGCACGAACCGGTTCACGGTCTGTTCCGTGCACCCGTAGGGATAGTCGATCAGATAGGGGAGCGCGTCGACCATGGAGGCCGCGATGCTGGGTGAGTAGCGGATTTCCAACCGGCTTTGTTCCGGTTTGCGGTTCCAGGGTACCTCAAACGCCACCGTCGCACTCTCTTCTTCCGGACGGACCACTCCACTCCAGGCTTCGGTCTTGAGCATGCCATGCACCAGCACCGGGTAGCTCATTTCCACGGCATCGGACTCCACATCCGTGAGGGCCTTCATGCGAATCTTGGTTTCGCCTTCCGTAGCCGCATCGACAATCCAGTCGACTCGCTCTTCGCCACCGGCATCCAAGTCAATGGTCCGGACCAGGGTATCCTCGTCCTCAACACCCAGGCTTTCGCCTTCCAGTTCCAGGGAGACCTGCACGGACTTCGGCACATCCAGGTAGTTGTGGACGTTGGCAGAAAGCGTCACTTCATCCTTCTCGACGAAGAAGCGCGGAGCTTGCTGGCGCAGGACCAGTTTCTTGCTGGTGATGAACTCGGTCTCGCCTTGGCCGACACGAGTTCCTTCCGCCATCGCCCAGCCCTTGATCTTCCAGGTGGTGAGGTTGTCAGGCAGGAGAATGTCGACCACGGCCTGGCCGTCTTCTCCCGTCTCCAGGGCAGAGGCCCAGAAGATAGAGTCGGCAAAATCACTGCGGACCACGGCTTCCACCAGCGGTGGAGACTCTGGCGCTTCCGAAGGTTCTGGGGCTGGAGGCGCAGCCTGCGCCCGCATTTTGGCTTGTGGAGCAGCGCCAAAGCTATCGGCTTCGCCAGGGGCTTCGGGGGACTCAAGAACGTACATCATTTCTCCGGCAGCACGGCCTTCTTCGCGCTCCATGTCCGGCGTCCAGATCCCAAGACCCAGACTGCGCATCCGGTCTTCCGGAGTCAGGGGGTATTCGCCAAAACGACGGCCCAGGTTGTCATTGCGCTCGGGATAGTGATCCCGTTTCCATCCCCAGAAATAGGAAAGGATATCCGGGATGTTGGACCCTCCGGAGATGTATTCCAGGGCCTTGTCATAGACTGCCAGGACGGTCTGTCCATGGTAAGGCGTACCGTCTTCCTGGGTGAGCTTCACCGTCACGGAAGCTTCCTGGCCAGGCCGATAATCTTCCTCCGAACTGACCACTTCCAGGTTCAGCTTTCTCTCCACCGGAGGAATAGCGATCTCCTTGACGATCTGGTGCACCTCACCATCGCTGACGGTGTAAGCCTCCACGAAAATGTTGGGCTGATCCTGGTCCAGGATCTGGATTTCCTGAACGTTGCTGCGCCCATCCAGAGAGAGAATCTGCGGATCCTGGCAAATGCCGTTCACTGGGCGCAGGAACAAGACCACGGTGCTGTCTTCCCGGTTGGTATTGATGAGCAACTTCATGGTGTCGCCCGGCACGTAGGTAGGCTTGTCCGGGATCAACTCCAGGTCATTGAAACGGAAATCGTCAGCGGTGGCTTCGTCTCCGCGAATCACAATGAGCCGGGCGCCTTCTTCTGTTTCACCTGCTTCGGTGGTGATCTGGCAGGCGATCCGGTATTGGCCTGGATCGGCAGCCTTCAACCTGGCTTCCAGGTGGCCGTCTTCGTCAGCTGCGGCGTCTTCCGCGAAGACTTCGGTTTCCTCGGGCTCACCCTCATCATTGTAAGTCACCTGGTAGAGGATCACCTTGCCTTCCCCGGCGACGGGTTTTCCGTCGGGGGTCCGGGCATCGGCGGTGACCTCAATCGTGTCACCCGCTTCGTAAAAGCCACGGTTGAGGCCAATGAACACTTCAAAGGGCTTGCGCGCTGCAATCACGGAACCGGAACCGGTAATAGTGCGGCGGGAAGCGTCGGTGACCTCTGCGTCAATGGTGTATTGGTGATCCTCATCGCCGTGGAGTTCCAGGGCCAATGCTGTGTCCAATTCCAACTCCACGGTGCCGTTGGGCCCCAAGGGCAGGGTATCCTCCATCACGAGTTCCTCGGCGGAGCCTCTCCAGTTGCCCCAGGGTGGAAGGGGAGGAAGGCAACCCCATTGGTTCCAACCGGGATACCAGCGGTGCTCCGGAAGATCATAAGCGTAGCCTTTCCCATAGAGCCAGTCCCAGGGACCGGCCGGGAAGAAGCGGGAATTGTGGGCGTTTCGGGTGACCTTGACCTTCACCTCTCCCTGCGTCACCGGTGCGCCAAAGTAGTATTTGGCGGTGATTTTGGCGGAGAATTTCTCGCCCAGTGAAATCGGTTCGTCCGGGGCATCAACGACGACCTCAAACTCCGGCTTCTTGTATTCCTCAACCCGGAAAGAGCTGTAGTCACGCAGCTTGCGGCTCTCAATGTTGATGGAGTAAACGCCCAACTTGGCTTCCGGGGGCAGGGTGAACTCTCCAGATACGCCGCCGTAGCTATCCGCGATCAGGCTGGCTTGATGGACGTCTTCGCCAGAAGGATCCTTGATGGTGATGTCGACGGGTCGCCCTTCAAATTCCCCCGTGGGCACCTGTTCGTAGCTGGAACGGCCGATCCAGATCTTGAACTTCACGGCGTGCTCAGGCCGGTAGACAGGGCGATCCGTGATGGTAAACATCTGCACCCTGTCCAGGGGATCTTCCTGGCGTCCCGATCGCCAGATCTGGTCAAAGCCCAGGTAAGCAAAGCGGCCCGTGCTCGTGGTCGCCGTCACCAGCCAGCGTTTTTCCTGGTGCTCCTCAAACCTGACCTCGCCCGTCTCGTTGCTCTGCTTTTCGAGTGTCTCCGTGACAATGCGCCGTTCCACTCCTTTGAGGAGGCGACGGTTCTTCTGTTCATAGCCAAAGAACTCGACTTGGGCCCGTTGCACGGGAGTGCCGGACGCGGCATCGGCCACGAAGTAATGGGCCCCGTTTGTCAGGTTCTTGCGTACAATGGCCGTATCCGAGATCCAGACGATGATGGAGGTCTTGTTCCCATCCGGCAGGTTGGATTCCAGCCAGTAGGCCCCCGCATCGCGCAGAGGTGTCTCGATCTCAGTTCGGGCATCGAGATGATCTTCCCTCGGTTCGAGTTCCGTCTCCCAACTGGCGACCTCTTCAGCCAGATACTTCTGCTGATCTTCCTCCAAAAGCCGGGCTCCCAGGTTGCTGAGGTGGATCAGCCGATAGTCCAGGTCGTCCGGGTTGCTCCGCAGATAGGTTTTCAGGTCATCCAGCAGCAGTTCGAAGTTGATCCGGCGGGCCTGAAACCGCGCGCTGGTGGCATTGCGGAAGAAGAATCCCACGGTGAACGGTTTTCCCGCAGCCTCAGAACGGGTGCCGTCAAACTGGCCAAAATTGCCTGTGATTTGCCGATGGAGATCGTTCCATTCCGTCAATCTCGCCGAGGTTTCGTCATCGTCTTGAAACCTGTCCCGGGCAGACTCGATGTATTGTGCTGCGGTGGTGCGCTGGTCCCTGGAAATGTGCAGGTTGATGAGCCGGTCAAACGCAACGAGAGCGGTGGGAATGTGGGAACTCTGGGTCAGTTCCTTGAAAATGGAAATGTGATTGTGCTCCTGGGGAAGGGAGATGTGCTGGGGGCCTGAGGCGAGAGCTGCCATGGTCTCCTCATCGGTCAGTTCCCGGAGCTTGCGCGCCAGCGTTTGCACGGTCTGCAGGTCTTCCGAGGATTGGAAACCCCACATGGATTGCAGGGTGTTGACCCCAAATTGTCCGATCAGAAACTCGCCATACTTCAGATGAGCCTGGTCCGCCTCCTCCTCTCCAAATGACGCCCATCGACGCAGGGCCCAGCGCCAGCGTTCTCCGTCGTTCTTCGCGGACTCCCATGAATCCGGCTCTTCGTAGAACACGGGATTGCCGTTTTCGTCCACGGGCGCTTTACGGGAATCCCAGCGTCGGCCCTCTTCATAGTCAGGCAGTTGGCTGAGATCGGTAAGGTGTTGCAGTTTCCAGGATTCACCGGGGCTGTTTCCCGGAGGAATCAACTCCGCGAAAGACGCATAAAACCCTGCTTTCTCCTCATCCGTTCCATCGAGGCTCTGCTGAGCCTGGAGCATCAGCTGGAGACTGAGCACCCGGTCGCGGTCGCTGGCGTCCAGTGGGCCCCAATGCTCCCGCTGAAACACTCCGTCCACCAAGTGCCCTCTCTTGGGGGCCATGCGGAGATTTCTGGCCGCTTCGGAAAGAACCTGCCAGGAGTTGGGCCAGGATGTGGTCCAGCTCTCCAGATAGGCATCGATTTCCTGATACCGGCCCAAATTTACGAGACATTGAAAGCCCCTGGTGAGGGCTTCCTTGGCCTCCTCTCCGTTCAGAGAGTCCGTCGCCGTCGCCAGCGCTGCGTAAAGGTCATAGGCCTCCGCGTAATTGCCATCCTGAAAGGCTTGATTGGCTTCTTCAAGAGCGGCCGAAGCCGGGCCAGGTAGTGCCATGATGATGAGGGTAAGGAAAAAAGCGGCGCATGGGGATTTCATTTCTAACAGCAGGATAACACAGCACTCCGGCAGCTGCGGTCAAATATGTTGGGCTTTGACCGGGGAAAAACTAGTGAGGGAGGTTAACAGCTAGACGTTACAAAAGTTTAACAATTAGGAATTTTCGGTTTTCAATACTTCCTGTTTCATATTTATGATATTTTCTGTATAATACCAGAAGTTGGCTTCCCAATTCCTTCTGACCTATGCCAGTGTTGCTCGATAGCTTTGCAGACCGAATCGTCGATTCGGCTCGTGCTCGTGTCGCCACGACTGCACCACTCTCCATCCAAGTGCTCCAATCTCTGGTGGAACTGGATCAATTTGCTGAGCAGTGGGGAGATCTAGTGGGACAAGCCGAGAGCAGTCCCTATCAATCCTTTGCCTGGAATCGGGCCTGGTTCGCGCGATTCGCGGAGGACTACGACGAGATGGCCGTATTCGTCTTTCTCCGGGGCGCGACACCCATCGTGATTCTGCCTCTCTACCGAAAGGGGAGTGCCTACAGGCTGGCGGGCGATAGCATCTGTGACCATCAGGACGCGATCGCGGCAACGGTGGAAACGGTGGGCTTTGCCCTGGAATCCATCATGGAGTGGATGCGCCAGCGGCATTGTCACCTGGAGTTCCGGCACCTTTTGGCAGGAAGCTGGATCGAGTCTGCGTTGGAAAGAGATGACGCATACGGGCAGGACAATTTGCATTTTCATAGCAGCGAGCCGCTGGCCTACTATCGCATGCCGGAGTCTCCGGAAGACCTCTATGGGCCTCTGCCTCTGGAAGAACGCGAGACTCTAAGAAGGGCATTCCGCCGCCTGGCGAGAGACTATGATCAGGCTCGTTTCGCCTGTGAACGACCGGAAGCAGGCAGCCCGGACCTGGTTCGCGAGATCCTCGATCTCTGTGACCGCGAAGGTTCCACGGGATTTGGTTCCCGCAAAGACAAGCGCAAGCGAGCCTTCCTGCTCGATCTCGCCAAGTCAGAAGATTCCGGGCTTCGTCTCGCGACCCTCCGCGATGACCACGGCAGACTGCTTTCCGCGGAAGTTGGGGTGAGCGGCACGGAACATTTCCAAAGCCTGCTCAATGTCGCCCGCGAAGGGTTGGAGAAATACCGGCTGCGGGATTGGGTGTTGCTCAAGCTGGTCGACTGGCTTGATCGGAAGGATGACATCCGCACTCTGGGGTTTCCCAGTGGTGAGGACCGCGCCTTCCTCTGGCATGCCGAGCACCAGGAAATGAAGGTCGAGTCCTGTTACCTCTTTCCCATGGGGCCCATCAATCTGGCCCGCTGGGCAGGAATTCACGCCGGTCACAGTACTCTGCGCGTCAGCCGCCAGCTCCTGCAGCGGGCTGGGCTTTACAAGCCGATGATGTAGCCATCGCTACCTACACATTCGCGGTCTCAAGGATCTCTGCCGCAGTTCCAGTAGATTGCTGGATCCACTCCAGGGCTTGTCTCTTTACCTCTTCTTCGTTCTGGGCAACGAAGTTTTTGTGATTAAACGAACGTTCACGATCACCGCTGAGTTCTTGGATCACCAGAGTTGCATAGAAATTTCCGTCGTCGTGTTCTGAAACAAAAAGAACGCGGCCGGTAGGGTGCTTCAGCTCAAGTTTCTTGGTGCTGAGAATCTCTGACATCTCGAAGATACTAATCGGAGGGCTCTCTTTGGTCAACACTCTCAGAAGAAGTGGCAGATCCCGTCACGGTTCTGCTGAATTGCGCGAAGGCCAGATCTGATTGCTGTAAAGATTCAGCTTGGGCTTTCAGCGCTTCCTCATCGGGGGACTCAGGATTCCAAGCCATAACATTGGGATCGACCACAATAACCTCGCAATTTGTCCCTGTCAGACTTGACCCGATCAATTGGAGTGTTGCCTCTTGGTTTTCGTCTGAGTCAGCTACCAGAACGATTCGAGCTCTTGAGTCTCGTAGATTGCTCAGTGCGTTCGCGATCATTGGAATTGCGGCTTTCCCATTGGCTGGAATTACGGAAACACTTCGATCGAGTCCTCTTTCCTTCAGGATATGTTTCGCAAATGCTTCCAGAAGAATAGCATCCTTGGCTCCTTCAGTGATGATCAGCAAATCGTCATGGTCAGAGAAGTTGGCGATATCTTCTGTCGGGATCCTGTGGCGGGCGATCACGTCCCCCGGTCGGCCCGTGAATGCTGATTCAGAAGCATATGGGTAGAAAATGGTTCCTTCTTCGGCAGCTTTTCGAAGTTTCACCAGCAAGACTTTCCGAAAGCTATGATCCAGAGCGGCCTCGAAGTCATCCCGGTCAAACAAGATCACATTGAGGACTTTGCCTCTGCTAAGTGCATCCACCGCGTCCTCCCCATATCCGGAAAGAGAAATGAAGACTCCCAATGTGCCAGCAAGCTTTCCATCGACCTTTCCCTTGAACGCGTAGACTTGGGACGCTGGCAACGGACGCGAGTGCCATTTCGCCTCTACGAGGAAATGGCGATCTCCCAGAACAAAAGAGCCGTCGAGCTCCTCTCCGAGAGGACGGAATCGGATGCGTGGTTCCAGATTTGAAGCCTCAAGTATGCTTGAGATTATTTCTTCAAGTCTTATCCCCCGTCTCCTTCTTTCGGTCGGATCACTGGTTTCGTCCAGTTTCCTCAGAGTCTCATACTCTCGTTTGGCCGTGGGCAAATCCATCGGAGATCGACTATACTGTTCACTTTCGGTTCCGCTTCTCCAGCCAGTATTCTGGCCACTCGATCCGCTGGCCTTCGTAACGCAGGAAGGTCCACTCCGGCCGAGGAGGAGAGGACGCTCGCTGATCACGCCTTAGCTAT
>JBHIXE010000057.1:0-253 GCA_041984905.1 Verrucomicrobiales bacterium | reverse complement strand
CTTCATCTGGGCGAAGCGTTCCGGCTCCTGATTCGAGAGCTCTTCACTCTCATCCGTGTCTGCATTGAGGTTGTAGAGCTCAAACCCCGTCAACTCTGCAGCCTTGTAGACCTCCATCTGCTCTTTGGTGATGTCTGCGCCACGATCGATCTGAGGACCCGTCAATCGAGCCGCCAGTTTCCAGTCGCCCTGACGAATCGCGACCTTGATCTCGCTGTTGGCACGATTGAAATGCCAGTAGAGCGGTTTGCTG
>JBHIXE010000056.1:0-19349 GCA_041984905.1 Verrucomicrobiales bacterium | reverse complement strand
TCTTAAGGACAGCTGCCTGCAGCGCGTTCCAGACAACCGAACCACCATGGCTGTGCCCAATCAGGTGATAGTCCCGTCCTTCTTCTTCCAGCTTGATGAGTCTCTCTAAGAGTTCACGACTGGCTTTGTGCCGGGCTCTTTCGGTGTTGTGCCCGGTCCAGTGGAAGACCTGTTCCTCACTCGCTATCTCATAGTCATCGGGAAGGAGAGCCTTGAGATCCCCATAGGTGGTGCTATCCGCCTGCCACCACTCGCTACCCGAATGGTCGGGATTCGCGCTGAATGTACCATGAATCAGAAGAACGAGAGGCCGCTTGTCTGTGGGCGGAGTGGAGGCGGAATCAGACACAGAAAAAACTAGAGTTATTTCGAGCTACATGAAGGGCCAAACCAGTGCAATCTCATTCGCCGGTGAATTGGCTGGTTCACCCCAGCCCATCGACTCCCCAACCTTTCCGGTAGGTGCGACGCAGGTGCTTGTCGGCTTCCGGTTTGTTGGAGAAGGTCATGTCGGCGGCGTTCCACTCCAAGGTTTCTCCTGGATAGAAGGCGGCAATATTTCCCAGGAGCACAGACTCCGTCATGGGACCGGCAAAGTCGAAGTTGCTCTTGGGAGGCTGGCCGCTGGTCCGGTCGAGAATCGCGTCGATGAATTCCTTCCAGTGATCCGTCGAGGAACCCTCGATCGTGGCGTGTCCGTGGTTGGCGAACTTGTCGGCGGGGAGCAATTGCAGGGTTCCGCCATGAGGATGGACCAGGTAACCCTCCGAGCCCACATAGACGCTCCCTTGCTTGGGGAATGTCTCGCCTAGCAGATCGACCAGCTTCTGGGGAGGCCGGTTGGCGCCGTCGTACCAGGTCACCTGGATTGGCTTGCCGTCGCTGAGTTCGTTGCCTGGGAAGACGTAGTGGATCTCGCCATCGACAGCCCAGTTGCTGGCATTGGGGGCGGGGCCCGTCGAACGAATGGAAGTGGGAGCGTCGAGACGCAGAGCGCGAAACCAGCCGTTGTACATGTGGCAACCCATATCCCCCAGGGTGCCCGTGCCGAAGGCGAGACGCTTGCGCCATTGGCCTGGGTGATAGTATTTCTCCAGGTAGGCAACCGGCGGACTGACGACTCCATTCCACAAATCCCAGTTCAGCGAATCCGGTATGGGATCCTTGCGATCCGGCAGCGGCTCAGGATCGCCCCAGGTCTTGTGCGAGAAGGTGTGCACTTCGGTGACGGCGCCGATCGCTCCCGCGCCAATCCAGGCTTCCACCGTCATGTCGGGAGTCGAAGAGGCGAGTTGGGTGCCCATCTGGCTCACGATGCCTGCCTTGCTCGCTGCGAGGCGAAGTTGACGGGATTCGTAGACGTCATGTGTCAGCGGCTTCTGGCAGTAGACGTGTTTGCCCATTTGCAGAGCCCGCATCGCGATGGGCGCATGCATGTGGTCCGGCGTGGAGACGTTGCAGCAATCCACCTTGTCGCCTTCCTGATCGAGAAGCTCCCGCCAATCCTGATAGATCCGACAATTCGGGAACTTGGCTTTCAGCTTGTCCGTCCGGAGCAGATCCACTTCCGCGACAGCCACCAGTTCCACGTCTGGATGGGAAGCCAGTTGGGAGAGATCGCCAAAGGCCATGCCATTCGAACCGAAACTGGCGTGCTGAAGCTTGGCATTGGGAGAGCCCTGGCCGCGCAGGATAAAGGGCGCGGAAATGGTGGAAGCGGTCGCGGTCTGGAGGAAGCGGCGCCGTGTGGTTGCAGTAGAGACGGGGGATTGCATGGGGGCAGGTTGGCAAATGTCCCGCTGCAATGTCAACGTCCCGCTGGGTGCCTTGAAGGGCGGGGCAATCGCCGAAATCCTGACCGGCGTCCTGACCGCGCGGTAGAGAGGCTAAGGTCCCTGCAATTCGAAGTTCGAGAAAGACACCTTCAACTCGGGAGACACGGTGGCGGTCATCTTGCCTTGGAGGAGCCGGGCTGCGAACTCCGGATTCACGTCGGCCAACAGCTTGGGATCGTTCGTAAGCTCCAGCTGGATCACCAGCGGAAAGGAGAGGACCTGCCGAGGGTCGTAATCAAACATGATGGTGAACCCGTCCGGATAAGCCGACCCCATCCCTCCGGCGTTCTTGGTGGCCTTGTATTCCTTGGGATAAGCTTTCCGGGTACGCTTGAGCATCTCCTTCTGGCAGAGGCTGAGGAGATCGAGCTGCCGTGCCTTCTTTCCGTTAATTGGCGTCTGAATCAGAGTCAGGGCGCGCGGGAACCATTTTCCATCCACGGTCCAGAGCAGGTAATTTTCGTCAGGCGTCCAGGCTCCATAGAGCCCGCCATGATTCATCTGCTGATACCCGGTCGTGCCCTTGATGCGATAGATTTCGGCCCCGGATTCCAGCTCCACAAGGGTATTGGCGTTCGTCTCTGAGCCATGCTCGAAGTCCGGCGCAATCACGGCAAATCGGCCGGAGGGAGAAACGCTTTCCTCGGCAGGGAGGAAGCCTTCCGGGATCTCCGCCCAAAGGGTGGAGGTGAAGGTGGCGACCAGAGCAGCGAAGAGGGCAGTTTTCATGGGAAATGGAGTGATGGATGGAGCGTAAGAGTGCCGAGGGGATTGGTCGAGAGTAGAAATGGTTCTCCCAGGTGGAGAGCACCTTCCGAGTTGACCTGACCTGCGAGAATCGCCGACCATTTGTTCCCATGAATCGGGTAACCTTCACTTTGCTCTGCGTTGTTTTACTGAGCGCATCTCTGCACGCGCAGAACGCTCAACCAAAAGGGCTCCAGCCCACCCACAGGGATGTGGCCTATGCCAACGAAGATCCGGCTCAAGTGCTGGACGCCTACCTGGTGGAATCGGACACTCCCATGCCGGTCATGGTGCACATTCATGGGGGTGGATGGAGTAAGGGATCCAAGGACTCCATTCCTCGTTTCCTGGCTCAGGCTGTGCAGGATGGATGGCTCTCGGTGATCTCCGTGGAGTATCGCTTCACCGATGTGAAGACGCATCCGGCCCAGGTCCAGGACTGCCAGCGCGCGATCCAGTTTGTGCGGAGCAAGGCCAAGGAATGGAACCTGGATCCCAGCCGGATCGGCACTACGGGCGGCTCGGCGGGTGCGCACCTCTCGCTGTGGCTGGGCATGCACGATGACGCGGCCCAACCAGAGGCAGAGGATCCCGTGGCTCGTGAATCTTCACGGGTGGCCCTGGCGATTGGGTTCGCGGGACCGACGGACTGGGGCTTGCTGAGCGATATCGAGCACAAGCACCCCGCCTACCGTCAGTTGCTGGGTTACGAACCAGGCACTCCGGCAGCGGAGATGAGTGCGGAACTGAAGGCGGATGTCTCGCCGGTGACCTTTGTAAGTGCAGATGATCCGCCCGTTCTCATGGTGCATGGCGATGCGGATGACGTGGTTCCGATCCAGCATTCCCAGGCGTTGCAAAACAAGCTCAAGGAAGCGGGAGTGACTGCCGAACTGGTGGTGATTCCGGAAGGATTCCACAACGTGGCTGGCGGCAAGGACGCCGACCGGGCCGTGGCCTTCATCAAGGAGCGTTTTCTGAAAGACACCAATCCGGCTGCTCCCTAACGGAACATCAGAACCGGCACCTGGCAGGTGCGCACCATGGTGGTGGTGGCGCTGCCGAGGATGAGGTGGCGGATCGGCGAATGGCCATAGGCTCCCATCACCAGGAGCTGGGCGTCCTCTTTCTGGAGAACGTTCGCGATGACGGTCTCCGGTTGGCCACTGATGGCGTGAGAGGTGACCTCGTAGCCGGCGCCTCTCAATTTGTTGGCGGCCTCTTCCAGGTAATACCTGGCTTGGTCATCAAGATGGCCCGCCCGCAGGATATGGCAGGCGACACCCTTCAGGAGAGGGCTCTGCATCACGAACTCCAGGGCCTGGATCACACTGGGACTACCGTCGTAGGCGATCAGGAAACGCTCGATGGGGCTGAACTTGCGAGCCGCGACAAGAATGGGCCGGGTCGCCGTACGGACGACGCGCTCGAGATTGCCGCCCAGGTGTCCCTTATCAAAGTCGGCGTGCTCGCCCCGCTTGCCGAGTACCACGAGATCAAAGTCCGGTTCCATCTCGGAGAGCGTCTCGACAAGGGTGCCGTGCCGCTGGGTCGTATGCACACGCTCCGCATCAAGACCTTGTGCGGTGAGTTGCCGTCTGGCGTCTTCGAGAATGGATTTGCCCTTGAGCAGCTGCACCCGGCTTTGCGCCTCTTCCAGTTTGGTGAGCTCTTCGTTGAGATGATCGCGTGCTTCAATCCCGATGCTGCCACTGAGATCGATGGCCGGAGCGCGTTCGCGATGGTGTTCCAGCACGTGAAGCACCTCGATTCGAGCGGAGAGAGTCTGGGCGGCCCAGCCGGCGTGTTGATAAACGCTGGTGGCGTAAATGGAGCCGTCCGTGCAGGCGAGAATCGATGACATGAGTCGTGAGGTGGGGGGTTAGTGTTCCAGCATCCGCTCGAGGGCGTCCGGTTTGTCGTGCAGTGCCAGCCGATCCACGATGGTGGCGCTGGCTTCGTTCAGGCCGATGATCTCCACTTCGGCACCTTCCCGCCGGAATTTGAGCACCACCTTATCGAGCGCACCCACGGAAGTTAAGTCCCAAAAGTGGGCATGACTCACATCAATGCGCACATGGGTCAGGGCTTCCTTGAAGTCGAACGCGGCGAGAAATTCCGGAGAGGACGCGAAGAAGATCTGCCCCTGAACGGTGTAGGTCCGGGTATCGCTGTCTTCGTCATAGACGGAACGGACGCGGATCACCTGGGCAACTTTCCGCGCGAAGGAGAGGGCGCTCAGAAGCACGCCGATTCCGACGCCAAGCGCCAGGTTGTGAGTCCAGACGACGACCACAACCGTGGTGATCATGACAATGCTCGTGCTTTTGGGATGGACTCGCAGATTGGCAAAGGACGACCAGGAAAAGGTCCCGATCGAGACCATGATCATGACCGAGACCAGGGCGGGCATCGGGATCTGACGGACCAGGTCGCCACCGGCCACGATGAGGATCAGCAGAAACACACCGGCGCAGAGACTGGAGAGTCGGCCTCGACCTCCGGATTTCACGTTGATGACGGACTGACCGATCATGGCGCAGCCCGCCATGCCCCCAAAGAAACCAGAGACAAAGTTCGCGATGCCCTGGGCCTTGCACTCCCGGTCCTTCTCGCTCGGCGTGTCCGTGAGATCATCGACAATCTGGGCGGTCATGAGGGACTCCAGAAGCCCGACCGCGGCGATCGCCAGCGAGTAAGGCAGGATGATCATGAAGGTGGAGAGATTCAGCGGCACTTGAGGCCAGTGAAAGAATGGGATGGAGGACGGCAACTCGCCCAGGTCTCCCACGGTGCGGACATCCAGTTTCCAGACGATGGATACGATGGTCAGCACGATGATCGCGATGAGGGGAGACGGGACCACTTTGGTGAGCCTTGGCAGGAGATAGATGATCGCCAACCCCACGGCGACCATGAGATAGACGATGGGTCCCGCGCCATGGAACTCAGGCAATTGGGCCATGAAGATGAGGATGGCCAGGGCATTGACGAACCCCGTCATGACGGACCGGGAGACAAAGCGCATGATGCTGCCAATCTTAATGGTGCCGGCGATGAATTGGATGACACCGGTCAGGACCGTGGCGGCCAGGAGATACTCAAGTCCATGTTCCTTCACCAGGTTCACCATGAGCAGGGCGGTGGCTGCCGTTGCTGCCGAGATCATTCCGGGCCGGCCGCCAAAAATGGCCGTGAGCACCGCGATACAGAAAGACGCATAGAGCCCCACCTTGGGATCCACACCTGCGATGATTGAGAAGGCGATCGCTTCCGGGATGAGGGCCAGAGCGACGACGAGACCCGCGAGGAGATCTCCCCGCACATTCGAAAACCATTGTGTCGATAAATCCTTGCTGAACATGTCCTGGGACCCAGTGATGGGATAGGCTCGCCGAGGCAGTACACCAGAGAGCCGGCAGCGTGCGCCGTCAGAGCGGCGGGGAAATGCCGGGGGAGCACCTTGAACCTCAGCCTCCAGAGCTCGCCAGCTCTGTGGATTCAGCAGTTCGCTCAAAGATTCCTCCGCCAGGAATGGGATCAATGAGGCGGCGACCATGCTTCATCTAACCAACAAAGCAAGCCTTGATTGCAGAGGAGACGGGCTTTGGAGGATCGTCCCCAAAGAAAGAAAAAGCCCGAGTGAAACCAGAACAGGCTTCACCCGGGCGAAATCAGCAAGGGAGAAAAATGCGTTACTCGGGCTTCTTCTTGCCCTTAGCGGTTGGAACCGCAGCCATCACTTCGCCGGGCTTCGGCAGGGTGGCCTTCACGCTGTCCCATTCCGGATTGAGGGTCGCTTCGCGGATCGTGAAGTTGCGCAGCGCAATCGACTGGCCCGCGGCGGTGAATCCGGGATTCGCCTTAGGGGTGGAGAAAAGCGGATCGCTGCCCCAGGCAACTTGGTCATCAACCTGTCCCAGCATGGTATCGCCCACCATTTCCAGGTGAATCTTGTGCCAGGTGCCGGGTTGGAAATCGGCCTTGAAGATCGCAAAGGTCACGGCTTTATCCGGGCCTTCGTGGTCGTTGTCATCCCGGCGAACGACCACCCGGTTGGGGGTGATGAGAATCCGGGCCATGTGATCCTTCAGCGCATTGATCGTCAGGCTGGTGGTCTTGGCGCCTTCAAATTTGAATTCGGCATCGATCACAAAGTCGGTGAACTGATCCGTCAGCCGAATCACGGCGCCGTGATGATCAGCTTCCAATTCGGAACCCACCAGGGCGCCGTCCTTGGCTTCCCATTTGCCTTTGGCGGCTTTCCACTCCTTGCCGGGAGTAGCGGACAGATCGTTTTCATAAATCACTTTTCCGGGAACCGCCAACATGGGTTCATCGGCGTGGAGGGAGAGGGTCAGCGCGCCCAATACGAGGGCGGAGAGCGAGAGGATTGAAGGTTTTTTCATGTTGAGTTGAGTAGAAACGGAACGGGTTCCCGGCAGAGGTGCCGAGATCCAGAGCTCCAACCCAATCCTTCCCCGGAAGTTGCACCTGGAGGACGAAAAACTCTGTGGGGGCTATCTGGGGGACCAGATCGGCTCCTTCATCTCGGCATTGAGCGTCTCCCACTGATCCAAGAGTTGCTGCAGCTTCTCAGGATTCTCTTTGGCGCGATCATCGGCCTCTCCGATATCGTTCTGAAGGTCGTAGAGTTCCCAGTCACCCGGGTTTCCCCGTCCTGGATTCTTCACCAGCTTCCAATCGCCACTGCGCAGCGCGGTCCGTCGTCCCATCCGCCAGAAGAGCGTTTCGTGAGGGCGATCATCGGTTTCGCCCAGCAGAACAGGCATCAGGTTCACCCCGTCAATCTTTCCTTGCGGCACCGGTTTCCCGGCAATCGCCGCAGCCGTGGCATAGATATCCAGGGAGATCACAGGCTGGGAGTAGACCTCTCCCACGGGAAGGGTTCCTTTCCACTGCATCATGAAGGGCACGCGAATCCCGCCTTCATAGACGTTTCCTTTTTCACTCCGCAGCGGACCATTGGACGAGGTGAGTTCCCGGGTCGGCCCTCCGTTGTCGCTCAGGAAGATCACCAGGGTGTTTTCCTCGAGCCCGGCCTTGCTCAAGGTGTCGAGAACGCTCCCGACGGCGTCATCCATCTGCGCGAGCATGGCGGCGAAGATGCGACGCTGCACATCCTTGATGTCCGCGAACTTTTCCATGTATTCGTCCGCACCCTGGAGCGGGCTGTGCACCGCATTGAAGGGAACATAGAGGAAGAAGGGGCGATCCTGATTGCGCTCGATGAAATTGCTGGCTTCGCGAGTGATGGCGTCAGTGAGGTTTTGGGTTTCCTCGAAGGGTTGACCGCCTCGGTAGATGGGATTGTTGGCGTCGTAGTCCGGCTCCGTATGGCCCATGTGAGTGGTGTAAATGGTCTTTCCGTCCTTTGAGGTCCAACGCCCTTCACCGCCTCCCGGCAACACACTGCGCCGCAGCATGGTCGTGACCCCATCATACGGAGGCGGCACGAAATAGTGGCCTTCGTGGAGAAAGCCGTAGAACTCATCGAACCCATGCCGGAAGGGGTGGAACTTGGCGGTGCCGCCCAGGTGCCATTTGCCAATCAGGGCGGAGACATAGCCAGCCTCCAGCAGATACTCCGGGAGGGTCGTTTCCTCCATGGGCAAACCGAAGGTGGGGTCCTCATTGAAATGCCCCACGGGGTTGAACTCATAACCGAAGCGGGTCTGGTAACGGCCCGTCATAAGTCCGGCGCGCGAAGCACTGCAATAGGCCGCGGTAACGTAGCCATTGGTGAAGCGAACCCCACCATTGGCGATCGAATCGATGTGAGGCGTCGGGATCTCGGAATTGCCCTGGCAGCCCAGCTCTCCGTAGCCCAGGTCATCGGCCACAAAGAGAAGAATATTGGGCTTTTCAGCAGCCGTCAGCCAGCTCGGGAGACAGCAAGACCAGAGAAGGAGAAGAAGGAAGGGTTTCATAGTAGGAAGCGCACTTCAGCCTCCCATCCTATCGCTCTTCCGTCTTGTGCGGACAGGACATTGTTTGGTGAAAATCAGACCCCCGTCGTCACCACGGTCCTGGAGGAAGACCCGGGATCAGGGCTCCACGCTGACCTCGGCCTCTTCCGCGCCGCCGCCTCCAAAAATGGGGGCCGACTCGCCGGAGCTCCGGGAAGAAGAGGGGGCGCTGAGGGTGCCGGCTGGCCAATGAGCGCCTTCGTCGATCCAGGCGTAGATGATCTTCCGCTCTTCGTAGGTCAGTTTGTGGGGATTGTATTCACCCGTCGCCAGCATCGAGATCTGGTAGAGCATGCTCTGTTCCGGTTTTTCCGGAATCACTACGGCCCCACCTCGCCAGGACTTGTTGGCGACTTCCCGGTTTTCGAGGTTCAGCCCGCGCTTCGCGACTTTGGAGTTGTGACAAGCCAGGCACTTGTTCTCCAGGATCGGCTTCACGTCGGAGTGGAAGTCGACCGTGGCCTCCGCCTTCTTACTTTTCCCAAAACTGGGAATGGAGATGTCCGGCATGCTGACATCCGGCATCTTAGGTCGATTTCCGTCACTGCAGGAGGTCAGGGTCAGTGAGACAAAGATGAGGGCCAGAAGTCCGCCAGAATACTTCATAAAGTTGGGTCTTGAGGGGAATTTTACAGCAGGTGCCGTTAGTCAAAACTCTAGCCCTCGTCGAAGCGGGATTCAAGGTCCAAGGACAATCACCTTGGTATTGGGCGGTTCCCGGCCTAAATTACGCGCTCACTTCGAGTCATGTCCGCCTACCAGGTTCTTCTCTACTATCGTTACACGCCGATTCCGGATCCTGAAACCTATGTAAAGGAACATCTGGCCTTTTGCCAGGAACTGGGATTGTACGGCCGCGTCTTGATAGGGGCAGAAGGGATCAACGGGACTGTGTCCGGACTGACGCCCCAGACGGAACGCTACATGGAATCCCTGCAAGAGGATGAGCGCACCCGCGGGATTGAGTTCAAGGTGGACCCGGCCGATGAGCACGCTTTCCGGAGGCTCTCCGTGAAATTCCGTCCCGAAATCGTGACCCTGGGACTGGACGACGCGGAGGACATTGATCCTGCTCAGGTCACTGGGAAACGGCTCACCCCGGAAGAATGGTTGGAAGCAATGCAGGAAGAAGGGGTGATCATTCTGGATGGCCGGAACGACTACGAATCCGCCCTTGGCAAATTTGCGGGCGCCATCTGTCCGGAAGTGGGCAACTTTCGGGATTTTCCCAAGTGGATTCGGGAAAACATGGCCGATCTCAAGGAGCGCAAGGTGCTCACCTACTGCACGGGTGGGATTCGCTGCGAGAAGTTGTCCGGCTTCCTCATTCAGGAAGGCTTCCAGGATGTGAGCCAGTTGGAAGGGGGCATCGTGACCTACGGCAAGGACCCCAAGACGCAGGGCAAGGACTTTGAGGGGCTCTGCTATGTGTTCGATCAAAGGATTGCCGTGGAAGTCAATCACACGGACACCCACAAGATCATCAGCCAGTGTTCCAAGTGCGGCGAGCCCAGCCCCCGCTATCGCAACTGTGGGTGGCCGGACTGCAACCAGCAGTTCTTTCTCTGCGAGTCCTGCGAAGAGTCGCTGGGCCGATTCTGTTGCGATGCTTGTGAGGAAGCGGCCGCCAGTCATGTTGCGGCAGATTCGAACTCAGGTTAGGATTCGCCCATGCAGGAGTACCATCGGCTTCTCCGCCTTGTGCTGGAAGAGGGCAAATCACGGGACGACCGGACCGGCGTCGGCACCTTGAGCGTGTTTGGAGCTCAGGCGCGCTTTGATCTGCGCACCAGCTTTCCCGTGCTGACCACCAAGAAGCTTCATCTGCGCTCCATCATTCACGAGCTGCTCTGGTTTCTGCGCGGCGATACCAACGTCAAGTATCTCCAGGAGAACAAGGTCACCATCTGGGACGAATGGGCCGACGAACAGGGGGATCTGGGACCCGTCTACGGCAAGCAATGGCGCCGCTGGCAGGGTGGGCCGGACGCGGCGCCGATCGATCAGATCGAGCAGGTGATCGAGCAGATTCGCACCAAGCCGGATAGCCGCAGGCACATCGTAAGCGCCTGGAATCCGGTGGATGTGCCTCACATGGCCTTGCCGCCTTGTCACGTGCTCTTCCAATTCTATGTCGCGGATGGCGAACTGTCCTGCCAACTCTACCAGCGCAGTGCGGACCTGTTCCTGGGCGTGCCTTTCAATATCGCCTCCTATTCGCTGCTGACTTTGATGGTGGCTCAGATCTGTGGTCTCAAGCCGGGCGACTTCGTCCATACCTTTGGCGATCTGCACCTCTACAAGAATCACCTGGAACAGGCGCAACTGCAGTTGACGCGTGAACCCAGAAAGTTGCCGACCATGTGGGTCAATCCCAAGGTCGAACGCATTGACGGATTCACCTACGAAGACTTCGAATTGCGGGACTACGATCCTTATCCCACGATCAAAGCTCCAATCGCTGTCTGATGGCTTCTCCAGACTTCCAGCCCACTTACCGCGCCATCGTGGCGATGGCATCCAACCGCGTCATCGGACGGAACGGAGAGCTTCCCTGGCGCCTGCCCGAGGACCTCAAGTTCTTCAAGAAGATGACCACGGGCAACGCCATCGTGATGGGCCGCAAGACCTACGACTCCATTGGCAAGCCCTTGCCCAACCGGCGGAACATCGTGGTCTCCCAAGGGCTGACCGTGGCGCCGGAAGGGGTGGACTTGATCCGTTCCGCCTTTGAGCTGGACGAGATGAATCTGGAGACGGACGTGTGGGTGATTGGCGGCAGCCAGGTCTATGCGCTCATGCTGGATCGCTGCAGCGAGATTTACGTGAGCTACATCTTTGAAGCGGTCGATGGGGACGCGTATTTCCCCACCTTCGAGCACGCCTTCGATCTAGCCGAGGTCGTGGAGCGCCACGACGAGTTTGAGATTCGTCGCTATGTGCGTAGGGCGGCCTAGAGCATTTTAGGAGGAGATGTGCCCATGGATGGGAGCGCGGAGGACATGCCGGATGGAACCATTCTCCAGGCCGGAGGCCTACAAGTTCGGTAGCCGGTGGTAGAGCGAGGCACGAGCGACACCACCGGAACCCAGGTAGGCAGGACGAACCCCAAATGGGGTTCTAGGAAGCTCCCAGAAAGGGAGAGGGCTTTGTGTTCACGACGCTTTCCAGGGCCCCGCTGGGGACCGTCGATATTTATCTCTTTCCGGTGGTGCCGCTCGATGCCCTCGCTTACCACCGGCTACCGAACTTGTAGGCCTCCGGCCTGGAGAATGGATATCATAGCGCTCACTGTTTGCGAAGCTTCTCTTGCGCACACGCATCTACTTAGAAGGCTTTAGTCCAGGAGCTTCAGGTGAATCGCCCTGAGCCGCATCAGCTCGTTGCCTTCCGTGGAAACGACTTCCGCGGTCACGGTGGACTCGCCGGCTTCGAGCGTGAGTTCGCCTCCTGAGAAATCCTCGAACTGTTCCGCGGTCGTGGTCGCCTGGACCTGGTGTTCCAGAGACGCGCCTCTGGAAGTGGAGACCCGCAGCACGCCACCGGCGTCCAGGGGGCGGCAACCATAATTGAGGGTCACGGCATAGCGACCCGGAGTCGCGACATCCAGCTTCCAGGTCGCCTTTTCGCCCGGCATCTTCCAGGCATCGATGGTGTCCCAGTCATAACCATTGAAGGTGTATTGGACGTTCTCACCCTCCCAAGCCGCCCAGCTGGGTTGGAGTTCCACTTCCGTTTCGCCAGCGTGCCCAACCGGAATGGCGATCGGGGCATAGGTCACGCCCGCGGTGACATCGTCGAACCAACGCACGAACTCTTCCCGCAAGCGGCTGACGGTTTCCGGGAACTTGTTGGAGAGATCCTTCTGTTCGCCGGGATCCGCTTGCAAATCGTAGAGCTTCCATTGCGCGGGATCAGGCTCAGCGTTTTCGCCAAACAAGCCGGATAATTTCCAGCGTTGGTCGCTGATGCTCCACCTCTTGTCGGGATTCGGAAAGTAGCGGTCCCAGGTGTGGTAGACATACTCGTGGTGAGTATCGCCTTTTCCCGCCTTCAAGAGGGGCACCATGCTGATGCCATCCAGCACAATGTCTTTCGGCACTTCCGCTCCTGCCAGTTCACAAAGGGTAGGGAGAATATCCACGTGGGAGACCTGACCTTCCACCACGCCGCCTGCCGGGACGACTCCGGGCCAGCGGGCAAAGAATGGAGCCCGCACACCGCCCTCATGAGGGCTGGCCTTGTTGCCCTTCATGTCGCCTTTCCAGAACTTGCTGGTGCCGCCGTTGTCACTGGTGAAGATGACCAGCGTATCCTCGCTCAGGCCCAACTCATCGAGCTTGTCGAGGAGTCGGCCGATGTTCTGGTCGACCCGTTCCACCATGGCGTAGAGCTTGGCTTGATCGAGGGGAAGACCCCGCTCCAGATACTTCTCCACCAGGGCGAATCCACGGTCCTCGAAGGCATGGGATGTATCGAGGAGCAAAGGGGTGTGCGGCGCGTTGAACATCAGCGCACAGAAGAAGGGAGCGTCGCTGGCCTTCTCCGTGGCTTCGATGAAATCCATGGCCGCGTCCGTGAACAGATCGCTCACATAGCCACGGGCTTCGACCGGCTTGCCGTTGTGGACCACCTGGTCCGGGAATTCGTAGCGCTCGATATGGCCATGATAGTGGCCGAAGAACTCGTCGAACCCTCGTTCCTGGGGCTGATACCCGGGATATTTGCCCAGGTGCCATTTGCCGAAGAGCCCAGTGCGATAGCCCGCCTTCTTGAGCAGCTGCGCCACGGTGGTTTCATCCTTGCCGAGGGAATCGCCGCCGAAGCGGGTGTTGTAGAGACCGGTGCGCAGGTAGTAGCGGCCCGTCATCACTCCGGCTCGGGTCGGAGCGCAGACCGGTGCCGCGTAGTAGCGATGAAACTGGGTGCCCTCCTTTGCCAGGCTATCCATATGGGGCGTGTCGATGTGGGGATTCCCGGTAGCGCCTGTGTCCCAGTAGCCCTGGTCATCCGTCATGATGAAGACGAAGTTGGGCTGAGCGGCATGGAGGACCGGGGTGAGAACGGCGGCGAGCGCCAGGACGACGGGTAGGAACGAGAGGGGGCTTCTCATGGTGCAAAATGGAAGAGCAATCCCGGAGCCTTGTCACTCGGGAATGAAATGTTTCGGAAGACTCGACATCGTTCCGGCGCTTTGTAAGGCTTCAAAATAACCATGAAAACAACCGGACTCTTCCTGCTCATCTGCATCTGCGGGGCCTTGGTGACTTCTCAGGCCTTCGGCCGGGTCTTCACGGACGACCAGGGCCGGACCGTTGATGCTGAACTCGTCGGAGTGCGCGGCGACAATGTGGTGCTCTCCAAGAATGGACGCATAGCCCAATGGCCCATCGCCAAGTTATCCACAAAGGATCAGCTCTATGTGAAAGCCTGGCAGGCCAATCCTCCGGAGACTCCGAATCTCAGTATCCAGATCTGGGAACGTGAGGGGATCGGGTCTTCGGGCGCCTTTGACGAGCCGGAAGAGGGCGGCCTGCCGAAGAACGTTCCGCTGCTCCTGGAGACGGAGGAGAAGGCCAACTACAAACACTACGACCTGGACATCACCAACCGGTCCCAGGTGGATGCGACCAACCTGACCGTGGCCTATGTCATCTACATCGTGACCGCTTCCAGCCAGGTCGAGGCCGTGTCCTCCAGCAGCTCAGTGGAAACCATTCCCGTGGGCAAGCGGGTCACGGCGGTTACCAAAGGCGTCAATGCCATGCGAACCAAGCAAACCTTCACCACCATCAATATTGGCCCCTTCAACCAGGTATCCACGGGATCGGATATCAATCGCTCCAAAGAACGCTTTGGAGGGGTGTGGGCCCGCGTCTATTCCGCGGATGGTCAGGTCGTGGGCGAAGCCAAGAAGCTCATCCCCGAGATCGAGCGCCTGGACCCTGCCTGGACTGGTCCCAAGGAAGACGCGCACCTTCCGCTGCCGATCTCTCTGGATGCGCTGAACGACATTCTCAGCAAACTGCCTGATTTGCCGGAACCACCTCCCGGACTTCCCAAGCCGCCCGGATTTCCGCCCAAGCCTTGATGGAGCGAGCCGATCACTCGTCGTCATCCCGATGCGGTGTGAGCCAGGCGTCGCTAAGGGTACCGAGGGAAAGTTGGGTGCATCCTCTAAGGTGAAGTCAAAAGAATGCGCAATAAATCAGTCTATCTGGCCCGATTCGGCCTCGTAAAGCATGCGCCAAATTCTGTCAGCCTCTCCTCGCTCAATTAGCTGGAGAGGAGTTGAGTTTCCGAATCCCTCATTCGGCGTTTCAAGCCATTGCTTGAGGCTATCCCTGGGAACGACTGCCTCCAAAGACCGCAACAATCGATCCATCTTGCGGAGCTTGATGAGAGGCGGCTCGTATGGGGCTTCTCCACGAGTGATCTCGTCCATGGTCAAAGTTACCTCAATCGTGTGTGTGGCGCGACCGCAACATTGAGGGCAGTCCAGCGCCATACTTTATTGAAGTTATGGATATTGGAAGTAAATTCCTGCCATGCCTGAGCCTTCCCGTCCTGTGTCTCTCGCGCCTTCCTGGTGGCAGCGGCTTCTGTTCCGCGAAATCGATATCGCCTGGTTGGCGGTGCTGCGGGTGTTCTTCGGGCTGATCATGTTCTGGGAAGTCTTCCGCTTCTTCAAGAATGGCTACATCGAACGCTACTGGGTGAACCCGGATTTCCACTTCACCTATCCTGGCTTCGACTGGATCGTGGTGCCGGACGGGAACGGGATGTATCTGCTGTTTGGGTTGCTGGGACTGGCGGCCGCCGGAATCACCCTCGGCTTCCTGTATCGCATCTGCGCTACGGTCTTTTGTCTGGGATACTCCTATGCCTTTTTCTCCGAGCAGGCGGTGTATCAGAACCACTTTTACCTGATCTGCCTGGTATCTTTTTTGATGATCTTCGTGCCGGCCAATGGCGCGATGTCTCTGGACGTGCTCTCCAAGCGGCGCAAACCACTGATGAGGATTCCTGCTTGGCCCAAGGTGCTGATCTGCGCCCAGGTCGGAATCGTGTATTTCTATGGAGGAATCGCCAAGCTGAATGGGGACTGGCTCCAAGGAGAGCCGATGCGGATGTGGCTGGCGGACCGCGGAGATTATCCCCTGATTGGTTCCTTCCTCACCACGGAGTTCGCGGCCTATTTCTATAGTTATGGCGGGATCCTCTTCGATCTGGCGATTCCCTTTCTGCTGCTATACGAGCGCACTCGCATCTGGGCCTTGCTTAGCGTGGTGGCCTTCCACTTCAACAACTCGGTGCTCTTCTCCATCGGCGTGTTTCCTGTGCTTGGCACCGCGCTTTCGACAGCATTCCTGGCTCCAGACTGGCCTCGCCGCATTTTGGCCGCGCGATGTTTTCCCAGCTGGGGAACGCCTACCTTGCAACAGTTCCCGACCAAGCGGGCCGGACAGTACGCAGTGGCTGCTTTCGTGGGATTCTGGGTTCTGTCTCAGTGCCTGATTCCGCTTCGGCATCACTTCATTCCCGGTAACGTCGCCTGGACAGAAGAGGGGCACCGTTTCTCCTGGCGGATGAAGCTTCGCAGCAAGGATACAAAGACGCATTTCATGGTGCAGGATCTGGAAACCGGGCGAGGCCGGCTCCTGGAACCCGATGCCATCATGACCGGCTTTCAGGAAGACCGCTTTGGAGGGCATCCGGATATGATCCTGCAGGCCTGCAAGCGGGTGCGAGAAGTGGAGGAAGCACGCACCGGCAAGAAAGTCTCGGTGTATGCCTACGTGGAAGTATCCCTGAATGGCCGTCCTTATCATCAACTGATCGACCCCCAGGTCGACCTCGCGGCGATGCCGCGCCAAGTAGGCCCCAAGAATTGGCTCATGCCCATGCTTCGCCCGTTACGCGGCGAACAGGCCGTGGCTTCTCACAACGGTATCGAGGACTGACGTTTCGGATGCACTGTGCAAGGCGCCGTGCATTTGGACAGGTAATACCGATAGCTCCCAAGGGGTTCGAGCCGCCTGATAACGGGGAAAATGTTCGTTCCTTGGCGTGGCACCTTTTCTGCGGATTAACGTACCGCTAAGAGATTGGAATAGGCAGGTGGGAGATTAAACCTCCTAACACACAACCCACAGTCTATGAAGACATTACAAGACCTGTTTGAACACGAACTCAAAGACCTCTACTCCGCTGAGTCCCAATTGGTGGAAGCCCTTCCATCCATGGCTCAGGCGGCAAACAACGGCACGTTGAAAAAGGCCTTCGAATCTCATTTGGAAGAGACCAAGGAACATCGCGAGAGACTGAAGCAGATCTGCCAGGAGTTGGGCATCAACCCCGGCAATACCAAGTGCAACGCTATGGAAGGCCTCATTGAGGAAGGCGAGGAGATGATCGAAGAAGATGCGGATGAAGAAGTGAGAGACGCCGGTCTCATCGCTTGTGCGCAGCGAGTGGAACACTACGAGATTGCCGGCTACGGCACGGCCAAATACTACGCCAAGATGCTCGGCCACACCTCCATCGCGGATCTACTCGGTAAGACCCTCGAAGAAGAGAAGGATGCCGACGAAAAGCTCAACGACATCGCCATTGAAAAGGTGAACAGCGCCGCCATGGCCTGAACCCGTTGACTTGGATAGAGGACAAGAGCCGGGTCTTCCGCCGAGGAGGCCCGGCTCACTTTGTCTGGGAGAACCGTTGACGGATTTCCTCCACACTCCCCAAGGTTAGATAAGCCTTGTAGTCAAAGACCAGGCCGGGCTCCAGGGCAAATGTCCGCAGGGGTGCAATATACGAGCAATTGGATCCGCTGCCGCCCTCATAGCGATAGCAGGTTGCCTCCGTTACGCCCGGGACGAATATACCAACTCCCCAGCCCTCCGCGTTGACATAGGCGGCCCAGTTCTCCGACAGGTGGGCGGACTCGTTGGGCCAACCCGGTGTTTTCCTCTGGAGGCTGGCGCCAGACCAGGGAGCGTCTCCATCATACGTCACCAGCGTCGCCAACTCCGGATCCACAAAGACTGCCGGAGTTTCCTGATGTCTCGGCTGGTGAGCTTTGGTCCCATTGTAGTGAAAGCGATAGCGCAACTGGACCATCGGGCCCTTCAATTCGATCCACTGCTCCATGACACATTCCTCCAGCAATTCGCCACTCGCCCAGTGCCGGGGAGTCGTCTTGGTGTAGAACGAGACCGGGCTGAGCCGGGTGTGTTCGGTGACCGGCGCTGCCGTGCCGGTATAGCTGCCGCCTTGCACCGGGTTGTATCGCCAGTCTTTCGCCGCCCACTTGGATCCATCATGGTCTCCATAGTACGATTGTTGGACGAGGCGACCGTGGTCGTAGTGATTGATGACGTTGGAGTCTGAGCCAGACTTTGAGAGATAGCCAATCGCGCCCCCATGAGAGAGGAGGATCCCCAGGCGAAGATGGTCATTCTCCAGGTATTCCCACATCTCTTCCTGAGCGTGGCCTTGCGCGGCAAGGACGAGGGAGAAGGCAAGGAGCGAGCGGAGAGGGTACATGAAGAAGAGGGTGAAGGCTTGCGATAGCGCAAGGAAGACTGAAAAGCCGAAAACGAACAAAAAGACGCCAAACTACGAATTTATTCTTTGTTTTACGAATACTTTCGTGACATGATGCTGACATGGCGCGAAAGAAGAGTGAAAAACCTACGGATGCCGAGCTGGAAATTCTCCGAGTCCTTTGGGATCGAGGGCCCAGCACTGTAAGGGAAGTCTATCTGGCTCTAAATGAAACTTCCGGGTATACGACGATCCTCAAGTTTCTTCAGATCATGTTGGAGAAGAAGCTGGTCACTCGGGATGACTCTCGGCGGCCACACATCTACCAGGCCAGCGAAGACCGGGAGGAAACCCAGAGCAAATTTGTGAGCAACCTGGTGGGAAAGCTCTTTGAAGGGAGTGCCGCACATCTCGCCATGCATGCCTTGGTCGACTCTCGCCTGTCTGCCCAAGAACTTCAGGAGTTGCGGGAATTGATTGACCGGCTGGAAGAGGAAGGAAAGAACAAGAACAAGGGGAAATGAACGATCTGGTCGTCAGGTTGGGAATTGCCTTGGTTACGGTGCTGGCAGGAGGCGCCGGCATTGGCCTTGCGGCGTGGGTTCTGGCCAAGGCCAGCTCCTCGTCACGGTGGCGGTATGGCGTTTTCACGCTTGGCCAGTCCATCTTCCCAATCCTGTTCCTCGGTGCCGTGATCCTGGCAGAACCACCGTTGAGATCCGTCGAAACCACGGCCATCGTCGCCCCTCAATTGCCGAGCGAACCAGTGGCCGGAGACCTGGAGGAGCCGGCCTTAGAGAATCCTGCGGTGAATAGGTCTCCGGGACGGGTGGAGCAAATGCCAGCAGCAGAGATCCGTGCCGAGGTTACGAACAACGCTTTGGGCCGGAAAGAGGCCGAAGGAGGATGGGGAGAACTCCTGCTGGGCATGATCTCCGCAGGGAGTCCCTGGTTGGTGGGTTTATGGATGGCGGGATCGTTGTTATTTTGGATCCGGCTCGCGTTGGGCTGGGCGAGCCTATCCCAATTGCGCGGCACCGCTTACAGAGTGGAAGACAGGGAATGGATCGCCAAGCTGGGACAGCTGACATCCAGGCTGGGAATCTCCCGCCCGGTAGCACTTCTGGAGAGCCAAAGGGTCGATGGCCCTATCACCATGGGTTGGCTCAAGCCCGTCATTCTGATTCCGGTGGGGATGCTGGCGAAGCTTCCGTCTGACCAGGTGGAG
>JBHIXE010000055.1:0-19695 GCA_041984905.1 Verrucomicrobiales bacterium | reverse complement strand
CATGGAGGCCATCGTGGCAGACTTCTCCAAGACCGCTTCCCGGGACATTTACGCCGCCAAGATGCCCATTCCCGGGACCGGGAAAGTGGATCTGAGCGTCTTTGCCAAGTTCATGGAACCCTGGGAGCCGCCGCAAACGGAGGAAGAACCCGCTCCCAGCCCCTCCTGATTTCCTTCACCTGAATCGATTCTTATCCCATGGCACGCCGAGCCCGCGAAGAGACAGACATGAACATGGACAGCCTGCTGGATGCGCTGACCAATGTGGTCGGTATTCTCCTGCTCGTGCTGATCCTGACCAGCCTCAATATGACGGAGGTGGTTCGCAAGATCATCTCTGAACTGCCCGTCGTGACCGAGGAGCAATTCAAGGACAAGCAAAAGGAACTGGAGAAGAGCCAGGTCGTGCTTCAGGAACGTCAGAAGGTCTGGAATGAAATGGATATCAAGACCGACCGTCTCGATACCGAGCTGGCCTCTCTCAAGCTGGAGATCGAGACTCTCAAGGAGAACAACAAGGACATCATCGACCTTCAAAAACGTCTCCAGGCCCTGCTTGAGCAGAAGCGGCTCCTGAAAGAGGACAACAACACCAAGACCGACCGGAACAACGAAGCTTCTGAAGAACGGGACCGGCTCCTGGCGATCCTGGATGATACCCCGGAAGTCGAGGCCCCGCCCGCCCAGATGGTGCGTCTCCCTGAGTCCGGAAAGGCGGACCGGAGTGAGGAGCCTCGCTATGTGCTGCTGAAATACAACAAGGCCTACTACGTGGGAGATGTGTATCAGCACCTCTTCACGGCCCGGGACGTGATCGATCAAAACTTCGAACAACTGGTCTACAACGGCAGCGGCATGGGCAGCTACACCCACTCCCTGAAGAGCACCAAGACCAATGACCAGGGCAGACCCGATGATCTGCGGGGACGAGACGATCAGCCCTTCCGCAAATACCGGTATGACGGGCAGAAGGTGGTGAGCTTCTTCGAACAGAAAGACTTTGGCGGGAATAGCCTGAAGTACAAGGCGATCTACAACAAAGGCGGCGATACCATCGAATTGCGGGTCGTGCCGCGTGAAGAGGGCGGAATCTCCATGGATCAGATCGCCCAAGCCAATAACCCTCTGGAGAAAGCGTTCAAGTCTGCCAAGTTCAACCGGGTCTTCCTGGTCTACTACGTGAGCCCTGACAGTTTCCCGGCTTACACCGCCGCCCGAACCCTTTCGGACAACATCGGTCTCAAGGCTGGCTGGCACTTCTGGAAGGCGGAGGAATTCCCCCTCAAACCCGCCGTTCAGCGCGAAACCACCGAGTACGATTTTGGCCAATACATTCCAAATGAGAAGCTGGTGGCTCATGCCGCCAAGCTGAAACCCATTGTGGAGAAAAACCTGGAGACCGCTGAATCCCAAACCGCGGCCGTCAGTGATCCCGCCCTGAAGGAGCACACCGACCGATGGGCCCGGAACTTCCGCAGTTATGAAGTCGATGCGACGACTCGTGCCCCCGAAGTGGCGGACAAGATGCGGGGCAAGGAAGAACTCCTGATCCTCCCGGCTCCACCGAGTATCCCTCACATCTACGCCTACAAGAATGATGGGCCAATGCCGGATAAGGTGCCGGAACCACCGAAGAAGAAGCCCGACCCGCCAAAGGATCCAGACAAGCCTGGCACCATCGAGAAGGAAATGCGGCTAGACTAAAGCCGTCTCAATCAATCTCCCCTGCCAGGCGCAAAAGCCTGGACCACTCCCACGGAGCCTTCCGGCTGGCTTGTGAAAAATTTCACAAATTCCCTTTGCCTCCCTATCGCGTAATGTCACTGTCTTTTTCAAGCTCACTCTATGGCTAAAAGCGTCCAGGAATACGAAGCGGCGGATACAGCGGCCAAATCCGCTCAGCAGTTGGAAGCTTACCAACAGACCACCGAGGATTTGATTGGTGAGAAGCTCGTGCTCAACATGGGCCCTTCTCACCCCGCGACCCACGGTGTGCTTCGGCTCATCCTGGAAATGGATGGCGAGCTCATTACCAAGGCCGACCCGGACGTGGGCTATCTGCACCGCGGCGACGAGAAGATCGCCGAGAACATGCAGTACAACCAGTTCATCCCTTACACGGACCGGTTGGACTACCTGGCGCCTCTCGCCAACAATGTGGCCTATTCCCTGGCCGTGGAAAAGCTCATGGGCTGGGACGTGCCTGCCCGCGGCAAGGCCATCCGCGTCATCTGCTGTGAGATGGCCCGGATCTCCGCTCACCTGCTCGGGATCGGCGCCTATGCCATGGATGTGGGCGCGATGACCGTGTTCCTCTACACCTTTAACCAGCGGGAACTCATCTACAATTTGTGTGAAGTCCTCACCGGAGCCCGCTTTACGACCAGCTACACGCGAGTCGGCGGACAAATCCGGGACCTGCCGGAAGGCTTCATTCCTCAGCTCAAGGAATTCTGTGACGGATTCATTCCGCAGCTGGATGAGGTCGACAAGTTGCTGACTCGCAATAAGATCTTCGTGGACCGGACACGCGATCTCGGCGTCATCACCAAGGAAGACGCGGTCGCCTATGGCTTGACCGGCCCGAACCTGCGCGGTTCCGGGGTCGATCACGACCTGCGCAAGGTTCATCCCTACCTGGGCTACGAGCAATACGAGTTCGATGTGCCGATCGGCTCCGTGGGCGACTGCTACGATCGTTACCTGGTCCGCATGGAAGAGATGCGCCAGAGCGTGCGGATCCTGCGCCAGGTCATGGACAATCTTCCGGATGGCCCCATCAACGTCGGCGATCCCAAGAGCACCCTGCCCGAGAAGAAGGCCGTGCTCATGAAGATGGAGGAACTCATCCACCACTTCATCGTCGCCACCCAGGGCATCGATGCGCCTCCTGGCGAAGTCTATTTCGGAGCGGAGAACCCCAAGGGCGAGCTCGGCTTCTACATCAACAGCAAGGGCGGCGGTGTCCCTCACCGGCTCAAGATTCGCGCCCCCTCTTTCGTCAATCTGAGCATCCTGCCGAAGATCCTGCCCGGCCACATGATGAGCGACGTCGTCGCGATCCTGGGCAGCCTGGACTTCGTCATGGGCGAGTGCGACCGCTAGGGGTGCAACCCTGCCTCGACATCCGAACGGTTTGGAATCAGAGTCATCGTAGCGAATGAATGGCAGCGATGCATTTCCCAATCTGAGAAACGCCCCCATCGTGGAGGCCGTATTTGGAATCCAAGCTCGCCTCAGTTCAAACACCCAAGTAGAAGAATTTGGCGAGTCCGGCCAGGCAGTCCTTGGAGGAGACTACCCAACCTTTGAGCAAATTGGTCAGTTCACACATCAGATCCATTTTGATGATCATTCTGTGACTCAATCAAAGGAGGTTGAGGGATTTCGCTTCAAGAATTCGGATGGCACGCAGATCGTCCAATTTCGAAGAAACGGTTTCTTCTTCAACCGTCTGCATCCCTATCGAAGATTTGAAGACTACCTTCCCGAGGTCCAGAGACTCTGGAATCACTTCTGTGAAATTGCCGCGGTCGAAGAAGTAGCGGCAGTAAGTCTGCATTTCATCAACCACATCCGAATCCCTGAGATCCAGATCAAGTTAGAGGACTACTTCAACATGGGAACCTGGGGTTCAGAAAGAACCAACGAAGATTTCTTGGTTGCGGAGTTTTTACACAAAGTTCAACTCGTCGAACGCCAGTCCGGTTATCGAGCAAATGTTACCTTGGCACCAAAGCCCCAGACAGGGGACAGCACCGTTCGAATAATCCTCGATATCAATACTTTCTCGAATGATGCACTGGCTCCAAATAGTCCAGACATTTGGACAGTCTTGAATTCATTAAGGGATTTGAAGAATCGCGTGTTTTTCGCTACAGTCACCGAAAGATGTCTGGAACTTTATAGATGAGTGCATGCGCTCCAGCAATTAATACGTTCTCTGTCGGCACGACTACAGTTAGTGCTGAGTCGGACATTGTCCTCAACCTTCTCAACAAAACCCTGCATGAATTAGTAGACTACAGGGCCGTTGATCCCTTGGCGTCGGCCCTTCATCAGCTGGCAACCGTCTTTGTGGAAGCATCGAAACCGAATTGGGACGGCTACGGTGCAGTGCCCGTTACCCTATCAGCGATGAGGAATGCAGAGCGTTTCTTGCAATCCCTACCTTCTGATTTTCTAGATGTTGAAATTTCTGCCGAGCCAGATGGCGAAATCGCCATCGAGTGGTTTAGAAACTCAAGGGTGTTGTCGGTAAGTATCGGAGCCGACCAGCGAATCGCCTATGCAGGACGAGATGGTAGTGATCGATGGAGAGGGACAAGCACCTTCATCGATAGCATTCCCTACCGCCTTTTCGAAGATATCCGTAGGCTGCTGTCATTTTGAGTTCTTCATTGCCATCTGGGCTGCCTGATGAAGTGGCATCGACGGAACTTCTGGCTCGATTCCTACTCTCAAGCAGTCACTTTAGCACGACTCGAGTGAAGCCAGCCGCCTTCATTCCGAGTCCCTATGTTGAGTTATCGGTTTCTCGCACCCTCGGTTTGGAAGATAACGCCCAAGAGATCTGGCGTCTCGGTGAAGAAGTCGCGCAGGCAAGTTCCAAAACGCTTTATGGCCGTGCTGAGATTACCGCCCAACATTTTCGAAGCCAACACCTTGATGTGATTCCTTCCGAACCTCCACTGCGCCACGCAAACGCCGTGAATTGGCCTGACCATCCTGATCGTAAAGAGCAAAAGGCCCTCCAAAAAGATATCGCGCTGGAACTGGCAGCATGCGCTCGATTAGTAATGCGGGAATGAGTTCGCTGTTTGATCTGCAACCGGACAACGACGAATTGGTGGCGGCCCCTGCGAGATTTCGGACGGTCTGAGATGAAGCTGGGTATTGCGTCATGGACATGACGAACTGGGCCGAGGTGAAAGCTCTGGTTCGCCTCAATCTTGGGGCTCTTCTTTGGGCAAGGGCTTTTGCCCTCGTAAGATCATGCGGGTGAAGCGGTCCGCTTTCCAAATAAGAAGCAGCCCCGCAGCGAGAGTCATCGCAGAATTAGAGAAAGCGTAGTAGTCAACGTCGTTTCCTTGTTCGTACTCAAACATCATTTGCCGCTCGACCGCAATGTAATGAATCCAATTAAACACGTTGGCGAGTGAGTTCAGAACGAAGTACAAACCCAGGCCCAGAATCACCGTCGAATACAAATCGGCCCTGGTGACCCCATTAAGGGTCATCTCTCCATCATTCTTCCCAACTAGCATTCGAGAAATGTGAGGGGCAAAAGCCCAGAAAAGCCCTCCAGCTGCCAAATAGACAAACGTCGATCCATAGGACAGCAAAGAATTCCCATTCGCCCAGGGCCATCCCGTGACCAGAATCGTAGAGGCTCCGCTCGCCAAACTTGTCAGCACCCAACCCAGGGCAAACAACCTCATCAGGATCTGCGCGATGGTGGAAGCGGGCATGGGGCCCACACTAGCGACGCCACCCAGATACTCCAAGGACGAACTGTCGCGATTTGGAGTTGGCTCGCCTCTCGATCACTGCTAGGAAAGGCAGCCTATGAGTTCGCTGTTTGATCTGTCAGGAAAAGTGGCCCTCGTGACGGGGGGAAGCAAAGGGCTCGGCAAGGCCATGGCTCGGGGATTCGCGGAGCATGGCGCGGATGTGTTCATCTGCAGTCGGCATGAGGACGAATTGAAGGCGGCTCAAGCAGAGATCTCCGAGGGGCTCGACGTGAAGGTGGAGTATCGTGTCACGGACATGACGGACCGGGCCGAGGTGAAGGCGCTGGCTCAGGATGCCCTCAGCCGGCTGGGCAAGGTGGACATCCTGGTGAACAACGCAGGCTCCAACAAACCCCAACCGATCGATGAGATCCAGGACGAGGATTGGGACACGATCCTGGAACTGAACCTGAGCAGCATCATGGTCCTGACCCGCGAACTCGTTCCCCAGATGAAGGCGCGCCAATGGGGCCGCGTGATCCACATTTCTTCTGTCCTGGGGCTTGGCTCCAAGGAAGCGCGAAACTCCTATTCCGCCACCAAAGCAGCGCTGATCGGGTTTGCCAAGGCGAGCGCCCTGGACCTGGGGCCGCATGGGATCACCGTCAATTGTCTGGCGCCAGGCCCGTTCCTGACCGATCTGCCGCTCAGCCTCTTGAATGCGGAACAGCAGCAGAAGTTCGCCAATTTCACCGCAATGGGCCGCTGGGGTCAACCCCGGGAACTCGCCGGGCCCGCCATCATGCTGGCTAGCGACGCCGGCAGCTTCATCACCGGTGAAGTGATCCTGGTGGACGGCGGCGCCTTTGCCCGCGCCCTGTAAGCGGTTCTGGCCAGGCCGGCTCAGTCCAGCCGGATCAGATGCATCATCAGCTCCCGGTCTTCCCGGCCAGGATAGGTCTGCTCCGGCATCCAGTAGTCCCCCACCTCGAACCGGGAAGAAAACCGGTCCAGCAACTCCGGCAGCTCACAGCCGAAGGGAGGCCGCTCGTCTTCGGGGCGGTGTTCTTCGTCATAGGGATCCAGGTAGAAAACACCCAGAAGTTGTCCCCCAGAGCGCAGAGCTCCGTGCACAGCCTCTACGTAGGCATCCCGCAGGCTGGGGTCGATAGCGCAGAAACAGGTGTGCTCGAAAATCCAGTCGAACGCTCCCCGCATCTCCGGAGGCAGGTTGAAGAGATCAGCCGCCACATAGCTCTCCTTGCCCACGGCAGGAAGGGATTGAGCTTTGGCGACCGCACTGGGCGCGATATCCAGCCCCACGACCTCGGCCTCTCGGGACGCATTGGTCAGGGCGCGCACATCGTGTCCGGCACCACATCCAGGCACCAGAATTCTTCCCGTGGGCGCCTCATCTTCAAGGTATTCCATGAGCGCGGGAGATGGCGCACCTTTGTCCCAAGGGGTGTCCTGATCCCGGTAGTGTTGTTCCCAATTGGTCGAGGCAGGCATAAGTCGGTGAGTGTAAAAAGCTTGGCAAATGGCATCAGGCTTGCTTCAAAGGGGGAGAATTTCCCCAGATTTGCGATGCAATCTTAGCTTGAAGAGCAGGCTTGAATTGTGTATGAATTGAGGCTTCTCCTTACTATCAGGATCTTTATAGTTTTCCTTTGTTAGATTTCATGAAGTATTTTTCGATCTACTCGCTTTTCCTCGCCCTCATGGCGTGGACGAGTGCGGGACTGCAGGCCCAGCCTGTCACGGACCAGGTCCAGATTCGTCCCGGCAAAACCGAAGTGCTCGTCGACGAAAGTTGCCACGGCAAGCTGGAGGCGGGTGAGCCCCAATTGGTCAAAGTGAATGGTGAATCCCAAATCATCGTTCCCCTCACGAATACATCCAATGAGCCGATTACCTGCACGACCCGGATCGCACTACTGCGTCAGGATGGCAGCGTGATTGCGAACCCCGATCCACGCCCCACCGGAGGATTGGAAGGGATCGCACGAGGATTTGTCGGTGTCGTCTCCCTTGGAGTTACAGAAGCTTTGATGCAGGAGCGAAAAGCGGCCGCGACCATTGTCTGCGTGCAGGAAATCGCTCCCGGCCAGCAGTTTCAGGTGAAGAGGAGCGTCTGTGGAATTTCTGACCCGGTCGCTTCCGCGGAGGTGGAGTTGTCCGTGATTCCGAGCATCCAGGAACAAGCTTCCGAACGAGATGTGCGCCGCCAACTCGATGCCAAGTTCACCAAGATCCGGGAACAGTATCAGCAGCAGCGCAAGGTGGAGTTTGACCGCTGGTATGCCCTAAAAGATCAGCTCCAGGCAAAGAAGGCTTCCGCCACGCCCATGAGCGCCGATTACAAGCGCGTGATGGATCAGTACTGGGCCGAACACCGGGCTCACATGGATCGGCTGGATAAGATCGAGCAGGGATTCACTGCCCTGGAAGCCCAGCAGCAGCGAATGATCGAAAGCGCCTTGCAGTAGGCTGGACGCTTTCCCCTTGGGTCAGCAGAACCGATTCCTTTGGAAGCGGTTGGAAGATCCAGCATTAGCCCCCAAACTGAGCCGTGCAGTTTTTTGGAATCATGGTTAGGATGCATCCGTGCCCAAGTCGCCCTCAGTTCTACCCGCAGTGTCGTCAGCAATAGGCGGGTTGGAGAAGGAACTGCTGGGATTCCGCACCTTCGGCAAAAAGACGCGTCGTTTCTCCAAGGCATTCGGAGATCGCGAGTTGCCATACTACGTCAACGAGTTCTGGACCTCGAAACAGCGGGCTTCGCATTCCCTGCATGAGGTGTCCTACCGGGCCTGTTTCAAGGCCCAACTTCCTCGATTCTTCATCGAACGGCTCACCAGGCCCGGGAACAGGGTTTACGACCCTTTCATGGGACGTGGCACGACGCTGATCGAAAGCGCCCTTCTCGAGCGCATTCCCCTGGGTTGCGATATCAACCCGCTCTCGGAGATTCTCTGCCGACCCCGCCTCTCGCCGCCCACTTTGCCGGAAGTGACGGAACGGCTGCTCCGGATTCCCACCCAGCCCCAAGGCTCCATCCGGCGTGATCTCCTGGCGTTCTATCACCGGGACACCTTGAAGCAAATCTGCGCGCTCAGGGAATACCTCCTGGGGAAGGCTGAAGAGGACCTCGATTCCGTGGATCGCTGGATTCGCATGGTGGCCACCAACCGGCTGACCGGGCACTCCGCCGGGTTCTTTTCGGTCTACACCATGCCTCCCAATCAGGCAGTTTCCGTCGAATCTCAGATCAAGATCAATGAAAAGCGCGGCCAGGTTCCGCCTCCTAAGGAGATCAGCCCCATCATCATCAAGAAGACCAAGGCCCTCTTGGCCGGACTGGCGCCTCAAGTGTGTAGCAGCCTGAGCCAGTGTGCCGAACAAGCCGTCTTCGTGAATGGCTCGGCCTGCCACACGCCGGAGATCCCTGACGCTTCCGTCCACCTGGTAGTCACCTCTCCCCCCTTCCTGGATGTGGTGAACTACAAGCAGGACAACTGGTTGCGCTGCTGGTTCAACGGCATCGATCCGGACTCCGTCAACATCTGGCATCTCAAGAAACCGGAGGAGTGGGCTCTTGCCATGACCGACATGTTTCGGGAGCTGAACCGAATCCTCCTGCCTGGAGGCACTGTGGCCTTTGAAGTGGGTGAGGTTCGCAATGGGTCGATCCTGCTGGAGGACCTGGTGGTACCGGCGGGAATCGCGGCAGGGCTGGAGCCGGAAGCCATCCTGATCAACGACCAGAAATTCACCAAGACATCCAATTGCTGGGGAGTCGACAACCTGAAGAAGGGTACGAACACCAATCGGATTGTGCTGCTATCCAGGCCTGCCTGAGGTGGGGCCCCAATCGCCGGGCGCGGAAACCAGGGCGCATTCTAAGAGGGCCAAATACACAAATTAGGGGAACAGAAGCAGTTGCACATCGTACGGTACGGTATAATTAAGGATGCCAAAATCGTCCCGCAGCTCCAAAAAACTCCCCCGGACGGTCAAGCGCATCAGTATTTCCCTCTCCCCGGAAGCCTTCGAACTGCTTGAAAAACTGGTGGACGAGCGGGGCTATGACAGCCGCTCCCAGGCCATCGCCGAACTCATCTATCATGCCGACAACCGGGCCGACTCCTCCGAGGGAGAGAAGGTAGGAACGGTCACGGTTTTCTATGACACCTCCAAGCCCATCGCCTCCCGGAACTTGACCCGGCTGAAGCGGGATCATCTGGACCTCGTAATGAGCTCGCATCAGGTTCTCGTGCAGCGCCACAAGGTGATGGAGGTGTTTCTCATCCGCGGTTCCGCCAACGAGTTGAAGACGGTGGCGGATAAGCTCATCACCTGCAAAGGCGTTCTTTCCGGAACTCTGGCCGTTGCCTCCGTGCGTGAGGATCCCGAACCTGAAGTCTGACCGCGAAAGTGCTTCCCTTGAGTGGGGGCTCGGTTATGCTGAAATCATGAAGTGGCTCGCAACAGCAGCGTTGGCGTTTGTCCTCGGAGCCTGCGCGTCTTCGCCCAACACGGTTCCGGCGCATCAGCATGACTCCGACGATCCAGCGGACTTCAATCCCGCTGATCAGCTTGAGGAACTGCAAGAGCTGCAGGACAACGTCCTGGCACCCTATCGCGGCTCAGGGTTCTAGCCGGACCAGGCTTAACCTTTCCCCAAGGCGCCATGTTCGATCATCAGGACGACCCCGAACATCTTCAGCGCTGCCTGGAGTCCTTTATGGAGCACTGGCATGGCAAAGGGAACTACAACTTTGGTATCTGCGAGGAAAAACTCGGCCAAACACGATTGCCGAAGCCCCTTCACTGGCTCTTTAAGTTCAGTGGTAATTGGCCTGACCACTATTGGGAAACCTTATTCGGGAACCAGGACTTTCTCCTTTCCTTCGAGGCACTAAGCCTTCGAGACGGCAAGCTGGTCTTCGTTTGGGAAAACCAAGGTGTTTGGCAGGTGGGCACCGAAAACGAAGGCGATGACCCTCCAGTTTGGGTGTCGGTTGATGACGGACCGTGGCTTCCTTTGGACGATTCTTTGACTCGCTTCCTTGTAACATTTTTCCTTCATGAAACCGTCTTTGGTTGTCGGCATACGACCTACGGAGTCCAGGTCCTTCAACAACTAGAAGAAGCAGGGATGCAAGTTGCTCCACTCTGGCTCAACCATCCCTATCCGTTTCCGAATGACAGAGGTTGGCGACCCATTTCGTTTCACGTTGTCAACGGCGCCTACTTGGTGATGGATGACGAGTGGTGTGCTACAAATGTCCCGGAACCTCAGCAGGAGTTGCCACAGTTGTTCACAGAGGAGCAACCACCAAGCGCTGCGGTCGAGATCCCTCCCTTCGTTCAACGTGCTCAATGGGAACGCGCCATCAAGCAACACGAAGCTGAGGCCAAATTCCATCAAGAGCGCGCTGAGCAGCTCCGAAACAGTTCCAAATGGAAGTGATGAAAGAAGGCTCAGGAGTTCTGGTCCACGACCTTGGGCCAGTTGGCGTCCGCCTTCTGCAGGTTGCCTTCTAGATCGTTGTTGAAGCGCTTTTTGATCGCGTTGTTGAAGTTGAGAATGAGCCGGCCCTCCACAATTTGCCACGTCTCGATCTTGACCGGCGCCAGGCTGGACTTTGCCGCGACGGCCCAGGCGCAGTAGCCACCGTAAGCGGGCGCATACTTCTCTGGATCCGCCTCGAAAAGCGCCCTGTTCTCCGCGTTGGCAAAGAGGTACTTGGCACCCTCATGAACGGTCGATATCATGGGTGCTCCCTTGACGGCCTGGCTCTCTGTCTGAAAGGCAACCGGATCGTAGCCTTCCAGGGCCAACCCGCCCTTGGTATTCACCAGCGGCCCCGCCAGCAGAGCCGCCATGGTCAGTAGCATCATCGAGAAGATGGTAACAGAGGTCTTCATACCCCTATGGATGCCGAGGGCGAACCATTCCTTTCATGGAGTTCACTCCCGAATTCGAAAATGGATATGACGCCCGGTCACCGTACATTGCCCGCTGACGCAGCTGCGGCCCCTGGCCCATCTGTCACGAGGCTCAACTGGCATTGGGAACTACCCCGTAGAAGACCGCGAGCACATGGCTCAGGCTTCCTCCCAGCACGAAGAGGTGCCAGACCGCGTGATTGAACCGGATGCGGTCCAGGACAAAGAAGATCACGCCAACGGTGTAAAGCAGTCCGCCGACCGCCAGCCAGACCAGTCCTGCCGTGGGCACTTTGGAGATTAGTTCAAAAACCGCGAACACCGAGAGCCAGCCCATGACGAGGTAGATCACGGAAGTGGATTTCTCATGCTTGGGCAGCACCAGCGCCTTCATGACAATTCCTCCGATCGCCATGGACCAGACGATTGTGAAGAAGGTCCAGCCAAACGGACCCCGCAGGCAGCAGAGCAGAAAAGGCGTGTAGGTGCCCGCAATGAGCACAAAGATGAATGCGTGGTCCAAGATCTGGAACACCCGGTTTGGCTTGTAAGCACAGACCGCGTGGTAGACACAGGATGCCATATAGAGGAGAATCATGCTCCCCCCAAAAATGCTGACGCTGACCACATGCCAGGCGCTATGATGCACCGCCTGGACCACCAACACCACCAGGGCGGCGATACTCATCGGTATCCCCAGGCCATGAGTGATCGCGTTGACCACTTCTTCAACCTTGCTCTGGCGATGGGGCACGGTGGAAGCTTGCGTGGCGGCCGTCATCTGCATCCGTCGATATTATCGAAAGCGTTGATAAAAACCATAAAAATCGAGAATTAATACTGCGACCGGTTCCGGTTGAGTCTCCTTCTCCCCCTTCTAGTTTGAGCGTCATGCCCCTGTCTCCCCGTATTGTCGGTCTCCTGGTTCTCCTGATCCTTACGAGCTGCGGCAAGAAAGAATCTCCTTCCCCCGGCACCTCGACCTCCAAAGCCTCGACGCCTTCTTCCGCATCTGGAGCAGAATCCGTTCCCAATGAGGCCGCCCTGCTCCAATTGCTGGACGGACCGCCGGTCCGGAATCCAACCGAGGGCTATGAGTTCGTCGGGGCGAACTCTTGCCAGGAGTGTCACCAGCAGGCCTACGAGGACTGGACCAAATCGCACCACTTTGCCGCCATGGCGCCCGCCAAAGAGGAAACGGTGCTGGCCAACTTTGAAGATGTGGAGTTCGAGCACTTTGGCCACATGACCCGATTCTTCCGCAAGGGAGAGGAGTTCTGGGTCAATACGGAGGATTCCGATGGAGAGCGAAAAGACTTCAAGGTGGAATACACCTTTGGCCTGTACCCCCTGCAGCAATACCTGATCCCCTTCCCTGGTGGCCGGCTCCAAGCGCTCAATATCTGCTGGGATTCCCGCCCGGAAGAAGAAGGCGGGCAGCGCTGGTATCATCTGTATCCGGACGAACCCATTCCACCGGACGATGACCTGCACTGGACCCGGCGCCACTTCAACTGGAACCGGATGTGCGCAGACTGCCACTCCACCAATCTGGACAAGAACTACGATGTGGCGACGAACACCTACGATACGACCTGGTCAGAGATCAATGTGTCCTGCGAAGCCTGCCACGGGCCGGCCTCCAAGCACCTGGAATGGGCTGAGACCTGGACGGAGGGATCCCCCTACGGAGACATGGGTCTGCTGGTGGATCTGAAGGACGCGGAGGTCGGCGTCTGGGAGACGGATCCGGAAACCCGCAAGCCCAAGCGGAGTGTGCCCTTGGCCAATCAGAACCAGCTACACACCTGTGCTCCCTGTCACGCCCACCGGCAGTTGCTCCAGACGGAGTATTATCACGGTCAGGACTTCCTGGATACCCATGTGCCCAGCGTGCTCGATCGCGTGCATTACCATTCCGACGGACAGATCCAGGAGGAGGTCTATGTCTATGGCTCGTTCATCCAGAGCAAGATGTATCACAACAATGTCCGCTGCACGGATTGCCACCACCCTCACACCATGCAGATCTACGCTCCCGGCAACGCCCTCTGCGTGCGCTGTCACCAGCCGGATCAATATGATACGCCTGCTCACCACTTCCACCCGCCGGACTCTGCCGGAGCGTCCTGCGTGGATTGCCACATGCCACCGAAATACTACATGGTGGTGGACAAGCGCCGGGATCACAGCATCCGGATTCCGCGCCCGGATCTCAGTGTGAAATACGGCACGCCCAACGCCTGCACCAACTGCCACGAAGGCGAAGGTGAAGACGACAAATGGGCGGCCGAGTTCTTCAAGAACTGGTGGGGAGAGAAAGATCGCCCCTCTTACGGTGAATCCCTGGCCAAAGGCCGACGGGATCCCCAATTCTGGCAGAAGGAACTCTCCCGTCTCGCCGGCGATCCATCCGCGCCAGGCATCGCCCGGGCGACCGCCTTAGACTATCTGAGCGAGGCTCCATCCCAGGCCACCATTCAGACGATGCGGGACCGGCTTCAGGATCCGGATCCGCTGGTGCGCCGTCACGCTCTATCTGGCCTGGAAGCGCTTCAACCGGCGCAGCGCGCTCAGTTGGCCACCGCCTCCTTGCGGGATCCAGTTCGGGCTGTGCGTGTGGAAGCGGCGCGAATCCTGGCGGGGGCTGCTGACAGTCTCAACGAGGAAGACCGGAAGATGCTGGCCAGTGGTCTGGATGAATATATCGAGATGCAGATGGCCGTAGCGGATGTCCCGGAGAGCCACATGGGCCTTGCCCTGCTCTATGATTCCATGGGTCAACCTGGCAAAGCGGAAGCGGAGTATCTGGCCGCGATCCGAATCGATCCGCGAACCGTGCCTGCAAGAGTCAATCTGGCGGACCACTACTTCCGCAACCAACAGCTGGAGAAGGCAGCGCCTATCCTGAAGGCAGGCATCGAGGAGTCGCCCCGGAGCGCCCTGCTTCATGAAGCGTTGGGACTCTACTATGTCCGGGCCAAGGATTACGAGAAAGCCCTGGACCACATGCAAACCGCCGCAGAGCTGGAACCGGAAACGGCCCGGCTGCAATACACTCTTGGTGTCGCACTAAATTCCCTGAACCGGTTCGAAGAAGCGCTACCTGCCCTGCAGAAGGCCTTGGAACTGGAGCCGGAGAACGAACAGTACCTGATGGGCCTGGCCACCGTTTGCCGGGATGCGGAACGCTTTGATCTGGCCGTGACCTACTTTGACCGGGCCTACCAGCTCACCTCCAATCCCAATTACCTGGTGGAAGCGGCCGGGCTCAGCCTGCGCACCAGGGACTTTGACCTCGCCAACCGCTACATCACCCAACTGGAACGCCAGTACCCTGGAGATCCCAACGTGATGCAGCTACGCCAGCAGTGGGAGGTGATCCGGCGCCAATAGCAGCACCAACAGCTGCTAAGTCCGAACATCGCCGCTATCCGCGTCGATCCATTTCACCACTTTGCCATGGTCCAGAAGGCACTTCATGGTATTCGGGAAGGTGCCAAAGATGGTCTCGATTTCGAAGTCCACGAGCACCACATCGTATTCCTTGCCTTCGTGGTACTCTTCGCCCAACCAACGCCAGCGCTTGGCCTCCTCCGGCAATGCCGAGTAGAATTCGCCGCTGCGCAGGTGGGCCCAGACCGGTGCAAAGCGGGGGTCTTTGGGATCGTGCCATCCGTCCGCAATCGTCGCCGGATCTCCCTCCTCTGCCGGACGGCTGATCACCTCCCGGGCCACATTACGCGCTGAGATCACACGTTGGCGGGCTTCGGCCACCTTGTCATCATAGAGGACCTGGATGAGCTCTTTGAAGTCTGTGTCGTCCACATTGACCACCGCACGCATGGTGCTCTGAGGGTGATCGGAGATGAGGAGTTGCCCGGGTTTGTGCTTGAGCGGGACCACCTGGGTTCCGGCGGGAGTTTCCCGGCTGCCAATTTCCTGACCGTCCTTCACCAGCTTGAAGGTGACGGGAACCTTGAGGGTGACAGCCTTGGGAAAGGCGCGCTCAGGCACGTTGTTCCAGTTGTCCACCAACACGAGGAGTGGCTTGAAGTTGGGCATGGGGTATTGCTCTTCCAATCGCTTCTCCACCTCCGGGTCCAATTCCGGTTCCGCAGGTTTGTCGGGCATCGTCCCCGGCTCCTTTTTGGTGACCAGGGGCTCGCTCTTGGCCATCGGTTCCGAGGTTTCTTCCGTGGTTTCGACGTCCTTACCAAGGAGAGAATCGAGGAGTCCCTGGTTGTAAGCGTAATAGCCGCCAGCGGCCAACCCGCCCACAACGAGCAAGATGAGAATAAACTTCATGTCCGGGCATCAATAGAGGTTCGAGAGGGAGAATGCAAGACCACACCCTACCCCCGTCAGCCCGATCTGCGCAGCCGTTTAGCAAAATTTCCGCCACGAAGCAGCTCTCCACCTTCTGCGCAGAGATACTTTCTCCCCGGGCGCATTAGTGATACACCTTGGCATGCCACCATCCTCTCTTCAGTCTTATCTGGATTTTGCCCGAGCCACTGCCTGGGAAGCCGGCCGCCTCACCCTTGGCTATTTCCAGACCCAGAACGCACGCCCGGATTTCAAAGCGGACGACTCTCCCGTCACCATAGCCGATCGCAGCGCGGAAGAACTCATCCGGAAACGGATTCAAGAGAAGTATCCGGACCATGGACTCGTCGGAGAGGAATACGGAGAGAGCCAGGGCCAGGCCTCTCACCGCTGGATCATCGATCCCATTGACGGAACCAAGTCCTTTATCTGCGGCGTGCCGATCTATGGAGTGCTGCTGGCTCTGGAAATCGACGGCCGTTGTGAAGTCGGCGTCGCCTACTTCCCCGCCCTGGATGACATGGTTTCGGCCGCCAGTGGCCTGGGTTGTTCCTGGAATGGGAGAGCCTGCCGTGTTTCGCCTCTCGAATCGCTGGACCGGGCCATTCTTGCCCATGGAGACACCGCCATGTTTGCCAGGCAAGGGAAAGGCGATGCCTGGGACCGGCTGCAGAAAGCGGTCTACTACAATGCCGGTTGGTGCGATGCCTATGGATACTTCCTGGTGGCCACGGGACGCGCCCACGTCATGCTGGATCCCATCATGAACATCTGGGATTGCGCTCCATTTGCGCCCATTTTTCGCGAAGCAGGCGGTTATTTTGGCAACTGGAAAGGACAGGAGTCGATCGACTCGGGAGAAGCGTTGGGAACGACAGAAGCACTCCGCGAACAAGTGCTTGGAGTGCTACGGGGATAGCACCGCGAATGTGAAGCCGTTGTCACACTAAAATATTTGCTTTCATCGATAGTAAACCAAAGTTAAGCTCCGAGTCCGACTTCTCTCGGAGGCGGCTCGCGCACAAACCCAACCAAACCAATAGCAATACTCGATGAAACTATTCCACGTTTCTCTCCTGGGCCTTCTGGCCCTCGGCACCAGCTCGTTGCACGCGGGCATGGGCAAGGAAGTGGTAATCGCAGAACCCAAGACGTTCTGTGATTACTACTATGACATCCTGGACCTGGCCACCCTCTACGAAGGTGATGGACCTATCATCCAGGAAATCAGCCTGATCGGTCGTTACCACGGTCAGTACCACGATGTCGAATCCCACCTGGGTGATGACAGCGACTGGGAAAACCGCCGCTTCCGTTTCGGTGTCGCAGCCAAGTTCCTCAACGACTTTGAGTTCGAGGGCCAGTTCAACATCAAGCGGAACTACAGCGAAAGCGGACGTCTTTTCGAAGACGTGGAAGACCTGACCGTCACTTGGGAACCCAATGACATCTGGGCTCTTACCGTTGGTAAGCAGAAGCCGGCTATCACCCGGGAATACTCCACTTCATCCAAGCGGATCAAGACTCTGGAGCGTTCTCAGCTGGTCAACCAGATCACCCCGGAAAAAGCCGGTGGTGTGGTGCTGACCCTCCTCGATGTGGCAGGCAACGTGGTTGACCTGGGTATGTTCACCGGGTCCAACGGCGACGACTGGGCTCTTCCGGACTTTGATGGCGGTTACGCACTCTACGCCCGGATCGCTCGCGATATCACCGAAGCCACGGAGGTCCGTTTCGACTACCTGTATAACGACGGCGACGCCAACAACAACGCGTTTGAAGACTACGAGCACATCTTCTCCTTGAACAGCCAGTCTGACTGGGACCGGCTGCACCTGGTGACGGACGTCATCTACGGTCTGGAAACCGGATTTGGCAGCGACGAAGTCTACGGTCTGGTGCTGATGCCCTACTACGACCTCACCGACAAGCTGGAGCTCGTCTTCCGTTATACCTTCTCTGGTTCCACCAGCAACGAAGGTCTGGACGTGCAAAGCCGCTATGAAGATGACGCCGCCGGCGACCTGGTGGGCGATGACTATCATGCCTTCTACCTGGGCCTGAACTACTACATCTGCGGTGACAAGCTCAAGCTCATGAATGGTGTGGAATACTCCACTCTGGATGGAACGGACGACAACGACTACTGGTCCTTCTTCTCCGGCGTGCGGCTTTACTTCTAAGTCGACCACCCATTAGACAGACCGTCACTCAGCGGTCACCTAACCAATCACCAAAAAGGGTTGGAGCGCGAAAGTGCTCCAGCCCTTTTTGTTATGTGCGAGCGGTGGCAACACTAACCTGAATATTTCACCGCATGAAATTGTCAAGCCGCAGCCCGCAAATCACAACTCGCTCAACTCGAATATCTTACGCGCCAACCACTCAGGAAGCCGTCCCCTTGCTATGCTTAGCCAGCGTGACGGAAACGTTTCACCAATACCTTTGTGTTAGAGCGACTCCTTTGGTTTGAATCTGGGCGCGCAGATTGAGTCGCAACCCTGCAACGATTTCGTTGCTGAGATTGGTTCGCCAAGATCTGCACCCCACCCTAAAGGGGTATCGCGCATTCAAACGCACAACACATGAAACTCGAAAACACGACACTAACACTTGGCCTTAGCGCCATTCTGGCAGGAGCTGCGATGGCAGGTCCTGTGGCCCCAGTGATCGAACCAGAAACTCCTAAGACCTTCTGCGATCACTATTACGACGTACTGGATCTGGCCGACCTCTATGAAGGTGACGGTCCTCTCATCCAGGAAATCAGCCTGATCGGCCGTTACCACGGTCAATACCACGACGTTGAGTCCGATCTCGGCGACGACAGCGATTGGGAAAACCGCCGCTTCCGTTTTGGCCTTGCCGCCAAGTTCCTGAACAACTTCGAATTCGAAGGCCAGTTCAACATCAAGCGCGACTTCCACAGCACCGGGCGTCTCTTCGACAGCGTTGAAGACCTCGTGGTGACCTGGGAGCCTAACGACTTCTGGTCCATCGCCGTTGGTAAGCAAAAGCCTGCCATCACTCGTGAATACAGCACCTCCTCCAAGCGCATCAAGACGGTGGAGCGCTCTCAGTTCGTCAACCAGGTGACTGGTGACAAGGCTGGTGGCGTTGTGGTGACCTTCAACGACATCGGTGGCAACACCATCGACCTTGGCGCCTTCTCCACTTCTGTGGACGACGATTGGGAACTTCCTGATTTCGAAGGTGGTTATGCCCTCTACGGCCGCGTTGCTCGCGACATCACTGACGTGACCGAGCTGCGTTTCGACTACCAATACGAAGACGGTGATGCAGGCGACGACCAGTTCGGCGACTACGAGCACATCTTCTCTTTGAACAGCCTGAGCGATTGGGACCGTTGGCACTTGGTGACCGACTTCATCTATGCAATCGGTGAAGAAGGCACTTCCGATGGCTACAGCGTGGTGTTGATGCCTTACTTCGACCTGACCGACACTCTGGAGCTGGTCTTCCGCTTCACCTACTCTGGTTCCGATGAGCCGGACGGTCTGAACGTTCAAAGCCGCTATGAGCGCGCCGCTGCCGGCCGCCTGAACGGCGACGAATACCTGTCCCTCTACATGGGACTGAACTGGTATATCTGCGGTAACCCGTAAAATTGGTACCGTTGAATAGTCAGCTTGGAAGCAATTTAGAATTGCCAATGGTGGTGCGGAAGGTATCTCTGATTACATTCTAAACTATGGCACCGTTCAGTTTGACGAAAAAGGCGATCTGAAGCGTAGCGGTAAAAGCTTACATGAAGTGATGGAGCCAGTTAAAACAATCAAATTAAAACCTGAACATGAAGGTGATCAGAAGATTGATTTGTTAATGCGTTACTTTGCTGGCCGCCGGGCGTTAGAGCTTCACCGCCAGAAGCGTGAAAACCTACCGCATCCATGGCCGCCTTGACTTCCGTTACCCTTTTGCGATCGGCATCCGATAG
>JBHIXE010000054.1:19445-19710 GCA_041984905.1 Verrucomicrobiales bacterium | reverse complement strand
CCGTTCAGGGTCTCTCCATAGACGGAGTTGGCTTCCCGTCCCGTGGCGTAGGAGACGCCGGCAGAGGCCATGAGGTCCCCTTCGTAGGTCGTGTCCATGAAGATGTGCCCGCGGTAAGTCTTTCCATCCAGAGTGGTGATGGACTGGATCTTGCCCTCCTTCACTTCCACGCCTTTCTCCCGGTCGAGCCAGGCGTCTTTGATCACCGGGATGTCATATTCCTTCACGAAGTCTTCAAAGACCTGCTCGGCGACCTTGGGCTCGA
>JBHIXE010000054.1:0-19432 GCA_041984905.1 Verrucomicrobiales bacterium | reverse complement strand
CGGGAAACTCCGCCGACGGCTTCTTTTTTCCCGCTGTCCGTCCAACCGAGCCCTCCGCTGGAAAGACCTCCCAAATGGATGTCCGGCGAAACAATGATCACACTGAGGTCCATGCGCTTGGCTTGGACAGCGGCAGCCACGGCGGCGGAGGTGCCTCCATAGATCACCAGATCATAGGTTTCTTCATCCTGGGCGTGAAGCGGGGATGAAACAGTGAGAAGGCTCAGTGCAAGGAAGAAGGAGAGAGAGAGTTTCATGGAAAGGGTTGAGGACTTGATATCCATACACAGTCTGGGCTTTGATCCAAGCCTGCGCAGCACAAAGCTGCAACCGGGTCTCATGCTTTTTCGTACGTTGTTGGTTTTAGGGCGGGTTTCAAACCTGCCAACAGTCTGGACAAATGTCATCGCCGCCTGGTTCCTGGCGGGCGGCAGTTGGAGCCTGAACCTGGTCTGGACCATGCTGGGCGGCAGCCTCCTCTACGTGGGTGGGATGGCCATGAACGATGCCTTTGATGCGGCTTGGGATAAGAAGCACGGCAAGGACCGCCCCATTGCCCAGGGAAAGATCGGCGCACGAGCCGTTTGGATCTATAGCCTGACCTGCATGGGCGCGGGAACGGTGCTCATGACTCTGGCGGGAGCGAATCTGGGATGGGTGGCGGCGCTCATCGGCGCCATCGTGGCTTACAATTGGCTCCACAAGCGCTGGGAAGGTTCCATCTGGATCATGGGCGCCTGCCGGATGTTCCTCTTCGTAGCGGCCGCGTCAGTCATCACGCCGATGCCGGAGACCTGGGTCTGGTTCTGGGCGGTGGGGCTCTTGGCCTATGTCGCGGGAGTTACCCTGGCGGCCCGGGGCGAGTCCACGGGAGGAAACGTCAAACTCCTGGCGCCAGTGCTGTTAGCTTTTCCCGTGCTTCTCGGACTGTTAAAGGTCATGGATCCATCCGTGGGAGGAGATTGGCGCATTCAGCTTGGCCTGGTGGGCGTTTTGCTCTCCTGGCTGGTGCTGGCTTATCAGCGTCTGCGAAAGAATGGAGCCATCGGTGCTTTTGTTGCTGCTTTGCTCGCCGGCATGGTCCTCGTCGATGCCGTGGCGGTAAGTTCTGTAAGTTTGTTCGCTTCCGCGGTGTGTGCTGTGGCGTTGCCTTTGAACCGCTTGCTGCAGCGCTTTGTCCCAGCAACCTAGATACCTTGACGTCCGCTTCGGAACACCAGAGAGTACTCATTCCCCCTAGATTTTGTCGATCGGCCCAGATCCCCAACCCGAACATGATTTCCAAGACCATCACCCTCAATCTGCGGCATCAGGTAATCTTCACCCGTGGCGTGTTTGCCCCGGAGAACACCATGCTGCGGGATTTGATTGGGGAAGGCGCGGAAAACCGGGATCGGTCCAAGGTCATTGTCTTCGTGGATCGTGGCCTGCTTCGGGAAGGCAAGGGGCTCTTGGCCGAGATCGAGACCTATTTTTCCCAGCACAACGATGCATTGGATCTCACGCGCTCGCCCGTGGCGGTAGTGGGGGGAGAAGCCTGCAAGAATGACTGGGAACAAGTCGAACAGATCTGGCAACTGCTTCACGAGGACGCCATCTGCCGCCATTCCTACGTGATTGCGATCGGCGGTGGAGCGGTGCTCGACCTCGTGGGATTTGCCGCCGCGACCGCTCACCGGGGTGTGCGCCTGGTGCGCATGCCGACCACGACCCTGGCGCAGGACGACGCCGGCGTGGGAGTGAAGAACGGCGTGAACTTCTTCAACAAGAAGAACTGGGTCGGGACCTTTGCGGTGCCCTTTGCTGTCATCAATGACTTCCAGTTCCTGCACAGTTTACCGGAGAGAGACCGCCGCGCTGGTCTAATTGAAGCGGTCAAAGTCGCCCTGATCCGGGACGGTAAGTTCTTCGAAGAGATGGAACGGCGTCAGGAGGAACTGGCCAACCTGGACGAGAGTGCGGTGGAGTTCCTGATTCGTCGCAGTGCGGAACTCCACGTCGCCCATATTGCGGAAGGCGGGGATCCCTTCGAATCGGGGTCGGCCCGACCGCTGGACTTCGGGCATTGGGCGGCCCACAAGCTGGAGCAGATTTCGGGATTCTCGATTCTCCATGGGGAAGCGGTGGCGTTGGGCATGGCCATGGACCTGATCTATGCGCGGCGAACCGGCCTGTTGGAGCCTGCAGAGGAGGCCCGGATTCTCGGGCTTATGGAAGCACTGGGCTTTGCTCTCTTTCATCCGGAACTGGAACGCAAGAACGGTGAGAAGTTGGCCGTCTTGGAAGGGTTGGAGGAATTCCGGGAACACCTCGGTGGACAACTCAGCATCACCCTGGTGACGGAAGTCGGCAAAGCCCATGAGGTTCACGAGATGGACGAATCGCAAATCCCGCTGATCATCGCGGAGATGAAAGAGCGTTTCGGCGCGCTCTCGCCAGTGGAGAGTTTGGCTCCCGAGTGGAGCGTGTAACTGGCCCTCACTCCTCCAACGCACTCACATCCAGTTCTTCGAGAGTGAAGTCGCGACCTTCCTCAATGGCCTCCTGAACTCGTTTCTGGAAAGCTTCGCCATTGGCGACCTGTTGAGCGACCTCATTTCCGGTGAGCAGAGAAACCTGGTAAGAACGGCTGTTCTGGGGCTTCAGCTCATCGTAAGTCAGCACGGTGATTTCGGCGGGCAATGGCACTAGTTCGGAATCTTGGACGCGGGTGAGACGTTGCACCTGGCAGACTCGCAGCCAGCTCTGGATATCGCGGGGACTGGGATCACGAATCAGAATCTCCAGCACAAACCGGTCTTGAATCAGCAGGAGAAGTTGTTCCGCACGTTCCGTCTGGTTGCGGATGGCGGGGTGGGAATCGATCATCAGCATCTGCCTGCTGCCCTGACTTTCTCCGGCCTCGAAGTCCGAGAAGAGATCCAGCAGGTTGCCTTGCTTGGCGGTATCGACAATGGAAATGCGGGCGAGGCTGGGACGGCCCTCTTTGTCAGCCCCTTCAACCGGGAGGCGTTCGTAGATTCGCAAGGCACTGGATTCCAGCCAGTCTTTGTATTCAGTCGTCGCAGTCGAGCTCTTGAGTTTCCAGCCTTCCAAAGGGGGAGGCAGCACCGGCAAAAGCGTTTCCGGGACCTCCGGCAGGAGGCCCACTGGCCGGTCCTGGGCAGAGACCATCCCGCCGAACGCCAGGCAGAGAATCGCAATGAGAAGGGGAATCCTGGTCATGAGTCCAGATAGGTGAAGTAGACGACCCGGTATTTCACGACCGGTTGAGGTGGGTTGTAGGCTTCTTCGAGTAGGCTTTCTTTCCAGACCACTTTGCCCAGGGCTTTCCGGGTGTAGGGATCCATCCCAACAGGTTCGGGCCCATCGTACTCCGGGTAGGTCCCGCTCAGATCGAGTTGAAGCCGGTGACCGCCTCCTTTCTTCTGAGGAGGGGAACCTGGAAGCGAGAAGAGGCGATCGACCACCTGTTCGTCTTCCAGTTCCAAGGGGATTTCGCCCTTCTGTTTCGCGCGGCGGTCCCACATGCCGTCGCTATCGACGTGGGCGTTGCCTGGCACGCCGTCGGTGCCGGGCCAGAGGTAGCGCTCGATGATGGCAAAGAAGCGTTTCTCCGCCATGACCCCATCGCCAGCTTCAAACTCGTCGTATTTCGAATTTTCCAGGGATTTGCGCACCACCTGAGCGACGCCCCAGATCCCGAAGGTGTTGGAGCGGGTCGTCAGACAGCCCGCCATGTTCCGAAGCAAGGCTTCCTGCTCGAACTGAGTGGGGTCCCCGTTGGGATCGGCGAAGCTCTTGGCTCCAGGGCCTAGCTCGTAGCCATCCACTTGAGTGAGTTCACCGACATATTGGAAAGTCTTGCCCGTTTCCTGGTAGCTGGTGATGCCGTCGACGAGCCGTTCGATCTGGGGATCCGGACGCAGGTGTTTGAAGACCGCCTCCAGAGGCTTTTTGCGCTGGGGCGCCTGGAACCACTCGCTCTCCGGATAGACCTTGGTATTGAGATTCACCTGACCGGCGGTGCTGTGCATGTAAGAGACCGTCGAGAAAGAATCCGGAAGGGTCGAGTCGATCTTCCACTGGTCATGCTGCATGGGATAAGTCGCTCCTAACAGATCCAGGAGGATGCCATCGGGTAGCTCCTTGGGCGTGGTTTCCGGTCCCAGATTGAGGGTGCGCCAGGCGACCTGGTTTTGAATCCCGGTGTGGAGCACGGACCAGAACCCGATCGATGAGACACGGCTGCGGGAGTTGAACTCGTCGGGCCGGTTCATGTCGAACGAACGCTTACTGTTGACCGACTGGATTTTGCCCGAACCGCGAGCGATATAGCGGAACTTGCTCTTCTCCGAGGAGGTCTCCTCCAGTTCGTCAGGATTGGCATTCCCAATGGTGGTTCCCTGATCGTCGTTGGGATCTTCGTCATCCTCCACCAACTTCCATTCATCCTTGTGGGCACTGAGCCGAGGGTCGTTGATGTACCAGCCGATGCCCTTGGATCGCTCGAAATCATCCAGCTGCACTTCACCCTCCAGCACGTCGGAGGAGGTTTCGCCCAAGGGGATCATCTGGCGGGGACGGCGGTCGTCCGGTTGCACGCCCATGCCCATCCGAATCTTGAAGGTGATATCCAGGGGCGATCCACTGTTCAGCTTGAAGACCGCCGCCTGATCCTTGTCCGGCACGACGCCATCGTCTTCCCCCACGTAGCAAAAGGGCGACCGGACAACTTTTCGATAGGGGACCTTGGGCTCCCCGGTCTTCTGGTTCAGTTGTCCGTTGGAGGGCCCGATCTTGACGCCGCTGCCTGCCCAGGCCTGGAGTTTGCCGAGACTAGCCGCATGATTCCAATTCCGGTCGGCATCCTTGGTGCCTCCTTTGGAAGGACCCAGTTCCTGGGTGGTGGTCCTGTCTGCTTTCACCTCCAGCCAAAGATAATCCACCTTGGTGGGGAAGTAGTTGAGCAACACCACAGGGCCATAGGGGTGCATGTAATACTCGGATTCATAGCGGTAACGCACCCGGTAGAAGTTGCCCGACTCGCCCTCAGTGGGAGGGGGAGCATTCTCCAATTCAAACTGCAAGCGGACCTCAGTGATGTGGGGCCCTGGGGTTTGCGGAATCATGAGCACCTCGCCGTTGCTGGTGGGGACACGCCAATAGTGGCGCTCCGGCGTTTCACCTGGCATCTCCTTGCTGCCGGGCGAGAAATTCACGCTGGTGGTGCGCCAGGCCCAATCCCGGGAACCTCCGCCCGCAGCGGTATTGTCGATCATCTCCGTGGTACCAACTCGTGCCATCAGGAGCATGCTGATGGCCATTTGATAACACTCCGCCTCCCCGTATTTGTCGACGAAGCTGCGATCATATCCGGGCCACTTTCGGCGCATGTATCCCATGAGCATCTCAAGCTGCGCCTCATTGATGACGTTGGACGCGTGGATGTTGCCCCGTCCGTTCGGATCTTTGAACTGATGGGTGAACCCTAGACTGCCCATCAGTGAGTGGAGATGGAGCACTCCGTCCGTGGGCTTCTGGAGCTCTTCCCCATAGACGAAGGGGAGCTGATAGAGTGGGCCGGACTCCAGGGACAAGGGAATGTTGGTGGTGAACAGACGAGGCTTGCCGAAAGCATTGAACTCCGGGCTGCGACTGTAGAACGTCAGGTTGTATTTTTGCTGGTGATACCACTCGAGTGGTTCTTCCATGCGGGCGAAGTCGAGGATGGCTTCCGGATACCGGCTGAAGCCCTGCAACCAGGCATGCTCCAGCATCCCGAGCGTATCCAGATGCTCGGGACGGTCGACCAACACATCCGCATTGATGGAACGCGGTTGGCCCAAAGCCCACTCCCGCTCGGTGCTGTTCTTGTTAAACTCGGTAGGAGAGCGTCCCAAGGTAAAGAGGGGAGGCATGAGCCCGGTCTTGAGTTGCTCGTGAAAGCGTTCCGTATCCACTACGCCTCGAGCGGTCTTTCCCGCGGCGACGTTGAAGTTGATCTTGCCGCTTTCGTCATCCATCCAGAAGGCATAACGGCCAATCATTTTGTTGGTGGCGGACGCATCTTGAGAGGGATCTTCCAATACCGGTTTCCAGAGGACTCGCATCTCGGGTCGTGGGGCGTTGGGGTCCGGATTCCCACGATTATCCAGTGCCACGCAGATGGGGGGCTTCTGGTCGATCGGTAAGGGCTGATTCAGATCCACGGAAAGGGCGTCTCGAGTTGCCTCATCGTCTGGATTCTTGGTCACAGCGCCCGTATGAAGGTCGATATAGCGGGGCTCGCCATTTTCTTTAAACACTGTGAGGCGACCCGGATTCACGATCCATTGCCGGACAGGGGCGCTCTCTGCGGTTTCTTCCAGCCTTGCGGGCTCTGGGATGTTGGTGCGGAGCAGTTCGATGGCATGGCTCAGAGCGCTCTGGCTCAGCAGCTTGGCGGACTGGGTATCCAGGTAGGCGGTCGCGGCGGAGCGTTCCGTCTTCATGGAAGCCATGTAGGCCACAATGAGGAACAGCAGGAGTCCGCCCATCAACAGGGTGATAGGAAGGGCCGCGCCCCGTTTCGACCGGGTCAATCTGGGGGTCCGCGGCTTCATGATCCGTTGAGGAGCTTGACCCGCGTAGAGAAGGTTCGTGCCGTGGTGATCCCGGCATCCAGCAAGGCGTCTTCAAAGGCGGCCACGGAAGCATCGAGATCCAGTGAGGTCTTGCCGTCGATGAACTCGGTCCGCATTTCCGGAATCCGGATTCCCTTGGCGAGCGTCTCCTGATCGAGCGTGATCAGCCGGATCTCGATCTCGGCGGGGACCCGGTTCGCTTTCATGACCTGATCGTGTTCGGCCAGGTAGACGAAGCTCTCGTCGTTATCGAAGGGAGAGGTGGTGGCGACCTGAAAGTAGGCCGCGGAGTTGTAGATCAGCTTGGACTCTGGATGAATCTTGGAGTGCTTCAGCCAGGGAATGGGATTGCCGAGCAGATCATAGCACTGCACCCAACAGCCGATCACACCGTCGGCCACGGTGCTGACAACCGCGCCAGGAAGGCTTTGAGGGGTGGAATCGTCAAAGGCGGCTTCATCCCAGTAGCGGGTAAACCAGGTCGCATCAGTGGGGCTGGTGCGGGTTTCCTCATCTCTCGGATCGTCTTCCTTGATCAACTGCGGGTGGTAGCCGTCCTCATTCGTGGGGGGAATGAAGAGCCGCTTGAGCCGGTAGCGCTGTCTCTCATCCTCCCGGGTCAGATAGTAACCCACACAGTGGAGGCGATTGCGTTCGCCCAGCGGTGCCATCCAAAGCATCGCGTAGGAATTCGGCGCGATATGCTTGGCTCCAACCTCTTCCAGTTCCTCGCCTGGCATCACTACAAACTGCATCCGGGTATCCACCACGGCTGGAGTTAGTTCGCGGGCCACTAATTCCAGGGAAGAGCGCGCACTCAGATAGGTCTGGCTACGGCGCTCCCCGTAATTCCACATCCTGAGTACCGGACCCACGGAGGCGCCTAGAAACGCAATGAGCATGGCCAACACCACGATGGAGGTCAGCATCTCCAGCAAAGTGAATCCGTTCGCCGGGGTTGTCCGGCTAGCTGTCTGGGTTTTTCTCAATAGGGGATTCGGGGGGGAGGAGTTAGTATTCCACCCGGGGTTGGTAGGCAGGGTCGATCACCTCCCAGTCGGGACCGGTCAAGGTCGTGATCAGGAAAGTGGTTTCATACCGGGGATTGCGATCTCCCAACGCGTCGCCGCTTTGAGGATCGACGGGCCAGGAAAACTCGATTCGGGCTGCGAGGAGTTCCTCTGCATCCACTGGCCTCTGGCTTTCCGCCATTTTCACGAGATCCAGATCCACTCGATAGTGCCGATCCTGGGATCGCTGTTCCTCTTCCGGATCAAGGGGGCGGCCATCCAAATCGTAGTAGAGTGGGGAAATCTCTGGCACGCCTTCCACGAGAGGTTGTCCCTCGATCCGGTCCCGGACATCTTCCATCACCAGCCCCAACACGGTGTAGTCGCCCGCGTCTCGCGCTGCCTTGTTGGCGTGAGGCAGCATCGCGAACCCGGCTGTGACCAGGACCGCCGCCAGGGCAATGGCCAGGGAGGTTTCGATCAGGGTAAACCCTCTGTCGTTTCCAGAAAGCATCAGGGACGATGGACGGAGACTCTGCCGGTTAATAGATCCACATTTACCTGGGCCCAATTGAGGGGTCGACCGTCTTCATCTCGCGGTGAAGTGCGGATGAGAGCGTCTCCTTCATAGTATCCGTCGACAAGCACCAGGGACACCACACGATCCGACGCTGCTCCATCGCCATTGCGAGCGGAGCCATTGGGGAGGAAATCGAAGCAGTGCAAGATTGGCCCCGTCTCTTTTTCACCATGGGAGAATAGAATCTCCGGAGCGGATCCCAGCACCAGAGTGGGGTCGTCCAGGGCATAGGCCGCCGTCTGGACGAAAGTTGGAACGGACCTTTCCAGCGCGATTCCCTCCGGCAGGACGCTCCATTCCGTATTCCTCACAAAGTCTTCCTCCGCCGCATACCAGATCCAGGTGGTGAACTGCCGGCAGGCCCGGTCCGGGTGTCCTTCCCAACGCTGGACGAATCCCACCCGGACAACCGAACGCCGGGCGATCGCTTCCGCGCGAGCGCGGCTTAAGGTGTCCCCAAGATGTTGAGCGGAAACAGAGAGAGAACTACTGCCGATCTGAGCGAGGGAAGGGAGCGAAACCAGGAGGATCATCCCAATCAGACCCATCACGAGTGCGATCTCGACCAACGTGAAGCCGCGTTGCCGTTGATTCGAGTGCATGGATACAGTTGTAGAAAAGGGTAGCAAACCCGGTCAATGAAGAAGCCCGGTCCCGGTGACGGAACTTGCTCAAGACAAGGTAGTAGGTGGTTCCGTTGAAACCGCTCTACTGACACGGACTACCTTGCAGTAGGCGAAAAAACCTATTCGGCAACCTGCTTCCTGCCCATGAAGAGACGATAAGCCGCCGGCGTAAAGGTGAGTGCCAGGAGAGTCGAACCACCGACACCACCTGCCAGCACGATTGCGAGTGGAGGCCAGAACTCGCCGCCAATAAAGATCAGCAGCGGCAGGAAGCTGCCCATGGTCGTGAGAGTCGTGGAGATGAGGTGACGGCTACTCCCAAGTGCCTGTTGGACGATCGCCTCTGGATCGCCCTCTCGTGCCGCCACATGCGCACGGATGGCGGCCAGCACTACGATGCTGCTGTTGAAGGCGAGTCCCATCAATCCCAGGGACCCGATGATGGTGTTGAAGCTCATCGGGAATTGGCTGAACCAGGTCGCCAGCAGACCAAATCCAACCGAGAGCGGAGCCACGAGGAGCAGAATGACGGCCATGCGCACGCTTTTGAAGGTCAGAATCAGGACCGCAACGGTGCAGACGATCAGAATGGGTAGAAACAAGGTGAGATTGCCGATGGCCTCTGCCTGGTTCTCGCTCTCGCCTCCGAGTTCGAGGGTGTAACCGTCCGGAAGTTGGAAGGCGGAGGCCTCCAGCTTGTTCAAGACGTCCGTGGCGATCTCGATCGGCAGACTGCCAGACTGTGCATACCCCAGCACGGTATTGGTGCGAACTCCGTCCCGGCGGGCAATGCCCCCACTCTCTGGACGAAGCTCCACTTCACCCAACGCGGTCAGGGGCAGCCAATCGCCTCTCGACTCGTTGGATACCAGTCGCATACTCGCGATGTCGGCCAGTTCATCCCTGCGGCTTGAGGCGTATCGAATCCGGACCGGGAGATTCTCGATGCCTTCCAGGACGGATCCTCCCTGGTAACCTTCCATGGCGCCCTGGAGTTGGGTGGCGACCTCCTGCAAGGTCATGCCGGCCATGCGCGCCTCGTTCTCATCCACCTTCACGAAGAGCTTGGGTTCGCCCCTCGGCATCGTCACTCGCGTCTGGAGAATCTCGGGATGTTCCGCGAGGTGAACGCGGACTTGCTCTCCCAGATCCTGTAATGTCGCGATGCTGGGCCCCTGAAGCCGGATTTCGACATCCGCATCGGCGGGAGGACCTTGGGCGAACTTCTTCACCACGGTTTGGGCCAGGGGCAGCTCTTCATCGAGTTGTTGCTGCAAGCCGCCGATCATCTCGCTCACTGCCTGAAAGCTGGAAGCCGTCACAATCGCCTGACTGTAAAAGGGCGAGTTGTCCTTGTTGACGATGAGGTTGTAGTAAACCGAGGGATAGCTGCCGCCGATGAGCCACTCGACTTCTTCCACCTCGGGGCGCTCTCGAAGGATGGACTCGATCCTTGCGGCGACCGAGCGGGTGTTTTCGATGGAGGACTCTGTGGGAAGCCAGACTTCCACCTGAAACATATTGCGGTCCGTCCGGGGAAAGAACTGGCTCCCCAGAGTCGACGCGAGGCCAAAGCCGAGGATGGGGATGGCCATGGCCAGGAGAACTCCGAGGACGGGAACTCTCACGGAGAAGCGGACCAAGGCTCCGAACAGGTTTCCCAAGGGCCCACCGCCAATCCCGGTGCTGAGCCAGCCGAACCACCGCGAGAGTTGAGCTGGTTGCCGACCGAAGAGCCCGGCGAGGGACGCAATGACGGTCATCGAGACCAGGAAAGAGCAGGCCAGCGCCACCACCACGCTCTCGCCAATGGAGGAGACAAAGTCTCCCGCGTTCCCTGGCAGGAGCAGAATCGGCATGAACGCCAGCATTGTCGTCAGGGTGGAGGAGAGCAGGGGAAGAAAGAGGTGATGCAAGGCGGCTTTGACGGATTCCGCTCCGCTCAAGCCCTCTCGCAGATGTTTGCGAACCTCATCGGTAATCACGATCGCGTTGTCGATCAGTAGTCCCAGCGCGATGATCATCCCGAAGATCGACATCTGGTGCAGCTTTCCTCCGGTGGTGGCCACCACAAACAAGGTCATGGCTGCTGTCAGGGGCAGAGCGGTGCCCACAATCAGAGAGGATTTCCAGCCCATGGTGAAGAACACCACCAGGAAGACCACAATGGCGCCCAGGAAGAGATTATTCGCCAGCTGAGTGAGACGTTCGCTGGTGTATTGGTTTTGCTCGAAGACGAGCTTGGTGTGGATGCCTGAACCCAGGGTCTGCCGGAACTGCTCCACCGCGGCTTTGGCCTCGGTCGTCCAGAGATCCACCCGCCGGTCATCTCGAACCCGGGCCGCTACCAGGATACTGCGATGCCCCTCATCCAGGGCAATTTCCGTGGGAGGCTCTCGAAAGCCTCGCTTCACCTCACCCAAATCTCCGATGCTGACTTGCCGCCCGGATGCCGTCTGAAGCACTGGCACCTCTGCAACCCGCCGGACCGAGTCCAACTCACCCTGCACTTCCACCAGAAGAGAGGCGTTCTCTCCCCGGACAATGCCGGAAGGCACCTTGGCATCGGCGCGTTCCAACGCGGTGGAGAGATCCCGCACCGTGAGTCCCAGGGCGCTGAGCTCCGCATCGTCCACAGTCACGGTGATCTCTTCTTCCGGCTCGCCAAACAGGCGGACCAATTCCGTTCCCGGCACGCCTCGAAGGTAGTCCGCCAGCACTTCGGCCTGGCGTTGCAAGACACCCAGCGCTTCTTCCCGGCCATCTTCCCAGCTCAGGCTCACAATCAGGGTGTAGGCGACCGCGTTTCGTTTGTCGTCAAAATCGGGTGGAAGCACGCCTTGCGGAAATTCGGCCGCGGCATCCGCCAACCGATCCCGGATCTCGGAGAAAATCGCTTTATTGGTATCTGCGGAGACGGCGTCTTCCAGCTCGATCGCCACGACAGAGACTCCCGCTTGGGAAGTGGTCTCCAAGTGCTTGATCTCGGGAATTTCCTTGAGCTGCCGCTCGATTTTCTCCGTGACCTGAGCCTCGACTCGTTCTGCTGTCGCTCCCGGATAGATGGTCAGAATCTGCGGGTGCCGGTTGGTGATGACGGGATCCTCCAATCTCGGCAAGGAGCGAATCGCGGACATTCCCGCGACCAGCGCCACCAGGATGAAAAGCACCAGCAGGTGGCGGTTCCGATAGAAGAGCGTCGCAAAGCCGCCTTCGGCATTGGTGTTGTTTTCCCCAGCCATGTTCCCCCCCGTTCAGTGGTTAGTGTTTCGTTTTCTGCGGGCAGCAGTCGGAATTCGGTTTTCGGAATTTGGTTTTCGGATTTTTACCTCTGCGTGAGACTGACCGGCTTCCGGCGGACGTGCTGATCCGGCGTCAGGCGTTGTAGACCGGAAATCACGATGTGATCCCCGTCCTGCAGAGCGCCCCTGGCGAAAACCCTCTCTTCGTTGGCGTAAAGCAGCTCCACCTGGCGGCGCTCGAGGCGCATGAGGCCGTCCTTATCGGAGGGCACCGCGACATAGCAGGCCCAGAGGCCTCGCTGACTCTCCGTCAGGGCGGTTCGAGGGATCCAGTAGCCGTTCTCCTGCGATTCCAGGCTCATGGGAACCTGCACCAAATCCCCGTGGCGCAAATTCGCCTGAGAGGCGTTGACCTTCATGATCACATCGATCGTCCGTGTCTGGTCATCCCGTTGGGAGAGAATCCGCTCCACGGTGGCGCCAACCGGGCCACCGGATGTTTCCAGCTGAAAGGTGTCTCCCTGATCGACGGAGGAAATGGCTTGGGAACTCACCCCCACGCGGATTTCCAGTTGGGAGGTTTCCAGGATGTGGAGGACGGGTTGCCCCGCGGAGATGATGGTGCCCTCATCGACAAAGCGGCGGGAGATCACTCCATCAAAAGGCGCTCGCAGCCTGGATTTACCGAGATCGACGTCGACCTGATCGATCTGCGCCTGGACGAGTTTGACCCGCGCCAGGGCAGTGGCGAACTGATTCCTGGCTTCGTCCAGACTTTGCTCGGAGGTGGCACGGGACTTTACCAATTCCTCGCTTCGGTGCAGGGTGACTTCTGCAAGGTGCTGGCTGGCCTGCGCTTCTTCCAGGCCGGCGGCCAGCTGGGCGCGCCGGGCTTCCAGCCTTGCGGTATCTAGCGCCGCGATCACTTCGCCCTTGGAAACATGCTGGCCCTCGTCCGCACTCATCTGGGTCAGCGTTCCTGCCAACTCAAAACCCAGTTCGCTGGAGCGCGCTGCTTCCACTCGCCCCACGAAGGACCGGGTCTTTTCGAAGGAGGGCTGAGCCGCAATCTGGAGCGTCTCCACGTCCAGGACGCGTCGCTCGTCAGATTGTGCATGGACCGTGGCGGCGAGAGTGATTCCCATCACCAGGGCCAGTCCCGGGACGAGACCAGCCCTGGCTTCGGGTTGGGAGGGAAGAAATGGGAGAGCATTCATGAGGACTGATGACTTGGATTGATTTTATGACTCAGAGTTACGACATGGCGAAAAAAAGCTTAGGGATTCTGCAGACGGCGCATTTCCTCTCCAAAAACCTCAGCTTCAATGCGGGCCTGAGTGGCGTCATAGTCCCATTCCGTGGTCAAGGGACGCCAGCCAACCCCGTCGAGGAAGAGATTGTAGTTATCGAACAAGAGATCCTGGGGATGGATCCCAGCGTGATCGGAAAGCAGGGGCAGGCCTTCGGTGAGAAGGTGCGTGCCTTTGGCCATACTGACGAGGCCGGAGAGAATGTGGCCGTCTGTGGGATACTCCTCGGCCAAATCGCCGCAGTTCCTGGCCTGGCGAATGATCTCAAACATCACCTTCATGCATTGACTGCTGGTGAAGGCATAAGCCTGATGACGTTTCTCATCCGCCTTTTCCCAAATGGAAGCCGTGGAAACGAGCTGCATCAGGGCGAACCATTGGGGATACAGCTTCGCGAGGATCATGTCGGCGATCCCAATGACAAAAACCCGTTCCCGGGCGCGGCCGTCAAAGGTAAGAGCCCGGCTGAAATATTCATTCCGGGTCTTCAGGTGCATGGTCACAACCGCCAGGACCAGGTCTTCCTTGCTGACAAAATGATTGTAGACCGTGGCCTTGGAATACTCGATCCGCTTGGCGAGGTGATCCAGGTTCAGCCCCAGGTAGCCATGTTGATTGAGCAACTCATCCGCGGTTTCCAGGATGAGTTGTTCGCGGAGATTCCACTCTCGAAGCTTGCGATCGGCGATGGCCACCTTGCTAATAAATGAAGTTTGTGACTCAGAGTCAAAAAATAAATCGAAATTACAGCAACGGGCGCGTTGGGATCTGCTTTCTCTGCGCCAACGCCGCCACGATTCCCGAAAGGAATCCCATGACATGCCCTTGCCAGGAGATGTCGGGCTGGCCGCTCCATAGGTCCCACACCATGCTCCCGTAGACAACGCCTACAACGAGCGCGACCAGGATCCAGACGATACTGCGCTGGATGAATCCCCAGACGAGAAGGAAGGCGAGGTAACCGAAGATCAGGCCGCTGGCGCCGATATGAATCTGATCCCGGCTCCCAAAGATCCAGACCCCAAGTCCGGAGAGGAGGAGGACAATGATGCTGGTAGTCCAGAACTGCCTGCGACCGGTCATCAGGATCACCCAGCCCAGGGGGATCAGAGACAATGTGTTGGAAGAGAGATGGGCAAAGTCTCCGTGGAGAAAAGGCGCCAACGGAATACCGATCAATCCCCGGAAAGTGCGGGGAACGATGCCGAGCAACTGGAGTCGACCACCGAGGATAAAATCGAGCCCTTCGATCGCCCAGAGGAGGGCCACCCAACCAAGGAGAAAGAGCCCCTGACGACCCACGTTACGCTCCGCGTTATCGAGCACGCGAGCGATAGCGTCCCAGGACATCAGGCCAGGCCGTTCGGCGGAATTACAAGCCGGCCGGAGGCTTGGGGATCCGGTTCTTCTCAAACCGCTGCTGCGGATGGAAGAGGAAGCCCGGGTTGGAGGAAATCAGCTCGTAATCCTTCAGCATGAACTCCGGCAGGACCTGGTTGCTGTTCGGATCATAGATTCTTTGTCCGGAAAAGCTGCCGTAGAGCTTATACTCGTAATTGTGGTCAAACCCATGCTTGGGTCCAGAGAGGGTGTCTTCGGAAATCCGGTCGGGGGTGTGCTTCTGCGTTTCATTCATCACCACCAGTTTGGCTTCATGCCAGGGCTGACGGGGTTTGCGCACAAAGCCCCAGAACCGGGTCCCATCAATCCAGAAGCGGCGTCCGATGTAGTAGTCTCCCAGTTCTTCCTGAGCGATCAGAGCGTTGCGTTGCTTCAGCAGCGGATTGTTGGGGTCCAGACGCTGGCCGGTAGTGGCGCTGGTCTTGGTGGAAGAGGAACCGCCGGTCGAACTGCAACCTGTCAGGATGAACCCCAGGCAGAAGACCAAGAGAAGAGACGGGGACGCGATTTTCATGGGAAAGTGGAGGCTTGACTGGTAAACGCGGAACCGTTTGGTAGTTTTGATAGGAACTGCGGCAGCGCCATCTGTCACAATTGAATGATGACTCGCCAATAGAGTCTAAGATCAAACACCTTTTTTAACCCTGAGCAAAGGAGAAATCTACCGATGCTGCACCCTACATGGATCCTGCTCTGCCTAACCGGCGCCTTGACGGCCTCTCTGATGGCCCAGGGTCCGGATCACACTGTCTCCGCCTTTACCGGGTTGCAGATGGTCGACAAACGCTTCGGAGGTGAGAGCCTGCGGAAGATTGTTCAGATGGAGGGGCTGGACGGCCGCACCCAGCCCAAAAACTGGGAATTGGTCGTCTACGACCCGGGCAGCGCCTTTTCCCTGCACAACTATGTGATCAATCACCAAAAGGCGACCGATCAGGGGCACAATGAGTACCTTTACCCGAACAGCCCTCCAACTGGCTTCTTCGAGTGGTCTCAGGTCCAGATCGACTCCTCCGCCGCCTTCCGAATTCTCGATGCGGAGGCCCGGACCGCGGGCATGGGGTTCAATAGCGTGAACTATCTCTTGAGATGTCGGGAGTTCACCAATGAGCCCATCTGGGATCTCACTGCCGTCGATGCGGAGGGGTATCCCATAGGGAGAGTGCATCTTTCCGCCGCTACCGGTGCGGTTCTCCGGACTATCTGGTATGCTTGGCAACCCGGTCGCGAAGGAGCCCCGACCATCGCGGACTCTGCCCTCACGGCGCCGAAAGAGCGACCTGCGCCATTGCCTCCACTGAGTCAGCCTCCCACTCCAAGCGTGGTAGGGATCAATCCTGCGGACCGGGCTGTGATTCCGGGAACCAATCCCGCCATGGGCCAGAGACCTCCCGTTGTGGAAGTGGAGCCCTCCGATACCGTCACTCCCGCCCCGGGCTCCATTCCCGTGGCCATTCGGCCCAAACTGCCCACCGGTTCGGTTTCCAACTCGCCCGTCAATTCGACAACGCCTGCTCCTGCAGGGACCGACCCCGCGGCAGAGGGGCCGCCCCGCGCCTTGAGGCCTGGAACGGTGGAAGGCAGCTATGACCCAGGGGCCATGCCCCCAACCTATGGCGGAACGAGTTCCACCCGGGTTCCGGCTCCCGAAACCGACCCCGTGCAAGTCGAGCCGCTACCTTCCCGGTAAGGGTAGTAATTCCCGGAATTGTAGGAATTCCACTGAAGCTCACTTCCGGGCTTGCTCCCCATCCGCTCTCTCTCTAAACTGGGATCGTTATGCCGAAACTGACCGTTCAAATCCCCGATCAAGAAGCTGTGATGTATGAGTTCAGCGAGCCCCAGATTACCGTGGGCCGCAATGAAGGGAACCATATTGTCATCCAGCACGGTTCCATGTCCGGCACGCACGCGACCTTCACGCTGACGGCAGACGGATCCTATACTCTGGCGGACCAGGGCTCCACCAATCACACCTTTGTGAATGGAGAGCAGATCGTGGAAACCAACCTGGGAGCGGGTGCGGAAATTCTCTTTGGCCAGGTCAGCGCCTACTTTGAACATCCGGAACTGGCGGCCGCAGCGGCTCCTGCAGCGCCGGCCGCTACTCCCACGCCATCTCCCGGTGCATCCTTTGGCGCCGCGGCACCCGCTGTCGCTTCCACCTTCAATCCCGGTCCCCTGGAAACCGCTGGCCGGCCGGCAAACTTTCAATCCGTCTCACACTTCCCCAAAAACCGAAAGAAAAAGGACCCCGCCGGAGCGGCTATCATGGGCGTAGGCTTCTTCGCTCTGGCTGTGGCAGTCGGGCTGATTGGGATCTCTTTTGTGAGCTTGTAGGTTTTGCCACTTTGGCCCTGTTAAGCGGGCATCGGGATATTCCCGGTTGCGATTCCGGGACCTTGGTGCACGGTTTTGCCCGCTCCGTTCGCGGCTTTCCGGGAATTTCCGGCCGCCGCTCGGAGCTTTTTCACGGAAACTGACCTCACTAAAAGCATGTCGAACGCCATTATTGTGGGTGCCCAATGGGGCGATGAAGGGAAGGGCAAAATTGTCGACTATCTCACCGAATCCACGGACGTTGTCGTGCGGGCTCAAGGTGGGTGCAACGCGGGGCACACCGTCATCGCGGAAGGCACTCAATACATCCTCCATCTCATCCCTTCCGGCATTCTCTGGCCGGACAAGATTTGTGTCATTGGCAATGGCGTCGCCCTCGATCCCATCGCCCTCGTAGACGAGATAGAAGACCTCGAAAAGAAGGGGATTCGCATTGCCCCGGAGAATCTTCTCATCAGCGATCGCGCCCACCTCACAATGCCCTATCACCGTCATCTGGACGCCCTGCGGGAAGCGAAGCTGGGCACCAAGAAGATCGGCACCACCAAGCGGGGCATCGGGCCCACCTATGCGGACAAAGTCCAGCGCACCGGTTTCCGCATGGTCGATCTGAACAACTTGGACAAGTTTGCCGAGCAGCTCAGGGCCAAGGTGGCCGAGGTAAACATTCTCCTCAAAGACGCTGGCCTGGAACAGCTCGACCTGGAAGAAATGCAGGGCACGCTGCTCAAAGCGGCGGAGAGACTGCGGCCGCACATGGCCAATACCATTGCCTATCTCAACAACGCCATCGCCAGCGGTAAGGAGCTTCTCTTCGAAGGCGCTCAGGGTACCTACCTGGATATCGACTACGGTACCTATCCCTTCGTGACCTCTTCCAACACCACTGCGGGCGGGGCTTGCACCGGTTCCGGGGTGCCGCCACATCGGATCGACAAAGTGGTGGGAGTCTGCAAGGCCTACACCACCCGGGTCGGCTCGGGACCTTTCCCCACCGAAGACAACACGTTGGGCGATCATCTGCATGGCATGGGGCGCGAATATGGCGCCACCACGGGCCGGGAACGGCGCTGCGGTTGGCTGGACCTCGTTCTCCTGCGCCAGGCCGTCATGGTCAATGGGATCGATGAACTGGCCGTCACCAATCTGGATGGCCTGGACAAGATCGACTCCATCCGGTTGTGCACCCATTACCTCATCGATGGGGTGAAATCCGAGCTTCCTCCCGCCAGTGCGGATGAATTCGAGACCGCTGAGCCCGTCTACGAAGTGTGGGACGGATGGAAGCAGGATATCTCGAGCGCTCGCTCCTGGAAGGATTTGCCCGGCAATTCCCGGGCCTACCTCGCCCGGGTGGAAGAGCTGCTTGGCGCCCGCATCACCATGGTCGGTGTGGGGCCCGACCGGGCTCAAACGATTCTCCGAGGCGGAGAAGGTGCTTTTTGACAGAACCTTGCTACAATATCGAGTCCCCACAACAGGTCGCGGCGGAACCCAGGCGCCGCCTGCGGTAGTGGGCCCCTCTGATCATCAGCATTCTCGTCAAACGACCCCAATGTCCGACGTGCCCTCCACCATCCCAAAGCATATCGCCATCATCATGGATGGCAATGGCCGTTGGGCGAAGGAACGCGGGTTGCCCCGGACTGAAGGGCATCGGGCGGGGGCCGAACGGGTGCGGACCGTCTCTCAGGCATGTCACAAGCTGGGAGTCGAGTACCTCACTCTCTACGCCTTCAGCGCGGAAAACTGGAAACGGCCTCAGCCGGAAGTCGATGCACTCATGCTGCTTCTGGAACGCTTTCTCCAGGATCGAGCTGAGGAGATTCTCGGTAACAACATCCGCCTTCAGGCAATCGGTCGGCTGGATAAACTGCCCAAGCGCTGTCAGAGCTTCCTGAACCAACTCATCGCTGAAAGTGCTTCCAACACGGGGCTCACCCTCATCCTGGCCCTGAGTTACGGTGGCCGGGAAGAAATCATTGATGGCATCAAAAGCCTCGCCAGACAGATTCAAGAAGGTAATGTGGATGTGGAATCCATTGACCCTGACCTATTTAGCAAACACCTTTATACTCGGTTCTATCCCGATCCGGACCTGATGATCCGGACTTCGGGGGAGATGCGACTTTCCAACTTTCTACTTTGGCAACTCAGCTACGCAGAGATCGTAGTCACAAAAAAATATTGGCCGGACTTTGGCAGCGAGGAACTTGAAGCCGCTGTCGAAGAATACGCCAGACGTCAGAGACGCTTCGGCGGTCTCTAGGCCCGGTGAACTTCCCCTCGTGGCTCCT
>JBHIXE010000053.1:4041-19769 GCA_041984905.1 Verrucomicrobiales bacterium | reverse complement strand
GTGATGCTCTTTATGGTGATGCTCGTGATTGGCGCCATCTGTTTGAATCTGTTCATCTGGTACTCCCTGACTCACTGGGTGTTCCAGTCTTTCTCCGCCTGGATCGGTTAGGAGGAAAAGTCACGCTCAGCCAGCTCGCCAATCGTCGAGTGGCGCGAATGATGCTGTGGAGGGATGGGTGCGGCCATCACGCCCTCACAACCACCTGTTGAAACCTGGTGCGTTTGCAGGTTCGTGTGTAAGGGTGGTGGTAGTCGCCAACCAACCCGATTGCCGCAGTTTCCATGTCCATCCGGATCGCTCTCCGTCACCACACTCGTTATGACTATGATCGGCCTGTAATCATCGATCCTCAGATCGTGAGATTGCGCCCCGCTCCGCATTGCCGGACGCCGATCCTGGCCTATTCCCTGAAGATTCAGCCGGAGGACCACTTTCTGAACTGGCAACAGGATCCGTTCGGAAACTTCCTCGCCCGCCTTGTCTTCAATGAGCCGGCTGAATTCCTTCAGATCGATGTGGATCTGGTGGCCCGGATGACTCAGATCAATCCCTTTGATTTCTTCCTGGAAGAACGCACCGAGACGTTTCCCTTCACTTACACGGAGGAGGAGAAATCGCACCTGGCTCCCTATCTGGTAAAGGATGAGCCCGGACCTCTCCTGACAGAGTGGCTGGCGGGAGTGGACCTGAGCGAGAAGCGGACCATCGACTTTCTGGTAGAGTTCAACCAGCAGTTGGAACGGGATATCACGTACGGCATCCGCATGGAGCCTGGCGTTCAGACGCCGGAAGAAACGCTGAAACTTAGAGCGGGTTCCTGCCGGGACACTGGCTGGCTGGCGGTTCAGGCTTTTCGGAATGTGGGTTTGGCAGCCCGCTTCGTCTCCGGTTACCTGGTGCAGTTGGCTCCGGACCAAGAATCACTGGATGGCCCTTCTGGACCCACGGAAGACGTCACGGACTTGCACGCCTGGGTGGAAGTGTATGTGCCGGGGGCGGGCTGGATTGGGATGGACCCCACCTCCGGGCTCTTTGCTGGCGCGGGACACATTCCCCTGGCCTGCACTCCCGAGCCCACCGCGGCTGCCGCCATCACGGGCAAGCTCAATACGCCCTGCAAGTCGGAGATGACCTTCCTCAACCAGGTGGACCGGATCTATGAGACTCCTCGAGTCACCAAGCCCTACACAGATGCTCAGTGGGCAGAGATCGACGCATTGGGGCATTCCGTGGACCAGGCATTGGAAGCGGGGGACGTCCGGCTTACCATGGGCGGCGAGCCCACCTTTGTTTCCATCGACGATATGGATGGAGCGGAATGGAACACCGCGGCAGATGGAGAGCATAAGCGGGAACGCGCGGAAGAGTTGCTGCGCCGGATCTACAAGAAATTTGGCCAGAAGGGACTGATTTACTACGGGGAAGGGAAGTGGTATCCCGGTGAGCCATTGCCTCGCTGGGCCTGGAATATCTACTGGCGGAAAGATGGGGAAGCGGTGTGGGCGAATCCCGAGCTGTTGGCGAACCCGCAGGAGGATCACAAGTTGGGAATCGCTCAGGCCAAGGAGTTCGCAGAAGAGATTGCGAAGCGGCTTCACGGCGCCAGCGGGGTGCCCATTCCTGCCTACGAAGACTCCATATACTACCTCTGGAAAGAAGGGCAGATTCCGTTGGACGACGATCCGCTGCGGAAAGATTTGAAGGATCCGCTGGAACGTCAATACCTGGCCAATCTGCTTGATGAAGGGTTGGGCGAGGTTCAGGGCTACGTGATTCCCGTGGAATGGGACCGGGGCAAGGAAACTTGGAAGGCGCGCTCCTGGCCCTTTCGCCGCGAACACCTCTTCCTGGAGCCGGGCGGGTCGCCCGTGGGTTTCAGGCTGCCCCTGGAATCCATCACTAAAGAGCCTCTTCCCCACAAGATTGAGCCTTCACCCTTGGATGCGGATGGGGAGCTTCCTTCCCGCGAGGAGTTGGGCAAGCAGAAGCAGGCGCCTCCCGTGAAGAGGGACGAGCCGATCACGCGCCTCGCTTTGTGTGTCGAGCCACGCAATGGCAACCTGTGGATCTTCTTTCCTCCCGCGGAATCGCTTGAGGCCTACCTCTATCTGCTGCGGCAGGTCGAGATAGTTGCCGAGAAACTCAAGTTGCCCGTGGTCATTGAAGGCTATGAGCCTCCCACGGATCCTCGTTTGACCGATATCAAGGTGACTCCGGATCCGGGGGTGATCGAGGTGAATATCAACCCGAGCAAGACTTGGGATGAACTGCGGGACAAGACCCTGACTCTTTACGAAGAAGCACGGCTTGCGCGCTTGGGGACGGAGAAGTTCATGCTGGACGGACGTCACTCCGGAACGGGCGGTGGCAATCACATCACGCTCGGGGGAATTACCCCGGCCGAGAGTCCCTTCCTGCGGAATCCGGGCCTGCTGCGGAGCTTTGTCACTTACTGGCAGCATCACCCGGCGTTGTCCTATCTCTTCTCCGGGCTGTTCATTGGTCCCACCTCCCAGGCTCCGCGGGTTGACGAGGGGCGAGATGACAAGATCTACGAACTGGAGATCGCGTTCTCTCAACTCCCGAAAGAGGAAGGCGCGCCGCCCTGGATTGCGGACCGCGTCCTGCGGAACCTGCTCACGGACTTGACCGGCAACACCCACCGGGCGGAGTTCTGTATCGATAAGCTTTATAGCCCGGACCGGCAGAGTGGGCGACTTGGCCTCGTGGAATTGCGGGCCTTCGAGATGCCGCCTCACGCCCAGATGAGCCTGGTCCAGACGTTGTTGGTCCGCGCTCTGGTGGCGCGTTTCTGGAACCGGCCTTACCACAAGCGGCTTGTCCGTTGGGGCACCACCCTGCATGACAAGTTCCTGCTACCCCACTATGTCTGGGAAGACATGCGAGAGGTCTGCGAAGACCTGGAGCGGGAAGGTTTCCCAGTGAAGCTGAACTGGTTTGCACCCTTCTGGGAGTTCCGGTTTCCGCTCTTCGGAGCTGTTCTCCATGAAGGAGTCGAGATGGAACTGCGTCTGGCGATCGAGCCCTGGCACGTGCTGGGTGAGGAAGCGACTTCCCAAGGCACCGCCCGTTACGTGGATTCTTCCGTGGAGCGGGTCGAAGTGAAGCTGAAAGGCATGACGGATGAACGCTACGTGTTGCTCTGCAATGGTCGTCGAGTCGAACTGACCCCGACGGGCAAACGTGGGGAATATGTGGCGGGGATCCGCTATAAAGCCTGGTCTCCCTGGTCCGCCATGCACCCGACCATCGATGTGCACACACCACTGGTCTTTGATCTGGCCGACACCTGGAACGAGCGTTCGGTCGGGGGATTCACCTACTTTGTATCGCACCCCGGAGGACGCTCCTACGACACTTTCCCGGTCAATCTCTACGAGGCGGAGTCCCGCCGAACTTCCCGATTCTGGGAGATGGGGCACACGCCGGGAATCATTGAGAAAGGGCCGGTGCAGGGCAATACGCAGCGCACCATGGAAAGCCACCAGACGCCGAAGTCCTGGACCGGATTGCCGGAACGGGAGGTGCAGAGCGATGACTTTCCGCACACCTTCGACCTGCGCTTTGGCCTCTAGAGTGTCCCGGGTAATATCCCTTGCTGCAAAAAGGATGTTTCAGCGATATATTGGGGCTTGCCTGGCCCTTCATGGATGACGAACGCCTAAATTCCTATCGTCAACTCGTAGCTGATTACGATGAAATGTTGGGCCCCTCGGGGACTCCGGAGGCTTGGTGGGCCAAGATCGCGGACCATTTCGCGGGGCTGGACGAGGCGCATCAACAGGAACTGCTGAGCGCCACGCACCGCGCGATTCGGGAACACGGCATCACCTACAGCGTTCACGGAGACCCTATGCGATCGCCCCGGTCCTGGCTCCTGGACCCGGTGCCCTTTGTCATTTCCGAGCAGGATTGGAAGGGGATCGAGAAGGGGTTGATCCAGCGGGCCTCGCTTCTGGCGGAGATCCTGGAAGATATCTACGGGCCCCAGCGTCTCTTTCGGGAGAAGCTGCTCCCGCCGGAAATGATCTACCGTCACTCGGGATTCATCGAGCCCTGCATGGGGTTCAAGCCTGCTGGCGGCCGGCGTCTGATCAACTACGGCACCGATCTCGCCCGTGGACCGGATGGGCGGATGTGGGTCATCAACGACCGCACCCAGGCGCCCTCCGGAGCGGGTTACACCATCGAGAACCGGGTCATCATGGCGCGGCTCTTGCCGGGACCTTTCAAAGACTGTGCCGTGCGCCGGCTGGCGGCTCCTTACCGGAATTATCGGGAATTTTTGCGCGGCTTGATGCCTGTGGAAGGCCGGGAACCGCGCATTGTCATGCTGACGCCGGGGCCTTTCAACGAGACCTACTTCGAGCATGCTTATCTGGCGTCCTACCTGGGAATTGACCTGGTGCAGGGGAACGACCTCACCGTCCGCGATGCCCGAGTCTGGATCAAATCACTGGGCGGTCTTGAGCCCGTGGATGTGATCGTCCGCCGCGTGGACGAGCTGTGGTGCGATCCGCTCGAACTCGAAAGCGAATCGCAGCTTGGCGTTCCCGGACTCTTGGAAGCGGCCCGGCGCGGCAATGTCGCAATCGCGAATCCACTTGGGACGGGGCTCCTGGAGAACCCTGCCTTGCTGGCGTTCCTTCCCGGAATCTGCCGCTTCCTGAGAGGCGAAGACTTGCTGCTGCCCTCCGCCGCTACCTGGTGGTGCGGGCAGCGGAAGGAATGCGACTACGTCCTGGCCAATCTCGAGAACATGGTCATCAAGACTATCGTCCGGGCGCCCAACTACGGTACCGTCTATTGCAATCAGCTTTCCGGGAACGAACTGGAGTCGCTGCGCGCGAGGATCCAGGCGGAGCCGTCCTTGTTCGCAGGCCAGGAGATGGTGTCCTTCTCCAGTGCGCCTGCCCTGATTGAGGGAACGCTCCAACCGCGGCGCACCATCATGCGCTCCGTGGTCATGGCCAACGTGGCCGGCGGCTACGATGTGGTGCCGGGCGGCCTGACTCTTAGTACGACCCAGGCAGAAGGAATCGCCGTGACCTATAGCCGGGATGGGATTGCCAAGGACAGTTGGGTTTGCGGTGGCGATGTGGAAACCCACGTCAGCCTTTTGCGCGATAAGCAGAGCGGGCCAGCGAACCTTGGCGAACGCCACTTGCCCAGCCGTGCTGGCGAGAACCTGTTCTGGGTCGCGCGTTACGCGGAGCGAGTCGAAGTCATCGCTCGCGTCATGCGGCGATTGCTGCGGATCTATTTCCAGAATGAGGGGATGGCTTTGCTGGGAGAAGAGTCCAAGCTCTCGGCGGAGATTCTGGCTTCCCTGGAGAAACTGACCTGGATTTCCGGGAAGGATGAGGACGATGAACCGCTCAGCCTGGACGCCTACATTCGTGAAGTGTCGATGGGGGACAACCCCGGGTCACTTCGCGGAAATCTATCTTCGTTAATGGAGGCCGCGTATTCCGTCCGGGACCTTTGGTCGCCGGATAGTTGGAGGGTGATTGGCACACTGGAACAGACTAGCGTGGAGCTCTCCAATTCCGAGCTCGAGATCCCCTCCGTCGCGGAAAAGATCGATAATCTGATCATCCAGCTGATCGCCTTTTCAGGGCTGAATCTGGAGAGTATGACCCGGGATACAGGGTGGGTCCTCCTGGAGATTGGCCGGAAACTGGAACGCAGTCACGGACTCATCACCTTGATGGAGTCTTTCATGCTGGATTGGAAAGATCCGGACCTGGCGTCGTTCCGCATGGAGACTTTTCTCGCCGCATCGGACAGTCTGGTCACCCACCGCCGGCGTTACCGGGCGGAGCCTACTCCGGAAAGCGTACTGGAGCTTCTCCTGGTGGACAAAGACAACCCCCGGTCATTGCTCTACTACCTGATGCAAATGGAGGAACAGATCGAACGGCTTCCCCATAGCGCGCAGGAAGGCGTGCGGCTGACGCCCGAGGCCAAGCTCATCCCCCGCCGCATCGCGGATCTTCGCCTGGGCGATCTGGAAGCCTTGATTTCCCTGGATCCGAAGAGCCGGCGTCGCCGAGCTTTGGCGGAATGGTTGGTCGCCATGAGACAGTCGCTTCTGGAACTCTCCGAGATTCTAACGGGCAAGTATTTCATCCACGCGCCTTACCTGAGCGTACGCAAATAGTGACGGTGACTCCACGAATGAGCAGGCGATACCACATTCAACATCGTACCACCTACAAGTACGACGGAACCGTCAATCTGAGCTACAACCAGATCCGCCTCACTCCCCACCGGATCCCGGAGGTGCAGAATCCCATTTGGCACGCGGTCAAGATCGAGCCAACGCCTACGGCACGAAAGGCGCGCATGGATTCCTTCGGGAATCAGGTGACCTACTTTGAGATCGATAAGAACCACGAGGAGATGGAGATCTTTTCCGAGTGCCTGGTCGAGACCTGGCCGCGGCCCAGCATTGAGGGCTCCGGCATGAGCTGGGAACAGGCGCGTGACTTTCTGCGGCACTCGGGAGAGCCTTGGGCCACGGAGGGAATGCTCTTCACCATTCCCACAGCTCAAGTAACCATGAGCCCGGAGGTTCATGCCTTTGCTGCCAAGAGCTTCCTGCCGGGGCGACCGCTCCAGGAAGCGGTGCAGGATCTCATGTCGCGGATCTTCGAGGAATTTGAGTTCGACCCTACGGCGACCACAGTGTCAACCCCTCTGAAGGATGTGTTGTTAGGGAAGAAGGGAGTTTGCCAGGACTTTGCGCACCTGGCAATTGGCTGCGTTCGCAGTCACGGCCTCGCGGCTCGCTATGTGAGTGGTTACATCGAGACCGTCCCGCCGCCAGGTAAAGAGCGGCTTGTGGGGGCTGATGCTTCCCACGCCTGGTTTTCCGTCCTGGATCCCGAGTCCGAGACCTGGATCGATCTGGATCCTACGAACAACATCGTCCCGCAAGGCCAGCATGTGATCATGGCTTACGGCCGGGATTACTCGGATACTCCGCCGGTGAAAGGGCTCACGGTTGGAAGTGGCAGTCATCACCTGGATGTGGCCGTCGATGTGATTCCGCAAGTGAAGTAGGTTGGTCAGTTTTCGGTCGTCAGTTCTCTTGTTGTTATTGTAGAACTGCTCCGTAGAATGCAACGCCGTTCAATTCTGCTGACCCTGGGGGCCGTCGCAGTTGCCTTGCTTGGGTTTCTGGCAGGTCTGTTGTGGATTGACCATGATGCGGATCCGGAACGGCCATCGCGAGAGTCAGACGCACCGCTGATTGGCATTGCCAGCCTGAACACCGATGCCTACGTGCAGGCGGTCCGGCAGGCTGGTGGGATTCCGATCGTGCTTCCCAAGGGCGATAGCAGCCCCGAGCGGATTGCAGAATACCTTGGGTTGGTGGATGGATTGCTGATGCCGGGCGGCGCCGATATCCCGCCTTCGGAGTGGGGAGAAGAACCTCACCCGACCACCAAACTGCTCGATGAGGAGCGCTACCAGTTTGAAAAGGAACTGATCTCTGCGTGGATCAACGAGACGGACAAACCTTTGCTGGGCATTTGCCTGGGCAGTCAATGGGTGAACGTCGCTCATGGCGGGTCACTCATCCAGGACATCCCATCAGAACTCGGGGTGAATCATCGTGTCCCGCATTCAGTGATCCTGGAACCCAACTCGCGCCTGCAAGAGATCTTTGGCCAAACCGAATTCGACGTGAATTCGCAACATCATCAGTCGGTGCGAAGGGTGGGTGAGGGGCTCAAGGTGGTGGCGCGAAGCCCTGATGGAGTGATCGAAGCCATCGAAACCACCGACCCAGCCCGGTTCCTGATTGGAGTACAGTGGCATCCAGAAAAGCTGATTCCAGAGGACGCCCTGCAGGCGATGTTGTTTGAAGCTTTCGTCGAAGCTGCGACGCCAGAATCAGCTGGGAAGCGCTTCAGTCCATAACGCCAGCTCCAAGACCCCACGAGCCCAACTCTACCGAATTAGTGCTTGGTAGTAGTGATAGTTGTCCTCGTGGCCGAAGACCACTTCAATGCCGCCTTGGCATTTCCAGCCTTTGGCAACCTGTTGATTGACCTGTTTCTGCAGTTCCTGAAAGCTCTGGTTGGTGATGATCTGGTAGTTGCTCTGCCGACGAAAGTCTTGTCTGGAGCGGGTCATGGCCTGGTAGTAGTTGTAACGGCCCTTCCCAAAGACGACGCTTACGCTACCCTCACACTGCCATCCTTTGGAGACCCGTTCGTTGACCTCGTCTTGGAGCCTGTTGAAGTCCGTATGGGAGATGACCTGATACTCGCCGGAGTCCTGGGCGGTCAGGTTAGGGCAAAGGGCTAGGAAAATGGCGCCGACAATCGAACAGGTAGAATGAAGGTTCATTCAGGCACTTTGCGAACTACTTCAGCCGCTGTCGAGTCCCCAGGTTCCCGAAGAGAGAATTTGCCGGGGAGGATCTCCACCCTAGACCGGGTTTGCAGGAATGGTGATGGCCGTCCAGTTCTCTCGCTGACCGAACTCCTATCCTGCCAGCGTTTCCAGGTCGCCATCGCAGCCCAGGGCAAACTCCCCGCGAAAGTCCAGCTTGTTGAGGAGGCGCAGGCCTTCCTGGTAGTGCCTCTCGAGAAAGGCATCGTCATGGGAAGGATCGTGATGAACCAGGACCCAGCGCTTCACATCCGTCATTGCGGCGAGCAGGCAGGCGTTTGGCAAGCTCGTGTGCCCCCAGCCCGACTTCTCCAGGTATTCCTCAGCGGAGTACTGCGCCTCGCTGATGAGCAGATCGGCGCCGCGGATGAAATTGATTAGGGGCACATAGGGGTCCAGCCGCGGATCGTTGGGCTTCATCTCGGTGGGAGGACCGTGGTATCCCTTGAGGAACTCGTTGTCCGGCATGAAGACCATCTGGCCATTGCCATATTCAATCTTGTAAGCCAGCGAGGTGCCGGGATGATTGGCGAAACTGCGAGAGATCAGGGCCTCGCCAATCTTGAGCGGCTGAGAACCCATGCTATGAAACTCGATTTCCGCCCGCAAACGATCCCAGGCGACGGGGAAATACTCTTCCGCCCACTGACCGCGCATGAGGTTCTCCAGATTCCCGCTGATGCCTTGGTCACCGTAGACATGGATCCGGCATTCCTTGTGATAGAGCGGTGTGAAAAAGGGCAGACCCTGGATGTGATCCCAGTGGGTGTGAGTCAGGAATAGATGAATCTGGGAGGGGCACTTATCGGCGAGAAGCTGGGGCCCGAGTTCCCGAATGCCGGTGCCAGCGTCAAAGATGAGGGTGTGATTCTCGTCGCCGATGTCCAGATGCAGGCAGGTGGTGTTCCCTCCATGCTGGAGATAGGACTTTCCGGAAACGGGGATCGAGCCGCGGGTTCCCAATAATTGGGCCGTGGCTCCAGTGGGGGCGGGGGCAAATGGAGACATGTGGCTTCCTTTCAGTGTAGTCTGCCGAAGCCGGGGCACAAGTGGGAGGCGTGAAACGTTCATGGAATCGGGAAGTGGGAAGGGGAAAAACGAGCAAGCCAATAACTGAGAAGGAGGGTGCGACAGGTCCAGGCGGCAGTGCGAATCCAGTTGGTGTTCACCAAGTGCTGGATCGCCTGCACATCCAGACCGTTGGAGACGATACGGGCGTGAAGGGGAACTTGGATGAGTCCAGTTGAAAGTCAGCAGATCCCCGTCAAGCCCAGCGCGATCCATCTCAGGTTCCAGGCGCCAGCTTCACGGAAGAGGAACAGCATGAGCACGCTCAATCCCAGTTCCAGAATCATGAGTGGACCCACTACCCAGCCCATCATCCCGGTGTAGGCGGAATGGTATTCCCCGAAACTGCTTTTCGGGATTTTGAGCATCAAGGGATAGACAACGGTCTGAACCAGCCAAATGATTCCCGTGAAATAGCCCGATAGGGCCAACTGAAGAAGCAAGAGATTCTGCATATGCTTTCCAGAGCTGAAAACGCCGGAGGGCTTCGCAGGGATTCTCGTGACTGAACCAGCCTCATCCCTCTCCCTCCATTCCATGCGTTTGATTCCTTCCCGATTTCAACTCGTTCTGCTGTCTCTGGCCGCTGCGGGCTTCGCTCAGGCGGATCCAGGTGTGCCCTTCATCACCTACGACAACCAACCGCAGGGCACGCGGGAGAACCCCTTGGTTCTGCGGACCTACTTCCCTGATCCCGGCCTGGGGCCCGAAGTGCTGGAACACCATGACAAGGGGTATCGCGCCCGAAAGTACAAGCCCGGTCAGGGCGACGTCTCCGGCTTTGACGATCCAATTCGCGGGATTCCGGCGGCGATCGGAGTGCACTTTGGACCAGATCTCTCGATTTGCTGGGACACCACCGAGTGCCGGCTTCTCTACGCCTGGCAAGGCGGTTTCCTGGATATGACCCGCTATTGGGGCGATCCCGCTGCAGGAACCCGGAAGCGCTTCGGTTATGTGCCCGAGCTCGTCGGCCCGGTGATTTACCTCGCCAGCGGCTCCAACCCCTTCGTCGTCCTGGATGACTTTGCCACGGCGGATTCGCCCAAATTCCTGCGCTATGACCTGGTCAATGGCGTTCCGGAGTTCGTTTACCAACTCGGGAAGTGCACGGTGCATGTCCGTCCAGAACCTGGGGAGAAACCTCTCGAAATCCTGCTCCACTACAAGGTCGAGGGCAGCCAGGAAGGAGCGGACTTCTACCTGGCCAAATACGACTTCAAGATCGAGCGCCAGAGTCCGCAGGAATTCACGGTGAAGATTACCGGCGTTCCGGGCGGAGAGATGAAGGCCGAGGATGACGAAATCAAGTTCACCACGGACGAACCCAACGCGAAGTGGGGAGAAGCGCTCTACACCAACTTTGGGTGTTTTGCCTGCCACACCACGGATGGCACTCGCGGTCATGGGCCTACCTTTGCCGGTCTCTTTGGCGGAGAACGTCCCATTCAAGGCCAGGATCCTGTCACCGCGGATGAGGCCTACATCAAGGAATCCATCGTCAACCCGATGGCCCGAGTGGTGGAAGGTTTCCCGCCTGGATACATGCCGCCCTATCCGCTGGCGGACGATCAGATCCAATCCATCGTTCTCTTCATCCAAGGTCTGGCCTCCGAATAACACTTCCCCATGACTCTCAAGACACTTTCCCTTTCCCTTTACCTTCTTTCCGCCTTTCTCCTGGCTGGCGCTGCTCAAGCAGGTCCTTCGAAGGCCTACACCATCGAGAACATTCCTTTCCCGGAAGGGGTGCCGCCGGAAGTCGGCGCGGTGGGCTTCAGTGACGACGGGTATCTCTTTGTGGCCCTCCGCCGGAGCGATGTGCTGGTAGCCAAGCCCACGGACGATCCTGAGAAGTTCGAGTGGCGACTCTTCGCGAGCGGATTGCACAACGCCTGCGGCATCCACGTCATCAGTTCCAAGGAGATCATCATCAGCCAGATGCCGGAACTCACCCGCATTTCGGACACCGATGGGGATGGACTGGCGGACCGCTACGAGTCGATCGCCTCACCCTGGGGGATGAGCGGCAATTATCACGAAACCAATCACCTGGTGCCAGACGGTAAAGGGGGGCACTTCGTCGCTGTCGGCACCGCCTCCCATAATGGGCCGGTCTTCTATAATGTCCGTGGGGAATACTCCCGGATCGGACGACGGGGCCGGAACTTTTCCTCCGTTTCCTGGAAGGGATGGATCCTCCACATTGATGCCCAAGGGGAAATGACTCCCTGGGCCAGCGGATTCCGCATGCACAACGGCATCATGCTGGATTCCAAAGGGAATCTCTGGGCCGGCGACAACCAGGGTGACTGGAAAGCGACTACGCCTTTCTACCATGTGGAGAAGGGGAACTTCTACGGTCACGTCAGCAGTCTGATCTGGGATCCGGAATGGGAAGATGGGGTCGATCCGCTCAAACTTCCTCTGGACCAGATCCACGATATGAAGACGGACGCCGCAGTCCTGCTGCCTCACGGCCTCATGAACCGGTCCGCATCGGAACCCATCGAAATCGTGGACGGCTATGGCCCCTACACCGGCCAGGTGCTGCTCCCGGACAATAACGGTACCCGGATTTCACGTTTAATGCTGGAGAAAGTGGACGGAATCTGGCAGGGCGCCTGCACCCACTTCATCAATGACGATGCTCTCGGAAGCGGGAACAATCGGGGCATTTTCTCCCTGGATCACAAGTCGCTCTACATTGGCCAGACCTCTCGCGGATGGGGGAAATTGGCAGAAGGGCTCAAGCGCATCACCTGGACGGGGGATATGCCATTTGACGTCCATACCATGAGCCTGTCCCAGAACGGGTTTCTCCTGAAGTTCACCAAGACTCTGGACGCCAACGTGTTGGAGTCCGCCAAGTTAAGTCTTCAAGCCTATCGCTATGAGGATGGGCCGCTCTATGGGGGCGACCCGCTCGATCAACATGAGATGGAGATCGGAAAGCTGGAGTCACCCGATGCTCAGAGCCTGTTCCTTCCCGTGAAGGAGCTCCAGGACGGCGGCTGGGTATATGAACTCAAGGTAAAGGGCGTTCAGGACGCCGATGGCGCGGAACTCTTCAACGAGGACTTCTGCTACACCATCAATAAGCTGCGGCCCTGAGATAGTAGAGGCTTTTTGGCCTACACCTGCCGTCATCTGACGAGGAGGTGTAGGCAAAGCAAATCGAAGGAGGCTGGATCAGGCTGGCTGAGCGGCCTTTTTCTTGTATTTGGCCAATTCCGCCTCGGCTGCCGCCAGTTCGCGTTCCATCTTGCTCAGTTCTTGAGAAGTGGCGCGCAGACGCTGGGCGGTAATCCGGGCCAGGAACTCGTAAAAGGCCGCGTAGAATGATGGATTCTCGTTCCGCGGTTTCACGTCCTGGAGAAACTTCTGGTCGACGGCGAGCAGGAAGGATTTGGCGCTGGCCTTCACCGTCGCGGACCGCATCTCGTCGCCCAGAGCCGCCAACTCTCCAAAGATGTCGCCGGTCTTCTTGAACGTAGCCAGTTTCTCACCGCCTTTGGAAACTTCCAGGTTGCCCGCCATCAGGATGTAGATACGGGAGCCGCTGCCGCCCTCCTCGATGATCACGTCACCGGGTTCACATTCCACGATGCTGCAGGAGTTCAGCAGATCGTCGAGGTGTTCTTCTTGAAAGGACTGCAAAAAGGGGACGCCTTGGAGCGTCTCAGGGACGTGTCCGTCCTCATGGATATAAGCAAATTCGCGCATCGTAAAGAGAGGTATCCTATAGATTCATTTGGGGAACAGAAGTTCAAACTTATCGCGGTAGCTGAAAGACCCCTGATTTTAGCGATTTTCATGCCGGGAACAATCCTGAGCGTCAGAAATCGGTCAGTTTATTAATTTATTAAGAAAGTTTGGCTAAATTAATAATTATGGTAATTTGGTTGGCCCATGCCGCCTCTTCTCCATACCAACTGGTTTGCCGTCTTTCTCCGGTCCCTCCATCAGGTCCCGCATTTTCCCCGTTGGACTCGCTATGCGCTGATTGGGATTGTGGCGTTTCTGGCGCATCGCTTTGCATTGCAGGCGGCGTTTTTCATGGATGACCACCACTTTCTGGAGAGTGGCCTCTACACTACCGGTGACGGATGGCAACAGCCGGAAGGCGAGCGCTGGCTCCCATTCTTGATCTGGACGATCGTGGCGAAGTGGACGGGAATCTCCAGCGTCTCTTTCCATATCCTGAATCTGCTTCTGCATATTGCGATTGCCTGCCTTGTCTACCCAGTGGGCCGGGCCTTCCTGGAGCGATTTGGATGGTTTCATAATCCACAGTCCATCGATCATGCCGCTACCCTGGGCGCTCTGCTCTTCGCCTGCCATCCTCTGGGGACCGAGCCGGTTCACTACGCGCGCTGTTTTATGATTGGGCTGGTGACCCTGGAGTATCTGATCGCTGCCTGGTGTGTATTGAAACTGACGGAGAAATTCTCCTGGCGATATTGCCTGAGACTGGTGCTGGTCTTGATCCTGGCGAGCGTTACCAAGGAACCGGGCGTTCCGATGATTCTCGCGGCGACGATTTTCATGGGATTGACGATGTTTCCCAAGAAGCAGTTGTCATCGCTTCGGGAGATCCGCTGGAAGAGTTGGCACATTGCCGCCGGGGTGGGATGCCTCACGATGCTCGTCTGGCTGACGATTCCCTGGATCACGTATGCGTTCTCTTTCGTACGGTACCAGCCGATGGTGATGGAGCACTCCCTGACTCAGGGACGTCTTTTCTGGAGTTACCTGCAGTTGGTGATAGTTCCGCTCGGGCTGAGTGCAGATCACTACGTTCCCTGGAGCCTGAGCTTCGCCGATGGAGCGGCGGTGGCGGGCACCCTTGGCGTCCTGATTCTAGCTGGCGGGGTGATTTGGGCAGCGACCCGGGCCCGTTATCGCGGCGTGGCTGTCCTGCTGGCCCTCGCTCTGATTCCTTTAGGACTGCGTTTTGGATACGTCGTGAAGGAGTTGATGGTGGAATATCGCGTTTATCCCGCCTTGCCCTGGATCGGCTTGTTGATGGGCTGTGGCTTGATTTGGCTCCGGGAATGGAATCGATACATTAGCTTGGGCGCCACCCTGGTAATCCTGGTGGGCTTCACGACAATTTCCAACGAGCGTTCCGAGCTTTGGACGAGTGAAGGCAACGTGGCGGGCGACGTCCTGGAGCAGTACCCGAACAATCTACGGGCGCTGACATTGGTCCAGAATGAGGCCTACCGAAATGGGGACTCGCTGATGGTGCTTGATCTGATGCAGAAGGCAGACGAGATCCTCCTTGCCCATGAGGAGTTCAACTCCCAATCCCGGGTCCGCAAATACGACAGCGGCCGGGTCTACCAACATTACGCCGTGGCCCAGCAGTACGCCACCTATGCGATTGCCGACATACGTGGAGTTGACGCGGCGTTACACTATGCGGATTCAGTGATTGCGGTGATGGATCAGCGTTACCCGGGCCACTATCGGGACCAGGAGACGGGCGCGTTCCAGCAGGAAAATCCATTGGTAAAGGCAAGAATGAATCTGTCTCGACTGGCGATGCGCTAGAAAGCCAGGAAGCAGAAGGGTAACAGTGCGAAAACTCTTGATTGAGCGATGACGTTAGGGGTAATGTTTCGCACCAATTGACACTGCTTAGGTTGGCTTCATGGCCCCCTGAATAGCCACGATACTTCGCCTGCCTTATCTCAATAGCACAGTTTTTGGGGGTCAGTCAGTAGACGAGCCGCGCAGGCTTCCCGTTGCCAAACCACGGGAGCCTGCGTTTCCTTTTTAGAGGCACCCGACTGCGCTGCGCGGATAGACGACTAATGCCCCTGGCTCTTCCCCTTCTTCAAGGAGCTGAGATAGGCCACCAGGTCTCTCAATTCCTCTTTGGATAGCAGCATGCCCATCGGCGGCATGGCCGAAATGGGAGGGTTCATGGTTTGGATATCCGCCTTGGCGACCTGGCGGGTTTCTCCCTCTTCGCCAATCTTAAGGAGGATGGCGTCATCTGTTTCCTCCAGCACGCTGCCGCCCACACTGGATCCATCTTTGAGAAACACAATCGTCAGGCCGTATCCCGGGACAATGAATCCAGAGGGATCCACGATGGAACTGAGGATGTAGTTGCTATCCTGACGCTTGCCGAGATCCGAGAGATCCGGACCCGCGACGCCGCCGGTGGAACCTATCTTGTGACACTTGTTACACTGACCGGCGGCATGCGTGGC
>JBHIXE010000053.1:308-4031 GCA_041984905.1 Verrucomicrobiales bacterium | reverse complement strand
CCCTTGAGGCACTCGATATAAGCGGCAATGGGATTGGTGGAGTCCAGCCCTTCCCGGTAGGTGACTAAAAGCGGGTTGAGTTCCTCCACTGCTTCCGCGGCGTTGAGGAGTTCCAGCAGAGCACCCTTGGCGAATTGACCTCCGATAGCATCCTGCATCGCGGTCTGCAGGGCGCCCAGTGCGCGTTCGTGGTCCGCGGCGTCTGCCAGCGCCTCTATCGCGATCTGCTTGTCCCTATCTTTGTCCGACTCCAAGAGGGCCAGCGCAGCTTCCACACCCTTTTCCTTATCATAGGAGGTGAGGGCACGGATTGCTGTCGCGCGAATTTCCGAATTGGAATCCTGAATCAAAGTCGGCAAGAGGGCGCCCAGTTCGGCTTCCTTGCGGTACCAGAGTTCTTCCAGGGAGTTGATCCGGACGTCTTGATCCGTTTCGGGATTGGCCACTTTGGCGAGCAGCGTTTCGCTCGGGATCTCCACGTTGTATTGCTTGGCCAGCTTCATGGCGGTGACCTGAAGTTTGGGCTCCTGGGTCTCCAGTAAGGCTGGCAACAACTCAGTCACGGTCGCGGCAATGCTCTCCCGGGATTCGACGGGAAGCGGCCGGACCAGTGCCACGATGGGATCCACAATGCCTGGGTCTTGCCAGTCCGCGACGGCTTGAAGCGCGTCGTTTCGAAGCGCTCCAGGAAGATCCTGATTGGAGGCATACTCCAGGAGGCGGCGAGCCGAAGCTTCATCGCCGGCGCGCCAGTTCGCATTGATCAAGCGAGTATGGAGCAGCCAATCCGCGGAAGTCTCCGCGGGGAAATCCAGCTCTTTCAGTGAAGCCGCCAGAGCAGGAATTGCGTCGGTGATGTTTACGTCGTTGATGGCGCGCACGGCTTCCGCGGCAAGTTCGGGATCTGCATCGTCCAGGAAGCGGGCAATCTCTGGATCCTGAGAACGACGCATCGCAAGCAAGGCGGCCAAACGCACGGACCGGCTTTCGTGGCCCGCCAACTCCTTAAGCGCTTCTGCGTTTTCGAGATAGTGCATGCCCATGACCAGGCCATGACGAAGAAAGAGATCTTCATCCGCGTTGGCCGCGGCGGCTTTGGCTAGCGCATCGAAGCCTTTGGTATATCCGCAGCGGCCCACTCCGATCGCGGCAAAGCAGCGCACCCGGGCACTGGAATCTTTGGCGACGAGTTTGGAGAGAGGCTTGCCTGCAGGCTGATAGCGGAGATCTCCCAGGGTCTTCGCGGCTTGAGCCCGCACCTCGGGATCGGAGTCTTTGAGAAGGGCAAGGAGCGCTTCTTCCGCGCCTGCATCCGGGTGGCTGCGAGCAATCTGTCCCAGTCCCCAAATGCCATGGAGCCGCTTCAGCTGATTATCCTTTTGCTCGATCGCATTCTTGAACCAGTTGATTGCGCCAGATCCCTGCTTGGCCAGCTTGAACTGAGATTGCATCCGCACTCGCATGTCATCGTGGCCAAGTAGTCCCGCCAGTTGCTCGTCACTTTTGGATCCCAGCTCGCCCGTCAGTAGGGACCGGGTTTCGGTGAGCTCCGGATTGGTAAGCCGGTTAGGATCAAACATGGTGTAGACATTGCCGATGTCTTGTTTCACCCAGCCATTGTTATTGAAGGAGCAGATGTAGAGACGGCCATCCGGACCGAAGTCCGCATCCGTATTGCCCAATCCGACCATCCATTCCCGGGTGTGCTCGCCAATGGTGAATCCGGCTCCGTCGGGTTTTACGGTGAAGGCTTCCAGATCTCCCTTGGCCCCGCCGAAGTTGCAGACAAAGAAGAAGTCCTCGTAGCGTTCCGGAAAGGCCGTGACGCCATAATTGTAGCAAAGACCGCTGGGACCCCAGCTCACCAATTCCACAGGTGGCAACGTCCAGGCGGGCTGATCGTCATTCCGCGTTTCCCAGATCCGCTCGTCCAGCCACATATTCAAGGCCCAGCGGCTTTCCGGATAGAAGGGGGTACGGATATCCAGATGCTTGTGAAAGTTCAAGATGGCCTGGTGTCCGGCATCCCAGCCGGAATCGCCTCCCTCCAGGATGTAGACAAGGCGGCCTGTGTCCTTGGCGTCGGCGTCGTTGTCACAGGTGAAGAGGTTGCCGTATTTATCAAAGGCCAGCTCCTGGGGATTGCGGAGTCCGTAGTAGTAAACCTCCACATTGCTGCCGTCCGGTTCGCAACGGAACACCGCACCTTCGGTGGGTTCGGCAAACGTCTTCCCCTCATCCGTCGTGAAGTTGTAACCGCGGTCTCCAATGGACCAGTAGATGCGGCCGTCGGGTCCCCAGACCAACCCGTGCATGTCGTGACCACTGATGCTCATGCGCACGCCGAACCCGTCCTGAATGGATTCCCGTGCGTCGGCTTTCCCATCGTCATCGCTGTCTTCCAGCATCCATAGGTGCGGGATGTTGGTGTAGTAAAGCTTTCCGTCACCGTAGAGGAGACCGATACCCGGGCCATCGAGCGGATCATCGAAGTCATCAGCCCATACCTGGGATGAGTCGGCGCGGCCATCGCCGTCGGTATCTTCGACGATGCGAATGGAATCCGAAAACTCCGTCCAGTGCTCAAAAGGGATGTAGCCCGTCTCCGAATGCTTCTGATACATCGCGAGACGGTCCGCACTGGTCTTGGTGGAGAGGTCGTCGATCAGCATGGGGATGTGGTGGCGAATGTCCTCCACTCCGGCTCGCCAGCGGTGGATCTCCCCAACGAACATCCGGCCCTTGTCATCAAAGCAGATCGCGGACGGATTGATGATTTGCTCCTGATCCGCAAAAAGGCCGATCTGAAAGCCCTCTTCGTATTTAAAGTTCTGAATCCTCAGCTCGGCTTCTTTGTCAAAGTCGTTGGCCTGCGCCCAGGTGGTGGAGAGCGCCAGTGCAATGAGGAAACGAAGGGGGGGCAGTAAGGGATTGAGATAGGTCATGGGGTGGGAAAGTCGTGAATCCTGGCGGCAACCTGGATTTCCGTCAAGGATCGGCGCCAGACCCTGCAATTCCCAATGTCGGAATCCGGGGAACGGTTGCAGAGTAATCCATTTTTACGGGGAGAAATGCCTGTCTTCGAGGGAGCTGGACACTAACACATACCTCAACAGCTTTCGCTTGCCCAGCCCATCAATTGCGAGCAGGCTGTGTGTTGTGAAACACCGCCTTCCCCCTCTCTATTTCACATGCTTACTGCTGGTGGGCCTCAGCCCATGGGCTCAGGCGCAGGTGTGGCTCCCTCATGATGTGCTGCATCCCCTGGATCGCAGCACCGTGAATCCTCCCAGTGAGGCCCCGGACTTTACTCTGGATGCGACGGAGGCTTTTCAGTTGCCAGCGGAAGGGCAGCCAATCGTCCGTAATTTTGTGATCTCTTCGGAGGCCCTTCTGGAAGTGCGACACATCCAGGCTGTGGAATTGATCCCCGCTCCCGACGGCGTCGCGAAACTCGGCTGGATCCGCTTTGATTCCACCAACGACAGCCGGCTTGAGGATGAGAAGGATAAAGCCGCAGGCTTTCCCAATCACCCCTTATCAGGAAGCCTTCGGCAGCCCCACTCGCTGTTTGCCATCTGGACCCCGCGCAACCCCGCCTGTATTGCACCTCTCGATTCATCCTGGCGGGTGCACCCTCGGGGCGACATTGTCGTGACCCTGGTTCTGGAGCCTAATGGAAAGAAGCAGAGCATCCGGCCCCGCGTGAACCTCTGGTACGCA
>JBHIXE010000053.1:0-298 GCA_041984905.1 Verrucomicrobiales bacterium | reverse complement strand
CGGATCCCAACGATCCGGAGAACGGAGTGCTGGTTCCTCTGGATGTGGAAGGGGGCGGCAGTCCGGAGGTGCTCACGCTGCGCATGGCGAACGAGACCATCGATATCAAGCCGGGAATGGAGGACTACAGCATCCGGGATACCTTTGAGCTGCGCACACCGGCTCAGGTGACGGGGATTTTCCCTCACGCTCACGGACTTGCGACCAAGATTCGGGTGGATGCCTTTTTGCCGAATAATCAGACCGAGCGGATCTTTGAGATCAACGCATGGACCTTTTGCCAACAGGAGTTCTACCG
>JBHIXE010000052.1:19555-19813 GCA_041984905.1 Verrucomicrobiales bacterium | reverse complement strand
CCCCCTGCTTGCAAAGCAGGTGCTCTCCCAGCTGAGCTAATCCCCCGGGATCCTCGACAACCAGACATTGGAATCTTGGTGGGTCTAGTTGGGCTCGAACCAACGACCCCCGCCTTATCAAGACGGTGCTCTAACCAGCTGAGCTACAGACCCATTCCACAAATTTGCGAATCTCTTCGCAGGCCTGTGGCTTGTTCCAACAACCGATAAGTGTGGGCGTTCAATATTGAATGCAGTTTTCCAGAAAGGAGGTGATCC
>JBHIXE010000052.1:15072-19517 GCA_041984905.1 Verrucomicrobiales bacterium | reverse complement strand
GAGGACTTGACGTCATCCCCGCCTTCCTCCGGCTTAGCACCGGCAGTTTCCCTAGAGTGCCCACCCAGACGTGCTGGCAACTAATGACAGGGGTTGCGCTCGTTGCGGGACTTAACCCAACATCTCACGACACGAGCTGACGACAGCCATGCAGCACCTGTGTTACGGCTCCCGAAGGCACTCTCCTATCTCTAAGAGATTCCGTACATGTCAAGACCAGGTAAGGTTTTTCGCGTTGCATCGAATTAAGCCACATACTCCACCGCTTGTGCGGGTCCCCGTCAATTTCTTTGAGTTTTAATCTTGCGACCGTACTCCCCAGGCGGTGCGCTTAACGCGTTAGCTCCGGCACGGAGGGGGTCGAATCCCCCCACACCAAGCGCACACCGTTTACTGCTGGGACTACAAGGGTATCTAATCCTTTTCGCTACCCCAGCCTTCGTACCTCAGCGTCAGGAGTTGTCCAGAGACCTGCCTTCGCCATTGGTCTTCCTTGTGATATCCATGCATTTCACTGCTACACCACAAATTCCAGTCTCCTCTCCAACCCTCTAGCGAGGCAGTATCGGATGCAGTTCCAAGGTTGAGCCCTGGGCTTTCACATCTGACTTACCTCGCCGCCTACGTACTCTTTACGCCCAGTAAATCCGAACAACGCTCGGGGCCTCCGTGTTACCGCGGCTGCTGGCACGGAGTTAGCCGCCCCTTCCTCTTCAGGTACTATCAGGCTCATGACGCTATTAACGCCAGAGCTTTACTCCCTGATGACAGGAGTTTACAATCCTAGGACCGTCATCCTCCACGCGGCGTCACACCATCAGGCTTTCGCCCATTGTGAATGATTCTCGACTGCTGCCACCCGTAGGTGTCTGGACCGTGTCTCAGTTCCAGTGTGACTGATCATCCTCTCAGACCAGTTACCCGTCGTAGCCTTGGTAAGCCGTTACCTTACCAACAAGCTGATAGGCCGCGAGCCCATCCAGAAGTGGCAGCCGAAGCCACCTTTAATCCTGCGATCACATCGGGTATTAATCCGAGTTTCCCCGGGCTATCCCCGTCTTCTGGGCAGGTTGCTCACGTGTTACTCACCCGTCCGCCACTAGAGGCCAAAAGCAAGCTTAAAGCCTCTCGTTCGACTTGCATGTCTTATCCACGCCGCCAGCGTTCGTTCTGAGCCAGAATCAAACTCTCCGAGTATATTTATCTAAATATCACGGAACCAAAAAATTGACTCGTACTTAACGCACAATTTAGTCTTTCCCTCTTCGGTCTGCTTGTCTGCTTATTAATTAAGAAGGACAAACAAACTTAGCCTCTCAAAGATCACTTCAGTTTGGGACAAAAAAACCGATCGCAATCGAAGCCGCGATCAGCGTTTCTTCCGTGTAACTGCCGACGTTTCCGGTCGGGACTGGCAAAGTATCCATCTTCTCAGAACGTGCAACTGCTTTGGTGCACTTTTTTGAAGTTTTTCCGCGAGCTTCCATTCAGGCCTGTTCCCGCCTGCCAAAATCCCCCATTTTTCCCCGTAGAACCGAGGGTTCCTGGCCAAAAGCCCCCATGGCCTACTTTTGTCTTTTTCTATCAGTGTAGAGCCCTTTTCCTAGAAACGACAAAAGCGGCCTGGTCCGGCCGCTTTTGCTATAGAGTGATTGCCTAATAAGCCAGGCTTATATCCGGTCAGGTTGGACCTTCAAATTCGCCTAGGCTTATAAGGTTTGTAGATATTTAATAATGCTTAATCAATGAGTTCTGGCCACTTGGTGTGGAAGAATTCGCCTGCCGGCTTGTCGACACGTTCATAGGTATGCGCACCAAAAAAGTCGCGCTGAGCCTGCAAAAGGTTCGCTGGAAGGCGCTCACTGCGGAAGCTGTCATAGTAGGCGAGGGAGGCGCTGAAGGCCGGTACCGGCACCCCATGGGTGATGCCGAGGGCTACGACTTCCCGCCAGGCCGCCTGGGCGTTGTTGAGAATGTCCTTAAAGAAGGGATCGAGCATGAGGTTGCTCAGGCCCGGATTTCGCTCATAGGCCTCGGTGATCCGGTTCAGGAAGCGGGCGCGAATGATGCAGCCGCCTCGCCAGATCTTGGCGATGGAGCCCAACTCCAGATCCCATTCATGGGCGTCTCCAACCCGCTTGATGAGGTCCAGGCCCTGGGCGTAGGAGATCACCTTGGAGGCGTAGAGCGCGTCGTGGATCTTCTGGATGATGGTTTCCTTCGGGTATTTCTGCCATGCGGCGACGAATTCACGGTTGTCCGGCCCGGCGAACTCGGTGGAGGCAGCGACGCGCTGGTCCTTCATGGCGGAGAGAATCCGCGCTTCGACCGCTGCGTTAATGGTGGAAATCACGATCGCGTTCTCCACGGCGTTGAGCACGGTCCATCGACCGGTGCCTTTCTGGCCGGCCTTGTCCATGATGATATCGACAACCGCTTTCCCGGACTCGGGATCGGCCATCTTGAAGATCTCGCTGGTGATCTCGATGAGGTAACTTTCCAATGGGCCTTGATTCCAGGTGGTGAAGATCTCGGCCATTTCGTCAGTACTGAGTCCAGCGGCCTGGAAGAGATTGTAGGCCTCGCAGATGAGCTGCATGTCCCCGTATTCGATGCCGTTGTGCACCATTTTGACATAGTGACCGGCTCCACCGGGGCCGATATGGGTCACGCAGGGGACCCCATCGACCTTGGCGGCGATGGATTCGAAGACCGGTTTGATGATCTCCCAACTGGCGGCGGGACCTCCGGGCATGATGGAGGGGCCCTTCAGCGCGCCTTCTTCCCCGCCGGAAACTCCGGTACCGATGAAGAGTAAGCCCTTCTCTTCGAGCGCTTTAGAGCGGCGTTCGGTATGGATGAAGAAGGTGTTTCCTCCGTCGATCACCAGATCGCCTTCGTCCAGAAGGGGAATCAGGGATTCGATCACCGCGTCGACGGCATCACGATCACTGGGATCTAGCGCAGCGCTGGACTTCACCATGATCATGATTTTCCGCGGGCGTTCCAGGCTCTGGATGAATTCTTCCAGTGTGCTGGAGCCGACGAGGTTCTTGCCGGGATTCGCGGCGATGAATTCCTCCGTCACGGAGGTGGTCCGGTTGTAGACCGAGACCTGGAAGCCCCGGCTTTCAACGTTCAAGACCAAATTCTGGCCCATAACGGCCAGACCAATAAGTCCAAAATCACTTTTGCTCATTTCCCCTTAGGTTTGTTTTCAGAAACGGAAGGGGCCAGCCCGGTCCCGTCCGAGCACCCAAACTAGTCAGGTATGGGGAACTGCAACTTGGAAAGCGGGAATTCCGCTTGTGGGGCCGATGAATTCTTTGAGGAATGCAGTAAAAGAAGGCCAAGAAGAATGAGTCGTCAGTCCTTCTCCAGCGGTGGCAGTCCTTCAAAAACAGCGGTGAGTGGCAAATCGAAGCCTGGTAAAATCTCAGGGCAGGAAAGGGTGTCCTGCCGTTCCAGGGTCAACCCTTTGGAATCGGTGGGGGATGTGAACACGGTCACCATCCGGATGGGGTTGGTCACAACCCATACTTGTTGGACCCCAATCTCAAAATACTCGGAGATCTTTTCCATGACCGTCTCCCATGCGTTGCTGGGTGACATGATTTCGACGATCAGCTCCGGAGCCACATGGAGGGCGCCCGCGTCTTTGGGCTGTTCCTTGAGTCTCTCGGCGGAAACGAAGGCGAGATCCGCACCACGCCCAGTGTCGGGGCCGCGTCGAACCAAGACAGTAGTGTCACCGCAGAAAATCTTTCCGCTCGATGGACGATCACGCAGGTTAAGTTTCATCGCAGCGACCAGGTTCGCCAGCACTTCCCCGTGAGTCGGATTGTTGTTTCCCATGAGCCTGACCTTTCCGTCCACCAGATCGGCCGGTTCCCCGAACTCCAGAAGCGAGAACTCCTCAAGCGTGAGAAGCTCATCTGGGGATTCGATCCATGCGGTGGACGACATAATAGGATCGTATTCCGTGGTTCAATAATCTCAAGCGCCCGTTCTTTCCATTACCGGGCTCTGATTCTACCCAAGCATGAACTGGGTCAGGCCTCCGGCGAGCACTCCGGAAATTGCTGGGCAGAGAAAGAAGAACAACGCGTAAAGCAGGAGAGATTTGGTGCCGGACTCGAGCCTGGAGAGCCAAAACTCCAGAATGAGGGTGATAACGCCCAGACTGATAAGTCCCCCGACAATGGCTCCAATTATTCCTCCAAGGGAACCCGCGCGATCCCATCCAGATGCAGTTCCCGAAATGAGCCCCGCTATCAGAGTCATCAGCCAGGTCGATTCGTGCACATTCACCAAGCGAGTCTGCCCAACTTGCGGCTTTCTGGCAAGGCTGGCTAGCTGGACTCCAGGGAGGTGTAGTCTTCGGGATGCGAGTGAATATCCTCCAGCAAGGCTTCGAATGCGTTCGGGGTGGACTCGCAGAGTTC
>JBHIXE010000052.1:11693-15062 GCA_041984905.1 Verrucomicrobiales bacterium | reverse complement strand
CAAAAACAAGTTCAATGGGTCTCGCTTTCATTGCTTACCCAAGTGCTATTGATACCATGGACGCGCCAAACTTTTGGGCTATCTTATTTGGAGCAACTTTGTACATGCTTGGAATCGACTCAGCTTTCTCAATGCGAGCGAGTTCCGCCATCCATCCTTCGGTTTTGCCTCGCAAGTTCCGCACTAGGTCGGTGAGCTGCTCACTTCCGAAGAACGTGTGGGCCTCGGCCACAAGGTCGAGAAACTTCAGATTGGTTTCAACTGGTTCTCTGAGGAGCGCGTGCTGCATGCCTCCATTCCCCCAAAGCCCTTCAAATTGAAACATGGCCATGTAAAAGCCTGCTTTTCGGGGGACACGGCGAGTCAGTCCATCAAGGAGCTGGTCGTCGAAGTTTTCCTCGGTGGACTGAGAAACTTCCGAGAGGATCCACTTTTCGAGGGGATTATCGCTGAAGAGATCGTCAAGCGTCATGGCCCGGAGTTCCTCGAAGGTGGGCGGATTGACGGGATCGAGAGGCGCCAATCCGGGACGCGGGGCAAATTGAACCCGGTTCCAGGTTATCGAAATCCCCGCAGGGATCGTGCGGAGGATGATGGAGTCGCGGGAAAGAACCTCAACCTGGTTAGGATCTTCGTAGGGGAAGGCCGCGACAGGGAGATTGCCTCCCGTGTAGCGAAGGATCAGAGTCTCACCCTCGATTTGCCAGGTTCCTTCGAAAGTGGCGGTGAGTTGAAAATCCGGGGTGAAATAGGTCCCGCAAAAGGTGCCGTCATCCAGGCAATGGGTGACCGTGATGGTCTGGTGGCTAATTCCGATCCAGGTTCCCTGGAGGAGGGTTGGCGTCAGGGCGGGAGCTGCTTCGCTCATGAAGCGATGGATTTAGCCAGATCCATCGCTTTCGTCAAAGCCGGAACGCTACGCCGACAAGCAAAAATCTGCTCAGCTGACAGAGGCGGCTGCTGCTTCCACGATTCCGTAAAAGCTGTCGGGCTCCAGGCTGGCGCCACCCACGAGACCACCATCAACATCGGCTTGCGCCATCAGTTCAGGTGCATTTCCGGGCTTCATGCTGCCGCCGTATTGAATGCGGACGGAATCTGCTGTGGCGGAATCGAAAATGGAGGCGAGCACGCTCCGGACATAGGCCTGAGCTTCTTGCGCTTGTTCTGGAGAGGCGGTGCGACCGGTGCCGATGGCCCAAACGGGTTCGTAGGCGATCACAATATTCGCCATGTGACCGGCTTCGAGACCGGCCAAGCCCCCTTGGAGTTGGGTGCTGATCACTTCTTCCAGCTTGCCGCCGTCCCGTTCTTCCAGGGTTTCACCGATGCAAAGAATCGGAATCAAATTCGCGTTGAGCGCGGCGATGACCTTTTGATTGATGAAGGCATCGGTCTCTCCGAAGTACTGACGACGCTCGCTGTGGCCGAGGACCACATATTTCACGCCGAGTTCGGTGAGGAATTCCGCACTGATCTCACCGGTGAAAGCACCATTCGGCTCCGGGTGCATGTTCTGAGCCCCGAGCGCGACCAGCGGATGGCTGGCCAGATACTCCGCCGCTTTCGGCAGGGAGGTGAAAGGTGTCACAATCACCACCTCGGAAGCACAGCTATCGCCGAACTTCGCCAGAAACGCGTCCAGAAAGGCCGCCGTTTCGGATGGCGTTTTGTTCATCTTCCAGTTCGCGGCAACGATGGGGCGACGGGTGGACATAGTGCTTGGTGAGAGTGGTGTGAAAAATTGAAGTGAATTACTTGTCGGAGAGGGCAGCGATACCAGGAAGTTCCTTGCCTTCAAGGAGTTCGAGGCTGGCACCCCCGCCGGTGGACATGAAGGTGACCTTGTCGCCCAGCCCAAATTTATTGATCGCAGTCACGGAATCGCCACCGCCAATGATGCTGACCGCGTCTGAATCCGCCACGGCTTGAGCCACGGCCTTGGTGCCGATGTCGAAGCCTTCCAATTCGAAAACGCCCATGGGGCCGTTCCAGAGAATGGTTTTGGATTCCTTGATCACAGCGACGTATTCCTCGATGGCTTTGTCGCCGATATCGATTCCTTCACGGTCGTCCGGGATGAAGCCACCTTCGGGGAAGGGGGCGGTCACTTCGGTCGCTGCACCGGCGGCAAATTCCGCGGTATGGCGGGAATCGATGGGCAGAAGGAATTTGGTGTTGGTCTCTTCCGCTTTCTTGAGGATCTCCAGAGCCAGATCCGTCTTGTCCGCTTCCAGGAAGCTCTTCCCCACCTTGTAGCCTTGGGCATGGAGGAAGGTATAAGCCATGGCGCCACCGATCATGATGGTGTCGGCTTTTTCCAGGAGGTTGGTCAGGACCTGGATTTTGTCGGAGACTTTCTTGCCTCCCATGATGACCAGGAAAGGACGGCCAGGCTCGTCGAGTTCACCCTGAAGGTACTGGAGTTCCTTCTCGATAAGGTACCCGGCGACGCAGTCTTCGATGTATTTGGTGACTCCGGCCGTTGAGGCATGCGCGCGGTGCGCGGTTCCGAAGGCGTCGTTCACGTAGACCTCGCCCAGAACGGCCAGTTGACGGGCAAAGTCGTCGTCATTGGCTTCTTCCTCATTGTAGAAACGCACGTTCTCCAGGAGGAGCACTTCACCTTCGCCCAACTTGTAGACAGCCTCTTCCACCGCTGGTCCAACGCAATCAGCCACAAAGCTCACGGGGGCTGAGATCAACTCGGCCAGACGCTTGGCGACCGGAGCCAGGGAAAACTCGGGGTTCTTCTGGCCCTTCGGCCGTCCCAGGTGAGACATGAGAATCACTTTGCCGCCGTTCTCGACCAGGTAATTGATGGTCGGGATGGCTGCCGTGATCCGGGTGTCATCAGTGATGACGTCTCCGTCGAGAGGGACATTGAAGTCGACACGCACGAGGACGCGCTTGCCCTTCACATCCACGTCAGTGATGGATTTCTTGGCCATTAGGTGAGAGCTGTTGGAAGGTGGAAAACCCGCGCCCGGAGTGCGGGCGCAGGTAGCACAAAACTAGATGTTGAGAAGCTGGCCGGCTTAAAGGCCGGAAGCGATCAGCTTCATGGCGTCAACGGTGCGGTTGGAGTAACCCCATTCGTTGTCATACCATCCCACGATCTTCACGAAGTCGCCGCCAGGGGCAACCATGGTGCAGTCGGAATCGAAGATGCAGGAGTGCGGATTGCCCACGATGTCCTTGAGGACGATCGGTTCGTCGGTGTATTCCAGCACGCCCTTCATCGGGCCGCTGGCTGCTTCCAGGAACTTGGCGTTGATTTCTTCAACCGTGGTGGCCTTGGAAAGCTTGGCGGTGAAGTCGGTCACGGAACCGGTTGGAGTCGGCACGCGGAAGGCGCCGCCGGTCAGC
>JBHIXE010000052.1:0-11683 GCA_041984905.1 Verrucomicrobiales bacterium | reverse complement strand
ACTCCGGAATCACCAGGCCGATCGCCTTGGCCGCACCCGTTGAAGACGGAATGATGTTTTCCGATGCGGTCCGGGCGCGACGCAGGTCGTCGTGCGGCTGGTCGAGCACGCGCTGGTCGTTGGTGAAGCTGTGAATGGTGCTCATGAACCCGCTTTCCACTCCGAAGGAGTCATTCAGAACCTTGGCCATAGGAGCCAGGCAGTTCGTCGTGCAGGAAGCGTTGGAAATGATGTGGTGAGAAGCCGGATCGTAAGAATTGCTGTTGATCCCGATGCAGAAGGTCAGATCAGGCTCCTTAGCGGGAGCGGAAATGAGCACCTTCTTGGCTCCTGCGGTCAGGTGCAGAGCGGCCTTGTCGCGGGCGGTGAAGAAACCGGTGGATTCCAGAACCACGTCCACTCCCAGGTCTCCCCAGGGAAGTTGAGAAGGATCGCGCTCTTCAAAGATGCGGATCTGATGTCCGCGCACCGTGATGTATTTCTCATCAAACTGCACCTCGCCATCGAACTTGCCAGCGGTGGAGTCCCACTTCAGCAGGTGCGCCAAAGTCTTGTTATCGGTGAGGTCATTGATCGCGACGATCTTTTCGACTTCTTCCTGTGGCATCGCGCGAAGTACGTTGCGGCCGATGCGTCCAAATCCATTGATTGCGTAGGTTGCCATGGTGCTGATGTTAACTCGCGGGAAGATGCGTCCGTTGGTGAACCTGTCAACCCAAAGGCTGAGAATGGTGCGGGCGGCGGGCAGAATGTGGTTCCACCAGGGGCATCACTTGCTGCGGGATGCCGGTGGGCAGCAAGATAGGGGCCGAATTCACCAGGAATTGCGTGGCGCTGGAGAGCAGGCTTCGGAGTCTTCCTCCTGCGGGGAACCCTTCCTTCCATAGTGCGTGCCTATCGCTGCGATTGACGCTTGACCCTCATCGGGCTCTCTCCAGATTTGGCGCGCGCATTGTTCCATACCCAATGAAATCATTCTATCTACTATCAACGCTGTCTCTCGCGGGCATTTCCCTGCTTTCCGCCCAACAGGAAATCAACCGGGCTCAACTCGCTATCTTCGGGCAATTGCCTCAGATGTTCGAGAATCCCGCCAATGCCTGCACGGAGGAGAAGGTCGACCTGGGCCGGAAACTCTTCTACGACACGCGCTTGTCCAAGAGTCAGCAGATCTCCTGCAACTCCTGTCACGGACTGGACACCTATGGGGTGGATGGCAAGGCATTCAGTGAAGGTCACGCGGGTCATCTCACCGGTCGCAACTCGCCGACTGTTTACAATGCCGCTGGCCATATCTCCCAATTTTGGGATGGGCGAGCCGCGGATGTGGAAGAACAGGCCAAGGGCCCCGTTCTCGCCGGAGGAGAAATGGCCATGCCAAGTCCGGAATTTGTGGTGGAAGTGCTGAAGTCGATTCCCGGCTACGTGGAAGAATTCGGACAGGCTTTCCCGGAAGACGAGGATCCGATCACCTATGACAATATGGCGGCAGCCATTGGCGCCTTTGAGCGATATCTGGTCACCCCATCTCGCTTTGATGATTACCTGGCCGGAAATGAAGAGGCTCTCTCCGATCAGGAGAAGGCCGGTCTTCATTCCTTCATCACGGTGGGCTGCACCAGCTGTCACATGGGACCGATGCTCGGGGGTATGCTCTACCAGAAGCTGGGCCTGGTGAAGCCATGGCCCTACCTCACGGATTTTGGCCGTCACGACGCGACTGGTGTGGAAACGGACAAACACTTCTTCAAGACGCCCAGTCTTCGGAATGTGGAGATGACGGCTCCCTATCTGCACGATGGATCCATCAGCAGTCTGCCTCTGATGGTGGCCATGATGGCCGAACATCAGTTGGGACGCACGCTGACCCAGGATGAAGTGGAGAACATCACCGCCTTTCTCCAAAGTCTGACCGGCGAGATCGACGAGGATTACATCAAGAAGCCTGAGCTTCCGAAGAGTGGGCCGAACACGCCCAAACCCTCCTTCGACTAATTGCTTCTTTGCGTAGGGGTTGGTGGTTATTCCCAGCCCCTGCGATCTCCCTCCGGAGTCAGGGCCGTGGTCCAGTGTTCGAGGAAGAACATCTTGTCCACGGTGCCAGGAAGCAGATCCGGCGACGTCCCGATAATGGGGCGCAGCGTGGTGGACATCTGCAGAGTGACCAGGGCGAAAATGCCTACCCACACCACGAGGTGCCCCTTGGAGTTTCCTCCCAGGATGGTCGATGCCTTGAAGATCAGCCAGGCGGCAAAGAAGAGGGCGATACACCAGAAACAGATCAGCAGGAACCCCATGAACACCGAGGAATCCGTGGATTGGGCAAAGATCCAGACCACGGGGGTAAATCCCATGAGAAGAAGGGCTGCGAGGGTAATCGCTGCCACCAGCACTCCGATCGTTGAGCCGAGGCGCAGGTCGAGCCCACTCAGACAGCCGAAGATGTAGAGGCTCGGAAGGCAGATGACCGCGCTCAGCAGGAGCCCCACCGTGATCTTGGCCGGAGCGGCCCAGAGTTGTCGCAGGGCGTCGGCGTTGTCCTTCTCATAGGAAAACCATCCTACAATGAGGCCAAACAGCAGGAGGCAGAAGATGGCGGAGAACAACAGGTAGATGCCGACCAGGGCACCCTTGCCGGTCTTGAAATGGGCCAGCAGTTCCAGAGGGCGCTTGAGGAGAGCGTCGACAGCTCCTCCTGGGGTGATGGGCTTGGATGCCGGTGGAGGCGGCGGCGTGGGTGTGGATTCGGTAGGATTCATAACGGATCGGATGGTTGTCGATTTTTCGATATAGAATTAGAGAGTGTTCTGTAGCAGGGTGAGGACGGCCTCGTAGAAGGTGCCGTCCAGGGCGTCTTCCCGGAGGAACTCGACCTCGAGGTAGGGACTGCCAAAGAAGGGGCGCAGATTCCAGGAGAGTTGGGCGCCCACAAAGAGATTACCGGCCAGCCAGGCGAACAGGGTCTGCAGCGCAATCAGGCGGCTTTGCGTTTGGGAGAGCAGCATCTGATAGAGCTTCCGATGCGAGAGGACGCCGGCATAAATGATGATCGCGATGTGGACCAGAAGTTGGGTCCGATTCGAGGCATACTCCTGATCGCTGCCGACTTCCGGGGCTCCCAATGCCATGGCAAAGGCGACTGGGCTCAGCGAACCCAGCAGCAGGGCAAAGATCATGAACCCCAGGAGCTGGCTCTGGAGGGATTGGCCGAAGCTCAGGCCGGACCCGAGAATCTGGGCGAACATTCCGTTGATCAACCCATTCACCAGGAGCGTGGCCAGGATGAGCACCGGGAACTTCACCGCCACATACAATCCCATCTCCGGCGCCCGCCAGGAACCGATCGCGGCTCCGTAGAGTCCGCATCCCAGGCAGATGACGGCCACGCAGGCGATGGCTCGGCGGCCCAGGGACTCGGTGATCCAGGATTGGCAGACGCCGGAGTCGCCTCGAAGCAAGGGGATGGGATTGAGGGTGGCGCTCGCGGTCATTGCTCCAGGGGTTGGATGGCGGTGACAGCCCACCAGGGGCCCGTGGTTTTCGCGAAGAAAGCGCTCCAGTACCAGAAGGAGACTTCCTTCCAGCTCTCATCGCCCAGGAGTCCGTGCTCGTAGATCTCCTCCTCTACCAGGAAGGAACCCTGAGGACCTTTGGCGACGAAGGCGCCGGGACGCTCCGTATTGATTCGGTAACCGGACGCCCGCAGGCAGTCGCTGCTGGAGTGGAGCTTGCGAGTAGGCTGGGTGACCCAGCGCACGATGATCTTGTTGGGCCCGGCGGCAAACACGCCGACTTTTCCGGGGAACTTGGCGGCGAAGGCGGCTTCCTGCTCCGTGAGAGGCAAGGGTTCCAGCCAGTGATCTCGCCATTGCACGGGCCAACCTGGAAAGTCCGCATCGGACACCTGAGTGGTTCCCGAACTGACCACGAAAGGAGTGAGTGCCGCGGCGCAGGTGAGGACCAAGAGGCTGATCACCGGAGTTCGAGAGGTGTCCGTCAACCAGGTGGGCGGAGAGTCGGGCTGAGGCTCCGGGCGCAACCTCCCGAACCACCAGGACAATCCGAAGACGAGGGCCGCGAACACTGCCAGGCCAATGCCTTCGTGAGTCCAATCCGGGAGCGTCACCATCCCGGCTTCCTTGGTGAAGAGGAGCGTGGCCCGCAGAGCATTGCCCAGTACGATAAGGACAATCCCTGCGGCGACTGCCAGGATAGTGCGAGGCCAGTTCAGTCGGTGCAACGCGGCCAGGGACAGGATTAGCAGCAGGCCGGTCCAGAGCATCTTGATCCCGCTGCAGGGCGCATCCACCCCGACGGTTTGACCGTTCCAAACGAGCTCCGTGCCGTGGCGGGTCACTTCCAGACCAGCGATGGTTAGGGTTCCCTGCGCCATGGACGCGGTGAGCAGGCGAAGAGGCGGTCCCAGGTAGAACTGCATGCTGGCGATGATGGGGAGCGAAAGGGCAAACAAACCCCACACGGCGGGGCAGCGGGTCAGGGTGCCAGTGAGCGCAGCCAGGCAGAGCAAGGCCAGGCCGGCTCGCAACAAGGGAGGTAGAACCGCATAGCTCAGGAGATAGATCCCCAGGAAGCCTCCGGCGACCCAGAGGCCGCCGGAGGTCATCCGTATTTCCTTTCGTGCCTGCCACAGGAACCACCCTGCGACAGAAAGTGCGGCAATGCCCCATGGCTCATCGGAGCCATCCGTCATCCGCAGGACATACCAGCGCCAGACCGGCCAGAAAGCCAGGATGAGCGCCAGGGGCAAGAGGTAGGGGGACCTATCCAGCGCCTTGGTCCAGGTGGATACCCGCAAGCCTTGAGTCGCTTTGCCCGCGAGGTGCATGGTGAAGAGTCCAATCATGGTCCTGCTCCAACGAGGTGGTTGAGTGAGTTGCGGCAGTTCAGGCGATGTGGCGCAGCAGACGCTCGCGCTGGAACCAGAGGGCAATGGCCACGATGGCCAGCATCAGGTAGAACTGCGGCTCCGGGATCGTCCCTCCATCGATCGCAGTATTGGCGACGCCTTGCGGCAGGGGAAGCGGCTGCTTCACCGTCTCCTTCTTCATCCCATCCACGGTGCGGACCTCCTTATCCACCGCCACGAAGGAGGTGTATTCGGTAAGCAGGTTGTAAGTGAGTCCCAGGTTGACGATCTGTTGCCGGGTCTCATCACTGGCATCCAACTGTTGGTCGTCCGCCAGATTCGCGATCCGATCCCTGGCCCAGAGAAAGGGCAGAGCGGGCTGATCCAGGGAGGCGGCTTCCACCGGCACTTCCAGGCTGACTTTTTTGCCGCCTCCGCTGATGCCACTCAAGGTGATGGTTCCCTGTGCCTCACCGTTCCACTTTCCGAAGATGGTGATGGGACGATCTGCGAGGACATCCGGGATTCCGGCAGGCTCCACGTCGTAAACCTCCAGGTCGCCGAAATCGACGGTGACATCCGTCAGCACTGGCGAGGTGATGTATTCCTTGAGCTTGCTCGCCACGTCAGGAGCCTGCTTGGGATCGGTGACCACGAAGGGCTCGCCGCGACCGGCCCGGGCAAGACCTTCTACCAGGAAGCGGTTCACGCTGGAGCCAATCCCAAAGGAGAACAGGTTGGCCTGGCCCAGATTCTCGCGAATCACCTGGAAGGCATCCCGCTCCGCGTGGATGTAGCCGTCTGAAACCACAATGATCGACCGGCTCATGCCCTCGGCATGTTCCAGGTTCACCGCCTCCTCAAGGGCTTGAACCAGCTGGGTTCCTCCCCCGGCCTGAGCGCGGTCCATCCAGCGGATGGCGTTGTTGATATTCGCCTGGGTCGCGGGAATGGAGGTGGGCGACAGCACCTGATTTCCCCCGGAGAAGAGCATGATGTTGAAGGTGTCCGTGGGGCGCAGATTGGTGGCGAGTTCCCGCATCAAGGTCTTGGCGGTATTGAGAGGGAATCCGTGCATGGATCCGGATACATCCAGGACGAAGACGTATTCCCTGCCGGGGATGTGATCCGGCTGGATCCGCTCCGGCGGTTGGACCGTGAGCAGGAAGAAGTTCTCCTTGAGTGACTCATCCTTGTGGAGCAAGAGCCCGCTGGCGATCTCGTTGTCCTTCAGCCCATAACGCAGGATGAAGTCGCGATTGCCTCCATTCGTTTCCGTCCCATCCAGGTGGACATCGGCTGCACTGGGACCGGTGTAATGGATCTGGGTGTTGTGCGTGGAGCAGACCAGCTTCTGGATCGGCATCCCGGCGTTGACCTGGATCTGAATATCGAAGGCGGTTGGATCTTCGACTCCCTCATGCAGGTAAGGATTCGCCACCCAGTCTTCGCCAGAAGCAGCAGGGGAGTTGGCTGCCATTTCGGAATAGCGCGGTCCCACGACGGTGGGATAGGTGAACTCATAGATGGAGTCGGTGGGAACGAGATGCTCGGTGTAGTGGAGCGTGACTTCAATGAGGTCGCCCGGGAGAATATTGGCCACGCTCATCTGGAAGACGTTGGGCCGCTCCTGCTCCAACAGAGAGGCGCTTTTGTTTTCCGCCTTGGCTTCTTCGTAGATCTGCTTGGCTTCCGCCTTTTCTTTGATCTCGGCCTCAATCACTCGATCGCCAATCCGCATGGTCATTCCGTGAACGGCGGACTTGGTGGAGCCAGGAAAGACATACTTGGCTTCCAGCACGGATTGGCCCGTGTTGTGATAGACCTGCGTCACTTCTACATCGGCGATCACACCGGAGATGGTGACCTTGGCCTTGGTGGATTTGAGGGGCATGGGCTCCTTGCCACTGGCTTCGGCTCCCTCGGCATTGAGAACCACAAAGTAGGGGGACAGGGTCTTGTCGGCTTCGGGAGCGGCAACGCCGTCGCGAGTGTCAAGGGCGCCACGAAGACCGGCGGTCAGCGCGAGCAGGAGGAGGGCAATGATGGTTACGGATGATTTCATAGATCGGCATGGTTGAGATGCGGATCCAGATTGGAGGCCCTCCTTGAACAGGGTTTGAATCGAGCACGAAGAGTTCGTGAAGTTTGTGTGAAGTTGCTTGGATTGAGGGCAGGATTCAGGTTCTATGCCCATGACTTGGAGTTATGAGGGGCAGAATTCTAGTGACGGGAGGGTCTGGATTCATAGGTTCGCATACCGTAGTGGCGTTGATGAACCGGGAGTATGCCGTGCGGGTGACGGTAAGGAGCGAAGACAAGATCACGGGGGTGGAAAGCATTGCGGCGGAGCATGCGGTCGTGGGTCCTCTTGACTTTGCCCTTGCGGATCTAACCAAGGATGACGGCTGGGCGGAAGCCATGGAAGGTTGTGACGGCGTCTTCCATATCGCCTCGCCCTTTCCTTTGGAAATGCCTGAGGATCCGGATGAGATCATTGTCCCTGCCGTGGAGGGGACCCTTCGAGTATTGAAAGCGGCCAAGGAAGCCGGGGTACCAAGAGTCGTGCTGACCTCCTCACTCGCTGCGATCTGTTATGGAGAAGGCGGGCGCGCTGAGGGAGTATTCACCGAGGAAGACTGGACCCAACTGGATGGCGATGACCTGACGCCGTATATCCGCAGCAAGACGATGGCCGAGCTGGCCGCCTGGAAATTCGTCCGCGACCATGGCCGGGATTTGAAGCTGACGTCGATCAATCCAGGCCTGGTCCTGGGCCACTTGTTGGACATGTCTCACGGGACTTCTGTCGAATTGATCCGGCGCATGCTGGCAGGGCAAATGCCGGCAACGCCCCGAATAGGCTTTGGCGTGGTGGACGTCCAGGACGTGGCGGATCTTCACATCCGTGCCTTTGAATCCGATCAAGCCGCCGGCGAGAGGTTTATCTGTGCCGACAAGTGGATGATGCTCAGCGAAGTGGCCGACTTGATCCGTGAGACGATTCCAAATAATGTGGCAAGGCGAGTGCCCAAGACGGAGTTGCCCAATTTTCTGGCGCGCTGGCTGTCCAATGTGGATCCCTCCTTGAAGCAGATCCTGATCGAGTTGGATCAGCGTCGAGTAGCGGATCGCAGCAAAGCGGAGCGTCTCTTAGGGTGGACGCCTCGCCCTGCCGAAGAGGCGATCAAGTCGACTTGCGCGAGCTTGATCCAAATGGAGCTGGTGTAGAAATTGTCACAATCAGCATTTAGGTTTCCCACTTTCCGGGTGAATAACGTGGGCCCCTAAGCTCGTCACTTAGGCAACCGCGGGTTGACCGATCATTGGGGGAACCTGCAGTATCATTAGTCTATTTGGGGGACCGTTCCGGCTTGCTGGCGGCTCAGGCGGGCAAGATCGCTGAGTTGTTGGGAAGAAGGGCACCCTCCGCCTATTCTTACCTCTTCTCATCCACTCGAACCTCACCATGAACGAAGACTCCTCTATCGTCGGACAGGCAGGTGGCGTGATTCGCCGCACTTCGGCAACCTCGGGCACGGTTGCTTTCATCTTTGGATTCATCTCGGACGTCTTGCAGCCCCTGGCCCCCATCGCCCAATACGTCCTGATGGGCTCGGTGATCGCCGTGGTCGTGTTGTTGCTCCTTTCGGCCCTTGCTCGTGGAATTCGCTCCTGGGGGCTACCTCTTGCGCTCTTCTCCCTCTTCATGGGGGTATTCTCCGGCATTCTCGTCTTCCTCCAAAAGGGGGAGGCCGCGGAAACCGGGGTCTTGGCGGACAAGATTCCCGCTCTGGAAGGGATCCAGCAAACCCTGGGCATCATGCAGAAAGACGTCGAGAAAATCGCCGTCACCACGGAGAAGATCGATGTGAAGACGGACAAGATCCTGGCCTCGGTGGAGAACATGAGCGAGTCCTTCTCCCAACTCGCCAAGCAGGGCGGGGTCATCGCCAATCCTGAGACGCCGGAGGAGCACTATCACAACGCTCGCATCCATGAACTGGGAGGAGACTACGGCGCCGCTCGCCGTTCCTATCTCGCCTTCTTCAACTCCGATCTCGACTACCTGGATCCGCATCTGCGCTTCCAGGACTTCCTCAAGCTTCAGGAAGGCCGGGCCGGAGCGCGGGAGTCCTACCAACTCATCGCGAACCAGTCCAAATCCATGGTGCCCAAATACGCTATGATCCTGCTCTGGGATCGCGAACAGCGCATCTCCATGCTGGAACAATTCATGGCGGCCAATCCGGACTTTGCCCCCGGCTACTACCACTGGAGCCTGGAGTATTCCCAGGTGCGGCTCGGAACCCAGAGTCTGGAAGACAAGCGCAAGGAGAAGGAATACCTGGAGAAATTCCAGGCCCTCAATGAGGAGGGCAAGTTCCTCAAGTGGTTCATCGACAAGGAGATGGCCGCTGGCTGGATTGCCGATGCCGAGGCCCGGCTCACCTTGGTGAACAAGACCGTGGCCTCTGAGGTTCTGGAGAACCCGGTGGAGATGCGTTGGATGCACACCAACTCCGGTTGGATGGGCTCCGTGATCATCGCGGAACCCACTCTGGAGATCTTCTGGCGGAAAGCCGGGGAGGGGGACTTCAAGTCCACAGGCCACACGCCCATGCGTCATCCCACGACTGGGCAGCCGATGCCGAACATGACCATCACCTTGCCCAACAACACGCCCAACACCGATATCGAGGTCAAATACACCAACGGCAGCGGCGTGGAGATGGGGCCGTTTACGCTCCCTTTCAATCCGGGCGACTCTTCCATGACGGAGAGCAAATACATCCTGGAAATCACCAAGAACAGCTGGGTGGCGTTTCGGGATTGGGATGGCAAGCTGCTGCTCTACTTCTCCCATCTGATGACCCATCGAGGTATCCTGGAGAAGATTGAGTATGGCGTGAACAAGGACACTCCCGATACCGAGTTTGCCTTTCCAGCTTATGACAAGCCAGGCAACGCGGACATCGGTACTGACGTTCCCATCTACACGGACATCCCGATGGATTCGACCTACGTGACCGTGCAGCTCACCTTCAAGGACGGCACCAAGACGGAAGTGGTCCGCTTTGATCGCTAGTCTTTTGGCACGCCGCTGACTCCGGTCTGGTCAATTCCTGGTCGACTGCATAGGCTCAGCTCATGGGCCATGCCGTCTTCCAGGTTGGAGAGCTTACCGCGACGATTGGCGACAATGCTGCTGACGGGGAGCATCGCGCTGGGTACAATGGAGTCTGGAGCCTCCGTCACGCGACGAGTTCCCGCAGTCTCTTCGTTCCCTCGATAGCGGGGCTGAATTTCGAGCACATTATCAGCGGGGATGGGGAGGAGGACCGGGATGTCTTCTTTGAGCCGCGTCGAGCGGAGATGCACTTCCGCAAGATCAGCACAAGCGAGGCCGAACTTCACCAACCGCCGACTCCGACGTTCCAACTCGAAAGCTGGACCCGGTTCACGCTTCGAGAGCCGCATTATCTGGACATGGAGTTTCGCTGCACCCCGACTCAGCATGTATTCGAGCGCGGCTATATCGCTCTCTTCTGGGCCAGCTACATCAACGCTCCGCTGGACAAGAGCATGTATTTCCGCGGTGGACTCGCCACCCAAAAGGAGATCTGGAGTCAGCTCTGCACTCAAGCGCACCATAGCGAGAGCACCGTGCGGCATCGGGACGATGAGCTGGAACTGACATTCGCCGAGAGCTCGCCTCCGGCGCTCTACAAGAACTTCTCGCCCCTGCGTTTCGATCAGCCGCTCTTCTACGGGAACTTTGAGGAACACACCTGGATGGTGTTCTTCGACCGGATCGAAGGGATTCGCCTGGCCCATTCGCCTTCCGGCGGTGGGTTCAGCAAAGAGCGGGAGACAACCAATCCAGCCTGGGACTTTCAGTTTACCATCCCGCAATACGAAGTCATGGAGACCTACGGGTTTCGGGTACGGACGGTCTACCGGCCCCGCTGTTCCCGAGCCGAGGTCCTCGCCGAATGGCAACGCTGGAATCAGCAACTCGGCTTGGGGAAATCTGCAGCTCAGTTGTAACGCCCCATTCATTCTCAGGGTCTTTCGAGACCAGATGCATCCATCTATCGCTGCGCCTCAGATGCCCCCGGTTCCTGTCTCACCTCCGCCCATTCCGGAGGACAGCCTGCGGCGTCCCTGGCCGATGCGCCTGATTGGTGGGTTGATGACCTTGCTGGATTGGCTCTTTGGATTGGGCGCCATCATCGCCGGGCTGGCGGTTCTGGCCGCGATTCCCATCCTCAACTTTCTTAGCCTGGGCTATTTGCTGGAATGCGGAGGTCGGATTGCTCGCACGGGCCGGTTCCGGGATGGGTTTGTCGGGATTCGGCAGGCTTCGGTGCTGGGCAGCATCGTGCTCTGTGGCTGGATTGCGCTTCTGCCCGTGCGCTTCATTGCCAGTCTCTGGAGGGATGCGCAACTCTTGGACCCGGACGGACCGCGCACCGCCTTCATGGGCGGTCTCCTCCTTATCAGTGCTGTCCTGGTGCTAGGGCACCTCGGATGGGCCTGCTATCGTGGGGGGAGGGTGCAGCACTTTCTCTGGCCCGCTCCCATCCGATTCTTCCGATGGGTCTTTGGTGAGAAAGGGAAGTATCAGCGGATCCGGGATGGTGTCCTCGATTACCTGGCGAGTCTGAGATTGCCCTATTACTTCTGGCTGGGCGCCCGTGGATTCGTAGGAGGCGTGGCCTGGCTGGTGGTTCCTGTTCTGGTCTTGATCGCGGCGAGCCAGCTTCCTGCGGGAGCCAGTCTGCTGCTGTCTCTCCTAGGGATTGGACTGCT
>JBHIXE010000051.1:19455-19819 GCA_041984905.1 Verrucomicrobiales bacterium | reverse complement strand
ACGACTTTCTTGCGGTCTTTCAAGGGGAGACGCTTCAGCTCAATGTCCTTGAACTCGACCTTCATCGGATCCCCCTTGTGGAGCTGAAGGGCCACAAGACCGTTCAGACGGGCGTCCGGCCGCTCATCGATCACTTCAGACATCTTCACCCCATTGATGAATTGGGTGATGTGGTTGCCTTCGGCGACGACGTGATACTCATTCCAGTCGCCATCCTTGATGGCCTTCTTGAGTTCCTCAGGATCGCCCAGCTCAGTGATTTCCTTGTCCTTGGCCCCTTGAACGATGGCTTTTTCACCGCGCTTGGCCAGGATTCCTCCGAATCCCTCACCGTAGTTCGTGCCGGCCCATTTGCCCTCGGCAT
>JBHIXE010000051.1:0-19445 GCA_041984905.1 Verrucomicrobiales bacterium | reverse complement strand
GGCGGATTCGTCGGGATTGGGAAAGCTCCGGATCTGAATCCCGGAATTCCCGGAGGTGATCTTGTACTTCAGCTTCAGCTCAAAGTCGTCCACTTCGCCATCGGCCCAGACGAGGAACTTGTTGTAGGGAATCGGCTCATCCGCCTTGGTTTCCCCTACAATGACGCCGTCCTCGACACGCCAGAGGTAAGTCTCTCCGTTCCAGCCGGATAGATCCTTGCCGTTGAAGATGGGGACAAACTCGCTCTCGGTGACGGTCTCTGGTCCGCCTTCCTGGGCGAGAACGGAAAACAGCGCCAGGAGGGCGCTTGTGACAGCCAGAGTGGCGACTCTCAAATGGGGCACTTTCATGGGGGTTGGGGTAGATGCTGAGAAGCGATCCTAGGGGTGCCATACCCGCTTTTCAAAGGTTTATCTTCGGGGAAATGGAAAAAACCGGACCTGCCAAGAGTACGGCTGGAAGCACCAGGCTCGTAATAAGGAACGGAGGGGTTCGCTAGGATCGATACGGGGGGACGCCTTCCAGGCAGGAGGCGCGTTTCAGTTGGGGGTTCACAGAATGAGGTATTCCCGGACCTGTCTCCGTTCAAAAACACACGAAGATGAAGAAGGTACTAGGTCAGATTCAAAGAGCTGGCAGAAAAGGTGCAGGGCAGGGGCGCAAGGCTTTGGAGAGCGGCAGATCGGCTGCTCGTCAGGGAAGCCAGAAAATCGGGGAAACGGCCAACCGCGGCAATCAGGAGTTCGGCCAGGTGGCCGGCGCCGCGGGAGTGACCCTGGGACAACCGGAAAAGTCGGCGCATCCCTCGATGGAGGAAGATCCGGCGGCTTACGAGCCGAGAGTTCGGAAGGTCTTCGGATTCATGGAATTTGAGGAGCCGCGCCGCATCAAGGAACCGATGGTGGACGACGCCCATGCCCGGGATCTGGCAGGCAAGGCGGACGTCTTCTTTGGCCGGGGCTTCGATCCCAACGAGATCGAGTTCGTGTTCTATGAGGAAGCGGAGATGGATTACCTGCGAAACACCTATGGGGAGATCAGTCCTATGGGGCACACTTACTTTGAGACCCTGGAAGCCTATCGGAAGTCGGCCACGCACAACGACGCCATGATCGCGACCCACATTCCGATCATGCTTTCTCTGGGGTTGATCCTGGTCTCGCTGTTCATGGGCTATTGCGTCATGGGTCAAAACGTCCCGGCAGTCCTGGCTCCGCTCTCCGACCTCAAGGTGAGCCTCGCGGTGCAGGGCGGCGCGAGCGTGCTGGCGCTCCTCATCTACGTGATGCTCTTCAAGATTCCCTATCTCAATTCCCAGCGGATCTCCGTGGTGAACTTTGACAACTACGTGCAGAGCATCTCCAACTTCTCACGGACCCAGTTCACCCAGTTGAAGTCCGAGTTCCTCAAGGTGGAACAACGCCTGGGGCAGAACACCGACGACGTGCTGGCCCTCTCCCGCGATTACTCCTCCGCGATCTGTTGGGTCATGTTCGCGTCCTTTCTCCTGCGATCCTCCATCCGCAATATCCTGTTTCATCACCGCCGGAATCTCGCCCTGTGGAAGATCTCCGGCCTTCTGGTGATCATCATGGTGGTGGGATGCACCTTCTGGGGCGTGCTCTCGTTGGCAGCTTCCAACACGCTGATCTCGGGGACGCCAGTCTGGAATCTCGTGGCGCTGGGCGGGGGATTGGTGATGCTGATGTTGCTCCAGAATGTCCTCTCCAATCAGGCCAATCAATTGCCGGATACCTGGATGGATATGAGCAAGTGGAAGCTCTTCGGATCCCCTTCGTTGGGGGTATTGACCGCGGTGCAGGACATGGCCGCGGCAGAGAAGACCAAGATCATCCAGTTCCGGGATCGCTACGCCGGAAGCGGTGGTGGCGGTGCGGTGACTTGAGATGAGGGGGGCTTAACGCCGGAAGCTGTCCAGAATACTGGATCGATTCGGCTGCACGCGTCCTGTGTTTTGGGGGACAAAGATCTTGTCCCCCGGTAACACAACAACATCCAACTCTGGATTTTTCACAATCGCCTGACAGTCATGAATGCGGGCCTGATCGTCCCGGACCAGTTTGACCTGGGAGACATCCGCCGAGCCGGTGAAACCGCCCGACATGGAGATCACCTCCAACAATGACAAGCCTTCCTGATAGCGGATGGCGCCGTTCTGCTGCACTTCGCCGATGATGGTCACGAACCGGTTCTCCTGGGCGCTATCCCGGGAGATGATCACGTTGGGGTGCGTGAAGAAGCCGTTCTGGATGTAGGACCGCTCGATCTTCGTCGAGAGGGTGGACGGCTTCTCACCGAAGGCCCGGACAGTGCCAATCAGATAGAGCTCCAGCGTGCCCTCGTCCGAGATGGTGTAGGTCCCGTGCACCTGCTCGCGTTCCTCCAACGGCACGCCTTTGATATCGATGATGATCTGATCTCCCTTCCGCAGAGTCTCTTCCTGAGCCCAACCCTGGCTGAGAAAGACGAGGAAGAGGAGTGCAAGTGGCCTGAGGGATCTCATGAAGTGCGGTGGCTACGTTAGGATACGCTTGGATCCGCTTCGGCCAGGTGCTGTTGGCGCTGAGCCTGGGCCTTGGCTTTGGCGGCTTTCCGTTCCGGGGAGAAGTAGGTGTAGTAGTTGGTGTAGTAGGAGTATTGACTGTGGCTGCGGATATCCACGTTGTTCATCACCACGCCCAGCAATCTGCCACCCGCGTTCTCCACGGCATGCTTCACATTCAGCACCATGTTCCGCGGCATCCGGCGGTGCTGCATCACGATCATGGTCATATCCACCTCGTTCACGAGCACGGATCCATCGCTCACACCCAGGATCGGTGGTGCGTCGACCAGCACCAAATCAAAGCGGCTCTTCACATCCGCCAACAACTCCACCATGGCGGAAGAACTGAGCAGCCCGGAGGTGTCTGCTGGAAGGGCGCCGCTCGGCAAAAGATATAGATGGTCGAAGACCGTTTGTGTGACGACCTCCTGGAGGGTGGCTTCCCGATTCAGGTAATCCGTCAGGCCCATCTGGTTCTCCAGATTGAAGAGGTGATGCATCCGGGGACGCCGCAGGTCAGCATCAATGATCAGGGTATTGAGACCTGACTGAGCACAGACATAAGCCAGGTTCACCAGGGTGGTGGACTTGCCCTCGCCTGCACAGCCACTCACCACGGTGATGGCGTTGGCTTCCGGGCCGGGCCGGTTGAAGTCCAAGTTGGTGCGCAGGATGCGATAGGCCTCTGAATCGGGGCACTCCTCGGTTTCCTTGTGGAGAACGCCGACTCCGCTGGGGATCACCGCGAGGACCGGCAATTGCAGATGGCGCTCCGCTTCATCCACCGTCTTGATACTCGTATCCAGGTATTCCAGGAAGAAGGTCACTCCGAGAGCGAGTCCCAGGCCGAACAAGGCGCCAAGCCCCAGGTTAAGGAGCACGCGAGGTTGCGCCGGATGCTTGGCTGCCACGGCTTCCTCGTGGATTTCGAGAACCGGAGGTGTGGTCGCAGTTGCTTGATCGATCGTGAAGCTGGCCCGCATCTGCTCCAGGATCTCCAACTGTTGGCGGAAATTGGTCTGAGCCTCGGTGAAGGCGACGTTGGAGGTCCGGTCGAGACGTTCCTGGTGCGCTTGCGCAATCCGGTCGCGATGTTCCTCGGCAATCCGTAACTCTGTCTGGAGGTTTTGTTGGATATTGTCCGCAATGGAACTGAGGAGCGCCTGAGTTTCGGAAATCTGGTTCTGCACACTCACCATCTTAGGGTGCTTGGGACCCAGGCCGGAATCGCTCAAGGAGCGCAGGGTGAGGCGCAGGTTGAAATACTTGGGCAGCAACTCCTTGAGGGTGGAGTCTGCCATATTCAAGGCACTGGCACGTTGCAGGAAGTCTTCCAGCTCCAGCTTCTTGAACTCGGCGGCCCGTGCCTTGAGGACCTGCACTTCCTTCTCAGCTTCCGCGAGAGCGGCGGTGGTGCTGGAGTCATCATCGGGTGCCACCAGGGAATTGTTGAGGGCCGTGGCGGTGTTGTTCTTTTCACCGGCAATGCGGTCGAGGTCCGCCCGAGCCTTATCCACCTTGGCTTCCTGGGCCATGAGATGCTTTTCAACGGCCACTTCCGCCTCCCGCTGCAGGGCTTTGCTGCTTTGCATTTTCCGTTCCCGGAAACTCAGGGCCACGGCATTGGCGATATCTGCCGCCAACTGAGCGTTCTTGTCATAGACATCAATGGCCACCATATCGGTGCCTTCGAGTTGGCGCATCTTGATCTTGCCGCTCAGCTTCTCGGCAGCGCTGCTCTCATCTTCCAAACCCCACATGTCCATAAGACCCAGCTTGGCCACGACATGCTCCAGATTCTTGCGCGCCTGGATGGCTTCGAATTGAGTTTGGGTGAAGCGATTTCGGGCTTCTTCGTCCAAAGTGGTAGCTTCGCCATTGGCGACAGCCTGGGCTGTTGGCCCCAGAAATTCGATTTGGACCCGGCCGCGGTACTGACGCGGGGTAAACAAAGTCGTGATCGCCACGACCAGGAAAACCGCCAGAAAGCAGCCGAGCATCAGGAGATGTCGACTACGCAGGACTTGCCAGCACTCGGATACATGAAAGCGCTTCTCAGATGTGGACTTCCTATCCATGACAACCACCACTTTTGGTAAGGATGTTAGAGCGTGCAATAGTTAACTTCCATTAATTTTCTTGAATTTCCGAATTCGCATTCAATCAACTATTTTTGCTGGAATGGCCATAATTAAGGGGCGTCCTCAGCAACTGGCCTGTGGTGGCGAAGAAATTTCACGATTCCCGAATTCCAATTTTTGAAGGAATGAGTATCCTTACCGCGTAGAGCCCCTCCCTGAATTTCGAATGAAGAATCGCGTAAACTTGATATCCCTGGTTGTGCTCCTGGGGATCGTCGCGTGGATCTTCAGTTGGCGGGCCGAGACGGTGGAAGGGGTGCACGAGGGCGCGCTGGCGATGGCCTCGCCGCTGATTCATACTCGCGCTCAGATTGGCAATATGAGCGACCAATTGACCAAGCCGCGCCAATCCCGTGCGGAGTTGGAGGCTCAGAATAAAGAGCTCCAGACGGAGGTGCAGAAACTGCGGGTGCTCAACCAGAGTCTGAGCGAAGTGCACCAGGACAACAACCGGTTGCGGCAGGCCTTGAAGCTCCAGCAGACCTCCTTCTTCAAGTTGGAAGCCGCGGAAGTGATCGGCAGGGAGAACGCGACCTGGTATCATACCCTGGTGATCGACGCGGGATCTGAGGATGGTGTGAAGAAGGATGATCCCGTGGTGGTGGACCAGGGCGAAGTTGGGCTGGTGGGGAAAGTGGCCCGGACGACGGCGCACACCTCAGAAGTCCTCCTGCTGACCGATGAAGCCTGCAAGGTGGCAGCCCGCGTGGTCGGCACCACGGACAACGGAATCGTGGCCGGCGAACGCAGCTCTCACATGCTGGTGGGTGTGGACGGCCAACTCGTCGGAGAACGGGGTGGGGTCAGCACCATGCCCAATCTGCGACTCCGCTACATGGATAAGACCGCCAAGGTGGAAGCTGGGATGGATGTCTTGAGCTCTGGTCAGGGGCAGATCTTTCCAGCCAATTTCGCCCTGGGGCGCATCAAATCCGTGCAGCGCGGGGAAATCACGACCGAAGCGGAGGTGGTTCCAGCGGTCGACTTTTCAAATCTGGACATCGTGTTCGTAGTCACTGGCACCAAGAAATGATTTTTCCCGCCTTGATGTCCGTTCTGCTGATCCTGTCGATGATGGTGCAGGAATTCGTCCCCAATGTGGAACTCAAGATGGGCGCCACCTTTGAGATCATGATCCTGGTGCCCTGGGCGGTCTTCTATACCCTGGCGCTGACGGTGCCCTTTCCGGTCATGCTCTCCTTTGCATTTGTGGTCGGCTTCATGTGGGACGCCCGCTATCAGGTGCCCCTGGAAACCGCCGACATGGCCTTTGGGACCAGCATTGTTCTTTTTGCCCTGATGGGTTGTCTCATGCAGGGCATTCGACCCCTCTTCCGCAAGGGGCATTGGATGCTTCCCGTGTTTATGGTTGGGATAGCAGTTTTTTTTAAGCTCATTTTCGAGTATCTTCTCCTCAACTTCCAACGCGGACACTTCTTCGTGTCAGGCGAGATCTGGTTTAAAGTGGTGCTGGCCGCGGGAAGTGCCATGGTGCTCGCACCGTTTCTGCTGACTCTGATTAGTCTGGTCGCCAAAAGGTGCGGATACCGGTTGGAATTCGAGAAAACCATGTTCCGTAACCCCTATGGGCATCAAATTTAAGATACGCCTCTACATCCTGGCCTTTCTCATGATGATGGGATTCGCCGTGCTGGGATCGACGGCTTTTCGTGTTCAGGTCAACGAACACGACATGTGGGCCGCGAAAGTGCCCGGCGAGAAAGAAGTGACGGTGCGAGTCCCGGGCGTGCGAGGTGAAATCATGGACCGCAACGGGATGGTCATGGCGACCAACCGGGCCAGCTTCGAAGTCACCTTCAACCTCAAGGAAATCGTGGATGCCTACCGTGCCGATTTGGGCCCGGAAGATGAGATGCCCATGATCACCTATCGCGCCATCGAGGGGAGCATGCAGCGCACTCGCACGGAGCCGGACGTAGTCCGCATTGTGGAAGAGACCGTGTTGCCGGAAATGGTCAATCTGGGCCTGGCCAAGGACTACAACGCCAACCAGATGCAGATCCATTATCGCGGCACCCAGGGCGTGGTGCCCTACTCCTACCAGCGGGATTTGAGCTTCGAAGACTTTGCCCGCTATGCGGAGAACGACTTCGATCTGACGGGCGTGGAACTCACGGTGAAGCCTTCCCGGGTCTATCCCTACAAGGCGTTGGCTCCCCACATCATGGGCTATGTGAATCTCCCGGACATCCAGACGGTGTCCGACGAAGAACGCCGAACCTACGATCACTATGTGGCCGATGACTATGGTGGCTCCGGGATCGAAAAAGGCATGGACACCTACCTGCGAGGCAAGGCCGGAAAACGGGTCCTGCGGAAGGATGCCAAGGGAGTGATCCGAGGCGAAATCGCTTACGAACCCCCCAGAGCGGGAGCCGATGTCTATCTGACGCTTGATGCCAAGGTGCAGTATATCGCGGAACAGGCCATTCGGGCGGTGGGTCGCGGCGCGGTGGTGGTGATGGATCCCCGCAATGGAGACATCCTGGCAATGGCCTCGGTTCCATCTTACGATCCCAACGCCTTTATTCCGTCCATTGGTCAGGATGACTGGGACCGGTACAACAACGACAAGGCCGCTCCCATGTTCAATCGGGCGCTCAGTCAGCATCCGCCCGGCTCAACCTTTAAGATTCCGATCGCGCTCTGCGGGATGCTCTCCAATTCCCACAAGCACAACTTCTACTGCGGTGGCGGGGTGCAATACGGGGATAAGTTCATGAAATGCTGGATCCTGAGCAAGGGCGGCGGGCACGGCTCCCTCAATCTCAGCGAAGCGATCAAGCGCTCCTGCAACTGCTATTTCTACCAGTACGGCAATCACACTGGGATCGATAACATCAACCAGGTCACCGAACTGCTCGGGCTGGGTCGCCCCACAGGAATTCCTCTGGAAGGCGAAGCGTCCGGGCTCGTGCCCAGCCCCAAGTGGCTGCGGCTCCAGGGAATGAACTGGAGTTCTGCCTTCACGGCGATGACCTCGATTGGACAGGGCTTTGCCGAAGCGACACCCCTGCAGATGGCGTCCGTCACCAGTACGGTGGCCAATGGTGGCAAAGTCTACCAGCCGCGCCTGGTGAAGAAGGTTGTGGAAAAAGACGGGACGGTTCTGGTGCCGGACGAACCGGTGCTCAAATACGATCTCACCGAGAATGGCATCACTGCGGAGGGCCTCGAACTGGTCAAGCAGGGGATGTGGAAGGTCGTCAATGAATCCGGCGGCACGGCGGGACGCGCCCGGTCGGAAACCTATGCAATCTCAGGCAAGACCGGGACAGCTCAAACCGGGAAACCGAGCGAGCCCACGGATGCCTGGTTTATCTCCTTTGCCCCTTATGATGAGCCGGAATTGGCGGTCTGTGTCTATGTGCACAACGGCGATTCCGGGGGTAGGGCCGCGGCACCGATCGCTGGCCACATCATCAAGCGGGTCATGGTCATGAAGCATGGCTATGAACTCGCGGTGGAACCCGTGGAAGAAGCCAAGGGCCACTTCAACCGGATCTTATTGGTTTCATATAGCAATGACGAAGACTTAGACAAATATGTGGAAGGAGATGACGCGGATGCGTTGGTCGAGCTTCCGCCGGGCTTTGCTCCGGTGGTCACTACCGATCAGTACGGTTATTCCGGCTCATCTCCATCAATCACCCCTCGCGCGGATTCTCGCGGTTCTATCGGAGGACTTTTTCAGGCAAAACGGCTTAACGAGTGGAAAAACCGGCAGCCGGTCCAAGCCAAGAAGCCATCCCAGAAGAAGAAGCCATTTGGGTTTCTTCGTCGAAACCGTTAGACTGCGCTTTCCTACGCGGGCTGGGAATTGGGGACGGTTTGGAGAAATCCAATCGTAGCCGTCCGCGACTTTTGTTAATCCATGGCGGATTCAAGACATAGAAAAATCTGTTGAATATTAAGACGTTGAAACAACGAATTCGGAAACTTTTTGGCGGGAAGCGACTCAATGAAGGCAATCGGATTGTCATCAACTGTGAGAAGCTCGAAAACCGGATCGCTCTACTAGAGGACGGTTCAGTCGAGGAATATGGAGTCGAACGGGTTGCTGAAGAGCAGATCGTCGGATCGATTTTCAAGGGCAGGGTCAAGAACATCGAGCCCGGTCTCAAGGCCATGTTCGTGGACATTGGCCTGGAGAAAAATGCCTTCCTCCACTTCTGGGATGCCATTCCCCAGGCGCTCGATGACAGCGGCCTGGAAGAGGTGAAACGGGGGAGTGGAAAGAAGAAAAAGAAGATCACCGCCAAAGATATCCCCAGCCTCTACCCGGTAGGTTCGGAAGTCCTCGTCCAGGTCTCTAAGGGACCAATCGGGAATAAGGGACCCCGGATTACCACCAACATCTCCCTCGCAGGCCGGTTCATGGTCCTCATGCCGCGCAACGATCAGTTCGGGATCTCCCGGAAGATTGAGGATCCCAAGGAACGGGAGCGGCTGCGCAAGATCATGGAGAAGCTGGAGTTGCCGGAGAACATGGGCATCATCTTGCGGACCGTGTGCCAGGGCCAGCGGCTGCGTTACTTCATCCGGGACCTCAACATCCTCCTGGATCAATGGGACAAGATCGAAGACAACCGGGAGAACATGAAGGCGCCTGCCTGCGTCTTCCGCGAGCCGGATGTGATCGAGCGCACCGTGCGGGACTTCCTCACCGATGACATTGAAGAAGTCATCGTCGACAACGCGGAAACCGCGGAGCGCATGAAAGACCTCGTCGGCGTGATCTCTCGCCGGTCGCGAAACCGGATCAATCTCTACACGGGCAAGGAACCCATCTTCGAGAAGTTCGGCATTCAGCGGCAGATCGATGACGCCTTCTTCCGCCAGGTCTGGCTGGACTGCGGTGGTTACCTGGTCATTGACGAAACAGAAGCCTTGATCTCGGTCGATGTGAACACCGGCCGGAACAAGGGGGGCGGGGATAAGATGATCCTCGAAACCAACCTGGAAGCGGCCGCGGAAGTGGCCCGCCAGTTGCGCCTGCGAAATATCGGCGGCCTGATCGTGGTCGACTTCATCGACATGCGCAATCCCAAGGACCAACGTCAGGTTTACAAGCTGCTTCGGGATCGCCTGAAGCGGGACAAGGCCAAGACCCACGTGCTCCCCATCTCCCAGCTTGGTCTGCTGGAGATGACCCGGCAGCGGCTCAATGAAAGCCTGAGCGTGACCGTCTCTGAGCCCTGCAGCTATTGCGAAGGCAAGGGCGTGGTGAAGTCCACCATGACCATGAGCGTGGAACTGCAGCGGAAGATCGGAGCGCTCATGTTCCGCAATAACGGCGCCAACCAGAATCTGCTCATTGTCGTTCACCCTGATGTGTTGAACCGCCTGAAGACGAGCGATTCCGAGCTCATTGCAGACCTGCAGCGGCGTCACCATGCCAAGTTCACCTTCCGGTCGGATCCCAACTATCACCGGGAAAAGATCACGATCGAAGATCTGGATACCGGCGAAACGCTGGTCTCCTAGCCGCTGATCCGCTGGATCTCATTTCGACCCATTGTTCGCCCCGAGCGGCGGGCAATGGGTCTTTTCGTGTCATCGTCACCATGAAGCAGTCGTCCAGGCATGGTACGGAGAAAAAGGTTGCCTATATTTAGGATATCCATAATAATAATTAGTATTGATATTATGAAAACACTAAATATGGCTCGGTTTCTCGCCGTCTTTCTGGGACTGCTTTGTCTCCCGGAACTGGCGCTGGCAACCCGCATGGATCCGGACTCGGCGTTCGTGATCGGCTCGGCGGTGACCGCCAATGGGAAGGGTGCCCGCATTCTCACGTATCACGATGTGCCAGTGAATTCGGGCTATCGAATGACCGGCGTGGAGATTCGCGGGGACAGAGTGTTCATCGTGAACAATGGGCGCAAGGTGGTGAAGGACGGCGAGGTCGTCGCCGAGATTGGGGATTTAGGGCACGGCCGCACTCCTGGGCTGCAATTGACGCCGGTGAGCCGCAACAGCGCACCACCAGAAATGGAGCGCGAACGGAAGCTGTTGTTCTTTGCGAAGAATCGAGAGGATCGAGAGGGTGGTTTGCTGAAGCTGAAAGCGCCCAAGATTGGGAAGTTCCTCGGGAAGATTCTGCCCTTCGGCAAGGACGACGAATCCATCGCTGCCTGAGCGATCCGGGTTATCCCTGGTTTTTTCAGCACTTTTGGATTTCCATTGTCTTCCCTTTTGATGGAATGGGTTCTTGTCCCTTACCCCTGGGACCAGAACCGTCCAGTTCCTCTCAATCCCCTATGAAATCCCTCACCAGTCTCTTTCTCGCTCTTGTCCTAACCCTCGCCTCCAGCTTCGCACTTCCAGACAAACCCAATATCGTCTGGATCGTCGTGGAAGATATGTCAGCGCACTTCAGTGCCTACGGCGAGACCACGATCCAGACTCCCAACGTGGACAAGCTGGCCTCGGAAGGGGTGCTCTTTGAGAACGCTTTTGTCACTTGCCCCGTCTGTTCGCCATCGCGTTCGGCGATGATTACGGGAATGTATCAGACCACGATTGGCGCTCACCTTCATCGAAGTGGGCGGGGTGAGATCCGAATTCAATTGCCGGAACACGTACGCACCTTGCCGGCCATGTTCAAGGATGCGGGCTACTACGTGACCAACTCTCCCAAGAACGCCAAGAAACCCAGCGCGATTGGTAAAACGGATTACAATTTCGAGACGCCGGACGATCTCTACGACGGCAACGACTGGACTCAGCGCAAGGACGGGCAACCCTTTTTCGCGCAGTACCAATTGGCGGGCGGCAAGAATCGGGCTGTACGGGAGAAGGAGCTCTTGCCCAAGGAACAACTGCCCACGGCGGATCAGGTCAAGCTGCCGCCTTACTATCCCAACGATCCCGTGGTGCTGGAGGACTGGGCCGACTATCTGGCCTCCGTGCTTTGGACGGACAAAGAGGTCGGCGATATCCTCGCCAAGCTGGAAGAAGAGGGTGTAGCACAGGACACCGTGGTGGTATTTCTGACCGATCACGGAATCAGCCATGCCCGGGGCAAGCAGTTCCTCTATGACGAAGGCATTCGGGTGCCGCTCATCATTCGTGCTCCGGGCTCGGTGGAAGCAGGCACGCGTCGGGAAGACCTCGTTGCCCATATCGATATCGCCGCGACTTCACTGGCCTTCGCTGGAATCCCCGTGCCGGAATACATGGAAGGCCGCCCACTTTTTGGAGACGGGGCTCAACCTCGGGACTTCGTGGTTTCCGCCCGGGATCGCTGCGACGAAACCACGGACCGAATCCGCAGTGTCCGCACGGACAGATTCAAGTACATCCGCAACTTCTATCCGGATCGCCCGCACCTGCAGCCCAATACCTACAAGGACAACAAACCCATCATCCAACGCATTCGCGAGCTAGGCGAAGAGGGCAAGCTGGATGAAGTGCAGGCAACCCTGGTTGCCAAGCGTCGGCCCATGGAAGAGCTCTACGACCTGGAGAACGATCCCTGGGAGATCCACAATCTGGCTCGCGATCCCGAGTTTCGCGCCGAACGCAACAAGCTGCGTCAAACCCTGGAGCAATGGATCGTCGAAACCCAGGATGCAGGTCAGTCCGAGGAAGATCCCAAGGCCTATGACAGCGACATGGCGGAGTATTTGAAAGGGAAGAAGAAGCAGGACCCTGAGCGGTTTCAGCAGATCCGCGCCAATATTCGTCAGCAAAAGCGCTGGATCGCCGCTGGGAAATAGGGGCGGCACCGGCCTATGTATTTCGGATGCCCCCTCACGGAACTGTGATAGGCTGGCGGCAGGTAATCGCGATCGCGACCGCTAGACTGACATGAATTCGGTGATGGAGCAGATCCTCGTTCCCGAGGTGGATTTGGAGAATCTTCCGCCCTTGGAGGATTTGCCCCGATCCCTGCTCTACGCGATTCCGGAGCCAATTGGCGGTCCGGGACTGGGGACCACGGCACTCGAGACCATGCTGGCGGCGGAGAAGTTGCAGATCCCCAACCGGATCATCTGCTACGGAAGCCGCCAGGATAAGATCCCCGCCTCTCGTCTCCATTCCTTGAACGGGCATCCCGTGCGCCTGTTGGGGAACCTGGTGGAGAGCAAGGCCTACTATGGCGCCAAGCGGCAATACGCGGACTGGATTGCGAGCCGAATGCTCCGCACAGGCCAGTACGATTGCTACCATGGATGGTCGAGCTCCTCCTTCCATGCTCTGCGGGCCTGCGACGCCAAGGGCATCCCTTCCCTGATCGAGATTCCCACCTGGCACCGGAACAAAGGCAAGGTGAAGCCGCGCTATACCAAGAGCGAACGCGAAGCCCTCGCGCTCACCGGATTCGAGCGCTGGAAGCACGATCTGGAAGTCAATCGCCAGAAGGTCCTGGATGAGTATGCATTGGCCGATCTCGTACTGGTTCAGTCCGAGAAGGCAGCGGAAACCTTCATTGAGGTCGGCTACGATCCCAAGAAGATCTTCTACGTCGCCAGGGGAGTGGATCCGAATCGCTTTCGCGTGACCACCCAGCCGGACAAGTTTCGCCTGATCTTTGTAGGTGCCTTGATCAAGCGGAAAGGAGTGCACGTCCTGCTGGAAGCCTGGCACAAGCTGAATCTGCAAAATGCAGAACTGGTGTTGGTGGGACACTCCCACAAAGAGATGACGCCTTACCTGGAGAAGTATCACCGGGATTCCGTGACGCTCCTGGGTCGGATCAATAACGTGGAAGAAGAACTGGCTCGATCCTCCGCCTTTGTCTTTCCCTCGGAATGTGAAGGCAGCGCCAAGGCCACTTGGGAAGGAGCTTCCGCAGGGCTTCCCATGATCTCCACCCGCGAAGCCGGCGACGCAACGGTGGACGGCGTCAACGGCCTCATCGTGCCTCCGAATGATGCCGACGCTTTGGCGGGCGCAATTCGCCATCTCTACGATCACCCGGAACTCCTGGAGCCCATGGGGCGGGCCAGCCGCAAGCGGATCGAAGAGGGCTACACCTGGGAACATTTCCGGGTGCGGATCCTCAAGGCCTGGCAGTACGTGATGTCCATGAAGTAGTGCCGGAGCGCGGCTGTCGGAGAGGTAATGCCGGAGCACGAGCGTCCCCGCTCGCATTGCGTCAGTAGAGGGCGGTGCCCCTGGTTGGAGTTCACGCTTCAGCGTGTGCGAAGCCCATCCGCCGCGAAGGTTCTGCGCTCCAAGTGCACTGATTGGGATTCTTCGCACACGCTGAAGCGTGAACTCCAACCAGGACCGCTGCATGCAACGTGAACTACTGGGAACTGGGCTCGAATCTCTGCTCAGCCCATCCCAACGCTTCCAGGGCCGAGCCCGCCAGAAAGATCGATCCTGCGACCAGGACCGGCAATCCCGTTGCTTGAGCTGCGGCCAACGCTTGGGCGATATCCGGCTCAGGGGCGACCCCTCTCAAGCCCACTTTCTCCACGAGTTCCTCTGCTTTCAGTCCCCGGTCGGTCGGCGTAGTCGTGGGGATGATCTGGCCGATGATCGGCTGCAAGGTCTGCAGAATCCCGCTCACGTCCTTGTCTTTCACGGCACCAAAGACAAGGGCCGCTTTGACCTCGCCAAAGCGGGCTCTCCAGGCGTTGACCAAGACTTCTGCCGCAGGCGGGTTGTGGGCTCCATCGATGATGATCGGGTTCTGCGCGCCAGCCAATTCCTGAAAGCGGGCGGGCCATTGGGTCTCGGCGAGACCACTGCGGATGGCGTCCTCAGGGATCGGCAGTCCCGAGACTTCAATGGCTTTCACGGCGAGGGCCGCGTTCCAGAATTGATGAGGACCAAAGAGTCCCAACGTTGTCTCTGCGGGAAGCGGCGACTGAACCCGGTGATAGGCGCTGCCGAGTTCTTCTGCCTTGGTGCGCAAGACCGCTTCTGCTCCCGGTGTCTGTTGCCCGGTCACGATAGGGTTGCCGGGCTTGATGATGCCGGCCTTCTCCGCGGCGATCAGCTCGATTGTGTCTCCAAGAAGCTGTTGGTGGTCCAGTCCAATCGGCGTAATGACGGCGACATCGCTCTCGATGGCGTTGGTGGAGTCCAGCCGGCCACCCAAACCGGTCTCCAGAATCACGACTTCCACGTCCAGGTCCCGGAAGCATTTCTGACCCATGGCGGTATTCAGCTCAAAGAAGGTCGGGTGCGGATCCCAACCCTTCACGAGAGATCGCATCGCTGTGATCTCCTTCGCGAGGTAGGTCTCGCTCAGAGGTTTGCCCTGCACCCGGATCCGTTCCGCAAAGGAGATGAGATGGGGCGAAGTGAACATGCCGGTGCGCAGGCCTGCCTGGCGGCAGATCGATTCCAGGTAGGCACAGACCGAGCCTTTCCCATTGGTGCCGGCAATGTGAAAGACGAACCGGTTCCCATGCTCGATGGAGAGCGCCTTCAGAAGCTTGCGAGTGTTCTGCAGGCCCAGCTTGATCCCAATCTTCTGGCATCCGTAGAGCCACTCCAGGGCTTCTGAATAGTTCATAGGTAGCGACGACGTAGCCGCCAAGAACGATGGGAATGCGCTCTAGTTCAAGTGCTCGATGAGCATCCGAATCACGTCGTCGCTGGTCACCCCGGCAGCTTCCGCATTGAAGGTCGTGATGACGCGGTGCCGCAGGACGGGATAGGCCACATGCTGCACATCGGAGGTCGTCACATGATAACGACCACTCAGAATGGCCCGGGCTTTGGCGGCCAGCACCAGGTAGATTCCCGCGCGAGGGCCTGCACCCCAGGAAACCAGTTCCTGCACGAAGTCGGGGGCTTCCGGTTCCTTGGGCCGCGTGGCTCTGGCCAAGGCGGTGGCATAGGCGATGACGTGGTCCGCTGCGGGGACGCGACGCACAACCTCCTGAAGCCGCACGACATCTTCGCCTGTCAGCTGCTTGGTCGGAGCCGCGTGGTAGGTGCCCGAGACGCGCTTGATGATGGCCTGCTCTTCATTGGCCGTGGGATACCCGACCTTGATGTTGAAGCGGTCCAACTGAGCTTCCGGCAGGGGATAGGTACCTTCCTGCTCGATCGGGTTTTGCGTGGCCAGGACGAAGAAGGGCTTTGGCAGCTTGTAGGTCTGTTCCCCAACGGTCACGTGACGCTCCTGCATGGCTTCCAGAAGCGCCGCCTGGGTCTTGGGCGGTGTCCGGTTGATTTCGTCCGCCAGCAGCATGTTGGCGAAAATAGGGCCGCGCACGAAGCGAAAGACCCGCTTGCCAGTGGTGTGATCTTCTTCCAGCACCTCCGTGCCGGTAATGTCCGCAGGCATGAGGTCCGGCGTGAACTGGATCCGCTTGAAGCTCAGGTCCAGCACATCACTTACGGTGCTTACGAGCAGGGTCTTGGCGAGTCCGGGAACGCCGACCAGCAAGGCGTGCGCTTTGCAGAAGATGGAGATGAGCACCTCTTCAATGACGGACTGCTGCCCCACGATCACCTGGCTGAGCTCCGATTGCAGCCGCACGTAGGCCTGCTTCAGCTCGTCAATGGTCTGCTTGTCGCTGGTGGTCAGTTCTTCTTCCGGTGGGATATCCTGGGAATAGCTCAGCTGCGCCCCCGGCGCCATGGCGGCCAATTCGGACGCACTCAGGTGAAAGCGGAAGACGGCATCGCCCAGGGTGATGACATCTCCATTCCCCAGTTGCGTCTCCTTGGCGACCCGATTGTTCACCAGCGTCCCGGTCTTGGAGCGGAGGTCCTTGAGAATCCAGACTCCGTCCGTCACGGTAAGCGCGAGATGCCGGGGCGCCACACCCTTGTCCTTCAACTGAAGCTCGCATCGCCCGCCGGAACCCAGGACGGCGCCTTGGTTGTCGACTTCGAAGGTTTGGCCTTGGAGGGAGCCTTCCAGAAACTGAATGGTGGGCATGAGACTACTTAAAAATGCGAGATTGGGAGATTCAGGACCACCGACGGCAGGTGTGGATAGTTCCCGTATCAGTACACCGCAGGCTTAGAGTTATTACCGGGAAGGCTGTTCAATTGTCAACGGGCTTCCAGAAGCGGTTTCGGCTCATGGCCGCGGATTTTTTCGAATGTTAGACGCACTTTAGCATTGAATTTGTCAGGGGGCTCAGCGAGATACTTGGGCTGGTTTGAAGCCTTCCAGACTCTGAACCAAGCCCCAGCCACTCTATCAACTTCCACAACTTGCTCGTGGTGTGACGCCTAAGCCCATGATCAAACAGCCAAGCTATCACTTTTCCCTCACCCCAGGCGGAAAACGCATCCTGATGGATGAGGGGAACGGCTCGACGAGCTACCTCGCCTTTTCGGAGCGGCATCAGCGTTTCGTGGCTCACAAGACCTTCTCGCCAGATCCCTTCCGCGATGAACTCTACCGGGAACGGCTTCAGGACAGACTGGAGGAGGTGCAGCGAGGCTTTACCGGCGGAATCGCCTATCCTTTCGCGGCAGGGGAGGAAGACCAGCGCTTCTATCAGGTCACCCAAATCCTTCCCGGCCACTCCCTGCGCGAGATTGTGGAATGGCGTGGTCCCCTGGGCCCTCAAGAAGTCTTTCTGGTGGCTCGGCGTCTCATCGCCCAGCTGAGACAGCTCCGGTCCACCATTCGCCTGACACCGGAACTGTCTGCCGACTCCATCATGATCACCCGCGGTGCGGGGCTGCACTGGAAGCTGGGGTTTGCTGAATACGATCTGCGCAAGGTCTACGGAGAAGGAAGCCCCACTGAGGAGCAGGATATCTTCACGGAACTCGCCCTCATGCTCTATTACCTGGGCACGGGAATCCAACGCAAGTTCCTGCCCACCAAGACTGGCGACATCGAGAGTTCCAGGATGCGGAATCATTCTCCGGATCTGTGGCGGTTTTATCTGCAGCTGTTCCGATTCGCGAACGCGGAGAACGCCTGTCCGCTTCGTTATCTGGAAGCCATGGTGGACAGCTGTTGCAGCATCGTGAACGCCAAGCTGGAGCTGGGTTGTCCGCCTCCGGATCGCGAGTACTTGAACTGGCTGCCGGACAACGGGGAGTTTCCGGAACCCTTTGATTCGCGCGGTAGGGATCTGGATCGCGACGGCCCCTTTGTTTTTGAAGCGGTGGACCGGTTGCGGGAGACTTCCGCCCGAGTGCATTTCCTGCCGCCCCATTCCATGACCCAGAGCGCGGCTTACGAGAGTCACTTCCAGCAGATGCGCCGGGTGATCACCTCTACGTCTCCCCACATGATGGAAGTGGACTGCGTCATGGTGGATCCTGACGGTCGTCTCGTGGCGGAACATCCCGCCAAGGGAGTCCCGCTCAGTACCATTCTGGAACGCCGGGAACTCTTCTCCCGCCAGGAAGTCATCACGATCCTGTCCAAGGTGGACGAAGCCATCACCGGTTTGGAAGCGGATGTGCCCATGGGAGAATCCATTCCTTCCCTGAGTCTCAACGATATCTACCTGGTACCTTCCGAAGATCTTCCCGCTGGGATTGTCCGGAACCGGTTTACCTGGCTGGCAGACAAGGAGGCGTTCAGCGTGCAGCTCCGGCCTTTGCGCACGAACCTGTTCTTCGAGGAAATGCCGGATCTGGTGCCGCTCAGCTGCAGTAAGGATGCGTCCCTGGCAGCCCGCGCTTTTGAACCGGACCATTCCTTCACCACGCTCGCGATGAGCCTGGTGGGGCATGCGTTGGATTGTGAGGAAGAAGCGATGGACGAGAGTATCGCGGAAGTCTTCCGCCGCTTCTATCGTCAGCCTGCCAGCAATGACATTGCCCATCGGCACCGGTTGATGTCCCGCCTGGTGGTGGCCCTGGGTATCAAGGACGAAGCGCGCCAGCTCTTGCCTCAACCCATGACAGATCGCGCTAAGGTAGGCTTCGCGGCTGCCTCAGCTTCGGCCTCCGTCTTTTTGTTGATTGGCCTTTGCCTGATGTTCTTCCGCAGCTAGCGGACATCCTTGAACAAAGCTGCGCGGCCAGGTGGACTACTCCAAAGGCTCTGGCGCAGGTCCCACTTCCAAGTGGCGATCGAGGGTCAGGGTCGGCGGCAACTCCTCCGGATTCGGCACCTCTTCATCAGCAAAGTAAACCGTGATCTGGGTGAAGCGATCCGAGCGCCAGTGATCCTCTCTCAAGAGCCAGTTCTTCACGAACTTGGCGATGGATTCGCGGCTGGCTTCCCGCACGGCATCGATCTTCTCATCGCTCTCGGCGAGGGTCTGGAGATTGGCAGAAACGGACTTTTCCAGGGCTTCCATATTCCCGGCGGTGCTCCAGATACCCTTGTTCTCCTTCACGATCTCCGTGGTGTCGAAGGCAACGGGTAAAGTCGGGCGAACCTGGGGCGCCTTCACAATGCACTCTTTTTCGTTCGTGGTGAGCAACCAGGGATCATCCAACCTCACGTGATACTGAAAGGTCGCAGGAACCTCGATCTTGGAAGAGAGCTGTAACCAGTTCGGGAGGGTGTAACCGCTCACGCTGAAATTCTTGCCTCGCGTGAAGATCTCCGTGCTCTCCACATTGGCCACGACCAGGATGTTGCCGTTCGTGGAGGCGACTCGTTGGTTCTGGGTCAGGAAGGTATTGGTGATGTTCTCCGAGATGAAGTTCTCCCCGATACTGGAAATCGCTCCGGTGAACATCTTGGCGGTTCCAAAGTAGAAAGCCAGCCAACCCAGCGTTCCAATCAACGACAGCAGCACGAGCGCGGTCCAGAAATTGAGGCCGGACGACTTCCGTTTGGGCTCGTTCTGAAACTCAACCACGG
>JBHIXE010000050.1:0-19887 GCA_041984905.1 Verrucomicrobiales bacterium | reverse complement strand
AGAATCCGCGAATGATCTCCGCGTGAGTCCAGGAATCCGAAGTGCCCGGCAGGGCAAAGCGCACCTTGCCATCTTGCTGCACCGCGTCTTTGACGGCGATGTAGGAGGTCCAGGGCAAAGCCGTTGCGACCGTATTGGCGATCGGTTGATCCCGGAAGGCATAGTGGCTGTAGTCGTAGACGAGCCGTAGATGCTCCGGGCTGCCCAGTTTCTGGATCAACGCAATCCCGTGTTCCGGCAGGGAGAGCGCATGGGAGCGGTGCGGCTTGATGGCGATGGTCGTGTCCCATTCTTTGGCAAGGGCCACCCAATCTCCAAGGCGATTGGCGAAGAGTTCGAGGTCATCGCCTTCTTTGCCGCCAAGCACCGTTTGAACCTGAGTGCCTCCAGATGAATTCAGGCTCTTGGCCAATTCCAGGATGGCGCGCAGGCGCTCGACTTCTTCGCTGTGTTTGGCGTCGTCCTTCTGCGGGCGCAGGTCCGCCATCATGGCTTCCAGGCGCAGGCCGGAATCGGCGATCAGTTTGCGGATAAGCTCGCGACGGTCGGCGGCTAGCTGAGCAGGGTCGCCGGTTGAATCCGGAAAGACGGTGATCTCCAGACCATCAAACCCGATGTCAGCAACCAACTGGATGGCGTCTTCGAGTTTCAGACTCTGCAGACCATAAGTGCCCATGGCGAGACTACAGGTTTGCGGCGCATCGGCGGCTCTCAAAAGGGCAGCGCTGGGAACGGCCGTGGCGACTCCGGCTCCGAGACAGGTCCGGAGCCAGGAACGGCGCGATGAGGGCGCCGAGAGGGAGTGAACAAGGGGGCTTCTAGCGTTCATCTTGCAAGACCTGAAAGCAGACCAGCCCAGAATGCAAGATGTGCTTGCAAATTGTTTCTGCAAATTTGCAGAAAAGCATTGCAGAACAGGGGGCTTCGTCCTTGGATAGGCATTGTGTGAAAAACGCTCAACCCCAACAATCCCAAAAACCGCGACTTCGTGAGTGGTGGGTCGTGGTGGCCCTGTTCCTTGCGATGGCCATGGCGACTGGCCCCGGAGTCATGCTGGTTAACCGCCCCGTAACGATCCTGGGTCTGCCCGCGATCTACTTCTGGGGCATTCTCTGGTATTTCATCATTGGCGGCATGGCTGTCCTGGCCGATCGCTGGCTGTGGCGTCACCAACTGGAAGAACCGGAAACCAGGAAAGAGGAGGAGAGCGATGCCTCCTGAAACCGCCGTCACGGAAGGGGGGAATACCCTCGCTTTCATCGTCATCGGGGCCTATCTCATCATGCTGCTGGTGCTGGGCTGGCTCGGTCACAAGGCCAGCAAGTCCGGCGAGGAAGATTACTTCCTGGCAGGGCGGAAGCAGGGGTGGATCATCAGCACCCTCACGATCATGGCGACTTTCCTCAGCTCCTTTGCGTTGCTGGGCGCGCCCGGAATGGTTTACCGCGAAGGCGTCGTGTTCTCGCTCGTGAGCCTGAACATTCCCGTGGCTGGCTTCTGCATTTTTGTCCTGGGAAGAAGGATCTGTGAGTTGGGCCGCAAGCAGGGATTCGTGACGCCCGCGGACATGATCTGTGCGCACTACGGAAACTCGACCGCGTTGCGGCTGCTGGTAGTGATCGCCGGCCTGCTCTTCGTGATTCCCTACGTCATCATGCAGATCAAAGCGGGGGGAGACCTGGCGGCGGTTCTCTTTCGGGACAATGCACAGGCCTATGAAGCCGGGGCGATCATCCTCGCTCTCATCACGGCCGCCTACATCATGATTGGTGGGATGCGCTCCGTCGCGTGGACGGACGCCGTGCAATGTATCCTTTTGTTAGGAGGAATGCTCCTGGCGGGACTGGCGATGACGGTTTCCCTGGGTGGCCCGGCAGGATTCGCCAAGGCGGTCAAGGAACTGCCGGAGAGCTCGCTCACCGTGCCTGGGAATACCGGTCTCTGGCAGCTTCCCTTTCTCTTTTCCGTCTGTTTGCTGATGCCGATTGGCGGGATCATTCAGCCGGCGCAATGGATGCGGTTCTACTCCGCCAGCGGTGCGGCCGGGTTGAGACGGAGTGGGCTCATCTTCATCTTTGTGCTCACGGGCTGTTTCCTCTTTGGGATCATGCCTGTGGGGCTGGGCGGCCAAGTTCAGTATCCCTTGCAACTGGAAGGAGGCGTGGCGCCGCATCCCAGTGTGGGCGTGTTCGATCAGATCCTCGTGGTGGTGGCTCGGGAGCAACTTCCCGTCCTCTTCGGCCCAACGATGGGCGCGATCATCGCCGTGCTGTTGATAGTGGCGACGATGGCAGCATCCATGAGCACGGCGGACAGCAACCTGCACGCGCTCAGCGCGATCATGACCCGCGATATCTATGGCAAGATGATTCGTCAGGATGCCAGTGAATCGGAGCGGCTCTGGGTGGGGCGCGCCGTGATTCTGGCGGCGACCCTGATCTCCCTCTATATGGTGATCGTGGGCAGTAAGCCCGAGAGCTCTTTGGCCGGATTCATGCAGATGATCGTGGGGCTGGCCCTCTTTGCCGTGGCCTTTTCCGTGCAACTGTTGCCGATCACGATCGACATCCTCTTCATTAAGAAAGGCACGAAGCAGGGCGCGATTGCGGGTCTGGCTACTGGTCTCGTGGTGGCCTTTGCCTTCACCTCTCTCTTTCCGCTCTTGGTGGGCGGCGAGTCCTTCCTCAATCAGATGGTCCAGAATTTGCGGGCGCTGATGCCTGTCCATGCGGCTGCCTGGGGACTGATCCCCAACGCCATCGTCTTCTTCATCGTTTCTCTCCTGCAACGCCGGTCCTCTTCCCAATGAGCGTCACCCTCAAAGACGTTGCCGATGCCTCTCAAGTCTCGCTGAGTACCGCGAGTCGTGCCCTGAGTGGGCATCCGGGGATCAAGGATTCAACCGCAGCCCGGGTTCGTGAAGTCGCCGAAAAGCTGAATTATCCGCTGCGAAAAGGGGATGACTCCGGCTCCACCTTGAGAGATGCGGACATCGCCATCTTCTGCCTGGGCATGGGCAACTCGCTCACGGCTTTGCCGGCGGTGTCTTCTGCGATTGGCGGTGCGGAGACGGCTCTTTCCCAGGAAGGCGCCCGAACGATTTATGCCTCTGTCCCGGAACTCAGCGATCCACCTCCCGGGCTGCTCTCCCGCATGCCCGACGGAGTGATCCTGGCTGGCGCCATGCAGGGCAATGCCATTGGGACGATCCAGAGCCGATTCCTGGAACAGCTGCGCTCCTTGCCCACGGTCTGGCTCCTCGGGCGTCCCGCCCAAGGCTGGGGAGATGTGGTGGGCAGCAATGACTATGAGTTGGGTGCTCGGGCGGCCGAAACGCTGTTGGCCCAGGGACACCGGCGGCTCGCCTTCATCAATCCCAAACCGGATCATCTGCTCTTCCAACGCCGGGAAGACGGGTTTCGCGCGGCCGCCAGACGAGGGCGAGCGGAATCCGTGCTGAGCGTCAGCGAATCTCCCAAGGAAGGCTGGCAGCTACCGCTCGAAGCGCCGGGAGGCGTGGATGCGGTGCAGTTCCTGGTCGATCAAGTCATTGCCGCTGATCCGCGGCCAACGGGGTTGTTCGCCGCCGCGGATAGTGTGGCCACCCTGGTCTATCGGGCTCTCGCCATGCGCGGGCTTTCCGTGGGCAAAGACTTCAGCCTCGTGTCGGGCAACAACGACACGTCTCTGATCGCGGGCCTGCATCCGTCACTGACTACCTGTGACATTGACGCGTTCGCCATTGGGCAACACGCCGTCCGTCAGCTCGCCATGCGACTGCGCCATGGACCAGATCTTCCCGAGACGGAGATTCTGCTGCACCCGCAAATGGTAGAAGGAGAATCGGTCCAGCCGCTTTAGCTTACCCTTTCGCGAGTTCCTTCTTCAACTGCCCCATCGTCACACGTTGGCGCTCTTCGACAAAGGCACGTGCTTTGGCCGCGGTGGCCTTTGCCTTGTCGGGGGCCTGCACCATTTCCATGATGGCGGGAACGACTTTGGCAACTTGCTCTTCATCATCGAGATCGAAGAGCCAATGACCAAGGCCAATGTCCTCCCACATGAAGCCCTTGGTCGTTTGCTCGGCCCAGCGACAGACGATCGCAGGCGTGCCATTACCCACACACATGATGGGCGAATGCATCTCGTTGCCGAAAAGCCCCAGACTACGGTCATAGGTGCTGATGGCTTCGCCAGTCAGCCAGTAGTTTTCCCGCCAGACGACTCGCTTGAGGACGTCTTCCGGCAAGGTGTCGAGGATCACTTCCTTGCCCACCTGCATCTGGGTCTGGTCCTCGGGACAGAGCAACACTTTGTAGTCGCTTTCCCGCGCAATCCGGATGATGGCGGTGCGCAACTGGGCGTGATCGTGTGCTTTCATCTCCTCGTTCCGGGCGTGCTTCACCTCGTCAAAGGCGCGGTTCTTGGAGGGGATCACCCAGTAAGGGGTGTAGCGAAGGCGGGGGATGCAGCAGAAGAACTCGCCTGCCACCAGGTCGTTGGCCTCGAGAAAAGCTTCCGCCTTGTCTTCGTCTCGAAGGTCACAGGCAAAAGCGCCATCCGGGCCGAACTCCATGATGGGACAGGTGCAGCCCCGTTCCTTCGCGAGCGCCAGGGACTTGGAGTCTCGGAAGTAGACGAAGCGGGCGCCATTCAGGACCTCGATGGTTTGGGCAAAGGCCTCCTCACTGGTGGCGGTGGTGGAACTGGACTTCTGAAGGGGAAGGGTGATTCCGTAGACCCCAAATGGTTTGCCGGTTTCCTTCACCCAGCGTTCGACATCTCGCTGGGCGACCAATGAGGCGCCGGAGCCATGAAGGAGGAAGTCGCACTTCTCAAACGCCGATTTCAGCGCATCGGATCCCTGCACCAAGGTCAACTTGGGGAAGTGATGCATGAGCAGCTTGTCCACGTCATTGTCCAGCTTGCTCGGCCAGAGATAGAGCTCGGCATCAGGCAAATACTTCTCCAGGAGGCGGAGTACCCCAGGAGTGTGAGCGATGTCTCCAATGTTGACCGTCTGCCAGGAGGAGCGCAGCAGGATGCGCTTGGGAGCTTCACCATTTTGCGCTCCGGCAAGAGCGGTGCCGAGTCCAGCGAGACCCAGTTGAGAAAGGAATTGTCGACGTCCGGGGAGATTTGCGTTCATCCCCGTTACCTTGGCGAGCTTGCTGGGAAGGGAAAGAGCAAAAATGCCCTACCGCATTTTCAAATTGGCGAGCATGGGATCGAGTGCTGCAAACGTGCTCCCGTCATGCTCCTCGCAAAACTCGTCCGCGATCAGGTCGATCTGGCGCGACGCTTTGACGAACTGATCCTGGTTGCCGGTCTCAAACTTCACGCCTTCCATAATGGTCAGCGCCTGAGCAAACTGATCATTGGGAACCACGGTTTGGAGGTTTCGCAACTGCTCCGTCAACTGGTGTGCATGCTGAGCGAGTTGAACACCATAGGTGTAGTGGCCGTTCTCCAGCCTGATGTAATTTCCCTCGACGTCGACTGGCGGGTTGGTGGCCTTACCCAGAGCCGATAGAGTAGCGCTGAGTTCCATGAGTTTGCCGGAGAGATAGAGCTGGCGCTTGCGGGACTGCGCTATCGGCTGTTGCGAGTTTCCATTCTTCCTGATGCTGGACCCGGCCTTGGAGATCAGGAAGTTGTGCTTCACTTCACCTTGAGACCAGGAATAGAGCTCGAAGCCTTTCGACAGGGCCGGGTGTCCGGCCGCATTGACGAGCTTTTCATCGTCCACAATATGGCAGTCGTAGCAACGCTTCCCAATCTCGTGCATGTCATTGGGGTGCAGCATGCCCTTGGCAATTGACTTTTGACTACGATCCTGTTCAGACAGGCCCTTGCTATTGTGCAAGTCAATCCAGTCCGCCGAGGCTCCATGGCAACTCTCGCAGCTGACCGCCTCCGTCAATTGGACCACGGACTGAATCGTTTCCTGGGTATAGTGACAGCGGATACAGCTTTCCTGTTGCCGAATTTCAATTGGCTGAATGCCGAGAAGATCGGCGATTTCCTCCGCCAGGGATTTCTCATGCAGAGTAGCCAGGGACAGTGAATGCTGGCTGCTCTCCCAGGCGCTGACAATGGAGCCGTGGCATTCGTCACACGACTCGGTTCCCATCATCATTGCTGGATCAAAGCGTTCGGGATGCACAGACTCGCTGGAAGGGGCGGAAGTAGGCGTCAGCTCTTCAGCCTCGAGTCCCGTCGCCAGGATGGCGGCAAAGAGCGCAACCACAAAGGAGACTAGCGTCTTTCCCAAGCCACGGGGCCGAGTTGTGATTAGTAACGTCATAGGATTAGCGGATTGAAGCACTAACCAAGCCCACAGCAATAAACGTTCCGTAAAATGTTAAATTTCGAGGATTGATGAACCCATGGGTATTATGCTAACACCCCATTGCTGTTCGATTTTTCGCAACCTGGCACGCCAAGTGGTGCGTTTTCCTAACGCTCGATATCATGACTCTCCGATTGAAACTGGGGAAGACGAAGGAGAGCAGACGAATTGCGAAAAAAGTGATGAAAGCCGGGTGAGGCATGTATGAGTTTCCAGGTTGAGTAAAGGTAAGCCACGGTGACAGGTCTGAAAAACGCAATTTTTATGGAAAATGGCGCAATAAGTCCTTGACTGTTGCTTAAGTAATACAGATATCTAGGAAAGGTTAACTATGAGATCTTGTTGCCTATCGTCTCTTGCCAATCATTATAGGATAGCGCTTTTCATGCTTCCTCTCTTGAGTGCGGGACTATGCCCCTCCTTCCTGGTTGCAGAAGAAATAGCCAAGCCTACCGCTTCGGCTTCATCGGTTGATGTTCATCGAACCTATCTGGAACAACTGCGGGCGGATGAAAAATATCCTTCTGCGGCCACTTGCGCTCAGTGCCATCCGGATCACTATCGCGAGTGGTCGGTGTCGGCGCACGCCTACGGGATGATGAGCCCGGTCTTCAACGCCATGCACATGTTCACGACGGAACAGCTGGCGGGGACTCAAGGGGATTTCTGCCTTCGCTGCCATAGTCCGGTGGCCTCCCAACGTGAAGAGCCCTCCTTCTCCAGCGTCCTGGTGCGCCCTGAAGTCTCTGCTGAAGGCGTCACCTGCATTGTCTGTCATCGGCTTCAATCGGATTTTGGTCTGACCAGCGGCCGCCCCACATTGGATGAAGGGGATATCTTCGAGGTGATCAAGGGACCTACGGGGTCGGACAATTTGAAAGAAGCGCTGGCCAATACCAAGCTGAACCTCGTCACCACCGAGAGCGAGACCGGGGTTCGCGTGCATGGCGATATCGAGGTCTTTGAGCATCTGCGTGAATCCTCGCTGTGTGGAAGCTGTCATGATGTGAACGCTCCCAACGGGTTCCGGCTGGAGTCCGCCTTTACCCAGTTTAAGAATTCACCTGCCAGCAAGGCCGGCCAGAGTTGCCAGGACTGCCACATGGGAGTGACTCCCGGGAAGGTGCTTCCAGATGAGGAGCGTGCCGGACCCGGTGGCCGGGATCTGAACTACGCCTGGGCGCCCGCAGCCAAAGTGAAGATTTCCGCCCGGGATGAGGAAGGCGTGGCCACTCCGGCACGGCGGCGCACCAACCACATGTTTGTGGGACCGGACTACTCAATCGTCCATCCGGGCCTCTTTCCCCACTCTTTGGAAGCCCGGGAACTGACTTACCGGTTCCGTTTTTCTGCGACGGCTGCCGAGGAACTGGCTGACTACATCAAGAATCTCAACGTGGAAACGCCTACCGCCGAGCAACGGGAGGAGGCTCGAAGTCATGCTTTCAAACTGGCGGAAGCCTCCGCGGAGAAGCATGCCAAGACGGACTGGCTCAATTATCGATACTGGGAAGGCTGGGGACTGCCCTCATTTGAGAACCAGGATGTGGACAAGCGGCAGAGCCGTCTGTCTGGGGTGGGCGAGCCCTGGAATGATCCCGAGGAGCCCGCCTTGGCCCAATTGCGCCGCCAGGAAGCCCGCATTGTGCTCAGTCGCCAATTCAACCTCTTGAATGAGGCCCACGTGGAACGGGTGCGACTGTTGCGTCGCGGCTACCAGCTGGAGAAGCTGGAGTTCCAGAAGAACCAGCCGAACAACCTCGCCTTCCGAGTCCTGGTGACCAATCCATCGCTGGGGCATGGAACGCCCACGGGTTTTGACGCGGAACGTCTGGTCTTCCTGGAAGTCACGATGACCGATGCTCAGGGCCGGACCATCTTCCAGTCGGGCACCCGGGATCCCAACGGTGATGTTCTGGATCTGCACTCTGCCTATGTGCATGCCCATGCTCCCAAGGAAGGGCCGTGGCTGGCGGAAACGGACTGGAAGGATAGCCTTGGCATGAAGCGGTTGAGCAAGGACCGTTTCTGGGAGCCGGACGCCCATTTGTTCACGTTGCAGACCAAGTTCATCACCCGGAACGCATTCGGTGGCGAACGCGAGCAAGTGGTTGCGGTGAACCGATCCGTCGATCCGCTTCCCTTCATGCGTCCAGAGAATTTTCCTCCGAGCCTGACTGGCAATCCCGCAGGAGCACGGAAGCATTCGCGAGTTCTGCCGCCGGATGGAGAGCGCTGGGCCGACTACAAGGTGGGACGCCAGGAACTCACGCCAGAGCGGCCTTACCGGATTCGGGTGCGGATGATTGCTCAGATGGTGCCGGTGAACCTCGTCAAGACCATCTCGCCTGTGGGCTTTGACTTTAACCTGAGCGCCGCGGAAGTCGCAAGGCGTGTGGCTTATGGACATCCCACCACGCCAGGTAAAGAGCAGAGCCGCCGGCGCGGAGGTGCCGTCGAACTCTGGGATTACACGGTCAATGTGCCGGAATTGGGAGCTGAGAGCGTCGTCATGTTCTCCCCGCAGGAGAAGGATATTCTGAGTGTGCCGGTTTCTGATTATCCTTTCCCGCACACCACCGAAGAACAGCAGAAAGAGCTCCTGCAGGCCATGAACAAGGTACGGGCGGGCAACGGCTTGGAAGATCTTGAGTTCAGTCCGGAAGGTCACATCCTGTGGCCGGACGGGGTTCCCAGCGGCATTCCGTTGTTGCCACCCAGCGAGAAGGAGGAGGAGGATACCAATCCATGAGATTTTGGGCAGCCATAGCCATCCTGATGGCGGGAATGGTCGCGGGTTTCGCCGCGGACCCTCATGATGCGGCTGCCAAGCAAAAGGGGCATAGTCATGATCTGGGCTTGAGCGAAGAGGTGGTGCCCTTTGAAGAATTGGGGAAAGACATCGAGCGGCCGGAGATGCTGACCGAAGTCATCGACAATGCTCTATTCCCGGAGAATCGAGAGCGCCAAGAGATCATCGATGCTCGCGAGCCGGGTGATCTCGGCGAGGAGCTGCCGGCCCGGCGCAGTATCTTCGGTGATGGTGACAGATTTCTTCGTACGGGGCCGACCGGAGAAGGCTTCCCCCTGGGGACCGGCGCCACCCTCCGGCCTTACTGGGTGATTCATGGTCAGTATCGCAGTGCGCTCCAGTTCTCGGATACCTCTGACGGGATCGATACGATCGAGTGGGCAAACCGCCTGGATCTCCTTGCGGAATATTACCTGACGACCACCGAGCGTTTTCACGTGGGATTCCGGCCTCTAGATGAAGAGGGCGTGTTCAGCGGTTACACCTTTGAAGGCGTCAACGAAGGCTGGAACGATGGGTTGGACCTGGAACCGGAAGTTCTTTTCTTTGAAGGAGAGTTTGGCGAGATCTTCCCCGAACTGGACAAGAGCGACAAGTTCAGCCTGGACTACAGTTTTGCCGTCGGCCGCCAGCCGGTGTTCTTCCAGCAGGGGATCATGGTCAATGACATTCTGGATGGGATCGGGATCGCGCGGAACAACATGTTCCTCTTCGGCAGCTCCGCATCTCGTGTCACGTTTTTCTGGGCACCCAATCAAGTGCACCGCAACGACAACCGGAGAGATGACGACGCCAACCTGTTTGGGCTGTTCACTTCTCATGATTTCGACAAGGCTACGATCGATTTTGACCTGGCTTATGTGGATGGAACCGTGGGGGATGGCTTCCACGTGGGGTTGGGCCATATCCGGCGTTTTGGATACTGGAACTCCACGCTTCGGCTCAATAGCTCCTCCGCTCTCGATGAAGAATCCGCTGCGATCGGCTCCGGCTTCCTGCTGAGTCACGAGTTATCTCGTACGATGACCTACAACGATGACATCGCTTATTTCAATGCCTTCTGGGGCATCGATCAGTTCTCCTCCGCCGCACGCGGTCCGGCGGCGGGCGGTCCTCTGGGAGGAATGGGGCTGTTGTATCAGGCTGTCGGTCTGGGGACCTATGGAGCGCCTTTGGGCAATCGGGCCAACGAGACCGTCGGATTTGCGCTTGGTTATCAGCATTTCATGGATGATGCGGATAAGCAGTTGATCCTGGAGGTCGGAGGCCGCGGTCCGACTGGTGATTCCGGAAGTGACCGGTCCGAATTTGGCTTGGGACTGCGGTATCAGGCCGCGTTGAACCAGCACGCCATTCTCGTTCTCGACGGCTACGGCACCTACGACGACAATGATGAAACCGGTGTTGGCGCGCGGGTAGAGCTTCGAATCAAGTTCTAGGGCTGGATCGAAGCGAGTTGCTCGACATTCTCCACGTAGGTCTGGAGCCCGTCAGAGGGTTGGAGAGCAAGCGCCTTCTCCAGAATCTCCACGGCTTCCGCGAATTTTTGTTGGTCGACCAGAAGCTGGCCGTGGAAGACCAGCGCATCAAAGCGCGTGTCTTCGTCACGAGCGGCTTGTTCCGCCAACATGATGGCTTCTTCCCGCTCATCCTTGCTCTCTTTGTACTTGGCCATGAGCAGGAGGGCCTGGCCATCCAGGGGATCTCGATCGAGGATCGTCTGGACGAGCTTCACGCCTTTGGCTTCGTCACCAGCTTTCAATTCGACCAGGGCCTGGGAACGTTCGAGCGCATCCTTACCGTTCTCTTCCTGAGTCAGGTCATAGGTTTCCTGGATGGTGGCAATGAGCGTCTTGGCGGGTTCCCAATGCTCGAACCGGCAGAGGTTCTCCAGGCCGTCCACGGCCTTGACCAACTCCACGGGGTTCTGGTGCTTTACGGCGGCCTGGTAGGTCTCCAGCGCTTGAGCGGATAAACCTTCATTCAGATAGAGGTGTCCCAGCAGGACCAGTTCCTGAGGCTTGAGCTGGTTCATGCGCCGCGTCATTTCCAGACTGGCGATGGCCTGGACCGGCTCATCCAACTGAAGAAACGCATCCGCCTGGTTCAGCCAGATGGTCAGATCGGTAGGGCGTTGCTCCAGAAGTTCGCGATAAAGGGCAACCGCTTCCTGAACGGATCCGAGCGCCAGGAGACACTGCGCTTCGCCGAGCTTCCACTGGGTTTCCCGTGGCATGGTGATCTGGGCGAGCCGGTAGGCCTGCAAGGCTGCTTGAAAGCGTTCGTGATTGAGATGCACGTATCCTAACAGGCCAAAGCTGAGCCCATCCTGAGCTCCCAGTTCGATCGCTCGGGTGAGAGGTTCCTCTGCCTCATCAAACTTCTGCTCCTGGATCAGGGCAACTGCGAGGTTGCGATGCGCATCCCGAAAGTTTGGATAAAGCTTGATGGCGTTTTCAAATGCTTCGACGGCTTCCTCGTTCTCACCCGCTTCAAACTGAAGATTGCCCAGCGTGAAAGAGAGAGGGGCGCTGGAGTTGGTGAGGTCAGAGTTCTTCAGTGTGGAGATGGCCGTACTACGGTTCCCGTCTTCCATGGAGGACGCCACTGAATCCAGCACGGATTCCTCATCGCTTCCGATTCGCGGTTCGATCCGGGCATCGACTCCATAACTTCCCGTGAAGACACGCCGGAACTGAGCGCTCTTCCAAAAGGACGAGTCGACAGGGATGGGCTCGGCCGCATGGGTATGCGAGCCAGGTGCCAGGCTAAGAAGAAAGATGAGGATGGGAAACAAGGAACGCATGGGAAATCAGGGGCGCATCACGAGGGGCCATTGGTAGATGGCGGTTACGGGAGTACCGTTCTTGGTTGGTGTCGAGAACCGGGCACGCCGGGCAATGTCGGATGCCATGGAAACGAAGGTGCTGTGACTGCTCTGGATGACACGGCGCACACTGACGCGGCCAGACGTGCTGATCTCCACTTCCAGAATCACGCGGCCTTCCTGGACGCCCTGCCGCAGCATGTCGGATGGATAGCTGGCGCTGGGCCGGTTCAGAAGCCGGGGCATGGAGTCGAGTTCGCCCGCGCTGTAGGTGCTTTTCATCACCGGCTGCGGTTTGGGAGAGGGTGAGGGCTTGGTGACCGGGCGTTTGGGCGGTGCCGGAGTGGGCGCGGGTGGCGGATCGACCTCCAGCTCAAACATGGCGGTCTGCATTGTCAGGTCGACGTTACGGTCGAGCGTCGCCTTAAGAGGCGGTGCGATCCGGTCGAGTTGCAAATCCAGCTTGGGCAGGACCTTGGGGGGAGGCGGTGGCGGCTCGTCGAGGGGATCCGGCGGTGGTGGAGGAGGTGCCGGAGCGGCAATTTCCAAGGTTTCCATGGTGCGGATAGTGGCCATGGGAGGGTCCCCCATGAGGAGGCGGGTACCGACCAGGAATACGACGAGCAGGGCCGTAAAGGCAAGGGCACCTACCAGGCGGCCCATCCAGAGAAAAGCACCTGAGGCAAGCGAAGTGCTGCGAACCTTCATCATGGTCAATCGTTCAAGGTTGAGACGAACACCTGGGCGGCGCCGCCAAGTTTCACTTCATCCAGTACGGCAACAGTCGTTTCCGTAGGGGTGGCCTTATCGGCCTGGATAATGACGGGCATTTCCTCCTGGCGCATGAGACGGCCCACCACGGGGCGCACGCCGCCCACGCCAATCTCTCGGCCTGCATAGAACACCTTTCCATCCGGCGTGATGCCAATGAGAATGCTGTTGCGCTCCAGATCTTCTGATGAAGCGGCTCGTGGTTTGGTGATCTCGATCCCTGTCTCTTCGACAAAAACCGTGGTGACGATGAAGAAGATCAGCAGGATGAAGACAATATCGATCAGGGGAGAGATGTTGATTTCCCCCGTGCTCTCGGATTGCCAGGAACTGCGGAAACGTCTTGCCATAGCGTTGGGTCAGGCGGCTTGTTGAAAGCTGAGGTTCAAGGCGGAGCGGACCTGCTCGAAGCCGTTCTGCAAGCGGAGCGAGTAACGGTGCAGCATGGTGCAGACAATCAGCGATGGAACGCCAATGATGAGTCCGGCCTGGGTCGTCACCAGGGCCTCGGAGATCCCCTTGGAAATGACGTCGACGGGAGCCTGCGCGGCAGAACTGGACATGCCGCTGAAGGTGCTGAACATCCCGGACACCGTCCCGAGAAGTCCCAGAAGAGGTGCCGCGCCGATAAGCACAAAGGCAAAGGGAATCCGGCGACGCAGCTTGGCAAAGAGCGTTTGCTCGATCTCCTGCAGCACGTTGTCGGAATGGTTCCAGCTCAGCTCGCCTGACAATTGGTCCAGGGCCGTGCGGGAGCGTTCCGGATGACGCAAGAGTCGTCGCCAATCCTTGCTGGGCAGATAGGGAGAATCCCCCAACTGGAGCAGTGAGTAGATGGAGAGCAGGGCAAAAGCGATGCCAAAGGCCAGGGCGTAGAGTCCCCAGAGGACCCAGCCTCCTTCCTCCGTAAGTAGTTGTAGCTCCGTGAGAAAGGCGTTCATCTCAGGCCGCTCTTCGAGGTTGGATAGCACTGATTCCATTCACGAAAGCCAGGCTGGTGATCTCCATGGAGGAGAGGATGCCCTGGACCCGTCGCGATAGCAGGGCGTGGAGGATAAGAGCGGGGATCGCAACAATGAGGCCGAACTCCGTGGTGACCAGAGCTTCGGAGATGCCGGAAGCCAGAGACTTGGCATCGCCGGTACCGAAGATGTTGATCAGTTCAAAGGTGTGGATCATCCCGGTCACCGTGCCCAGCAGGCCGAGGAGAGGCGCCGTGGCGGAAGCAATCGCAATGAAGATAAGCCCGCGTTGCAGTTTCGGTTGGGCTTCCACGAACTTCTCGTAAAGCGCCTCTTCGATGTAATCCGGCGAGCGATCGGAAACTTCGAGACCGCGCTGGAGCAGGTGCTTGGCGGGATGCTTAAGCCTCGCTATCTGGGCCTCGGCAGCCGCGGGATCGTTTCTCCTGAGTGCCTCCAGAACTCCTCGTACGACATCAGGCCGTAGTTCGCGGATTCGCAGTATCTGGAACCATTTGATGATCGCAGCTATGGTGGCCACGAGAGCCAGGAGCAGAATGGGGTAGATCCAGAGCCCGCCATCCTGGATGTGGTCGAGCAGGGTCGTTTCGGATTGTTCCAATGCCAGGGCGATTCCCTGGGTTGGGTCCAGCGTTAGGGAGGCGGGTTCGCCAGCGCTCAACTTCTGGATGGCTCCCGCCACTCCTCCAACCGAGGCGACCTCTGGCTGAAGGTCTTCCCGCTCCAGGACAATGCCGGACAGCGTCTTGTCTTGGGAGACAAACCAGGCGGCAGGCCCCACGGTCACGAAGGTACCTTCCCGCGCCACGCCTTCGGAATCGAGAGCCTGGCCCGCCATCACTTTTCCCCCGATGGAATCCTCCAGGCGGGCGATCGCCACCACCGTCCGGTCCAGCCGGTCGGCGAGGGTGGGTGCTGCGCCGGCACCTTCTGTCAGCTGATCCAATTCTGCTACGGAGAGCGCGGAACCGGATTCCTTGCGCTGTTCATCCAGGAGGCTGGTGATGTAGTTCTTTTCATCCCGCCAGAGCTTCACCCGGTTGGAAATGGCGCTGAGGTCGTGGACCAGAGCATCCCGTTCCTGCAAAGCCAGGCGCACCTTGTTCCGTTTATCACGCACTTCCGCGGCGATGGCGTTGGACTCTTTGGCAAGGGGGGGGCGCTCCTTGGCGATCCGGGCGCGAACGTCGCGCAGTTCGTCCAGTTGCGCGGTCAGATCGGCGTCCAGGGATTCAACTGCAGCCTTGTAAGCGGTCTCCAATTCGTCCTGGTTCGTGTCGTCGTCCTGTGCCAGGGCAGTGGACGCCAGAGCAAGGAGGCTCAGGAGGTGCAACAATGTCTTGGGAAGATCGAAGTTCATTGCGGCTACTTAATTTCAAGCGGAAGGCGTACGAGCTCCGCAGGGGCTTGCTTCTGATGCACGGCGATGGCTTTGCGAATGCGGGAGGACAGGCTGGGATCTTCTGTCCAGGACCAACCTTCAGTGGTTGGCACGCCATGACCTGCGTGACGGCCGGAGCGGTCTGTATAGTAGGCCTGTCCTAATCCCAGGTAGAACACTTGAACTTCCACCTGTTCGTCGCCGAGTTCGCGCATTTCGGAATCGACGGTGATCTGGTTCTGGAAATTTCCGGCTTCCGTGAGGATCGCCAGGACATCCCGGTAACGGTTCTGAAGAGGCAAGCTGGAATCCGTGACCTCCAGCCTTTCAAGGGCATCGGCTACCTTGTTCCGAAGTGGAGGAGGAAAGCTGGGCTCAAGAGCACGAATTCTGGACTCCATTTCCTTGATGCGTTGTTGCAGCAATTGGCGCTCCGTTCGCAGTTCTTTCTCTTCAGCCAGGAGGGCGGTGCGTTGTTCTTCGGCATCGCGGAGCCGGGTGCCTGCTGCGGCGATGACTTCATCCAACTGAGCGATCTCCTTTCTGCGCAGTTCCATCAAGTCCTGGACTTCCTGCTTCTCCTGCACCCAGGCGGATTCCTCGGCGCTGATGGTCTTCTGGACTTCGACCCACTCTCGAGCCTTCTCCTGTGCGAGGGAGGGAGGTGTGCGGTCGGAGTCGCTGGCCTCCTGGGACCAGAGGGGAACCGCCACCACCGCTCCCAGAAGGGCGATGGCAACGGTCGTGGGGAGATGAGGGGAAAGGGCTATGAGGCGCACGGGTCAGTGGAAGAGGGAGGTAGAGATTTCTGTTAAACGGGAATAGGAAGGAGTCAATCGTTTATTGAGACTGAGTCTCAGTCGCGGAAAGACGACGAGTCAAAGTTCAGACCGCTGAATCCTCAAAATCCTAGTGAGGTAGAACGATGGAACCCGGCGGATACCCACAAAGAGAAACTCATGATACTGGGACTCAGTCTCATTTCGGGTTGACTTTCGGTTCCTCTCACCGCATCTGGTGGGGCGGCAGTTCGCTGTTTTCTTCCTTTGGCTCCAGTCGGGGCGGTCCGATTTAGAGCTTTGCCATCATCGGCGATTTCCGTCTCTGAGGCTTCCCTGACGAAGAAACGCAGAGCGCCGTACTCCAAACTTCAACTCATCTTCGTACCTTCTATGAAATCCATCTCAGCCCCATTGTTTGTCCTGCTTGGACTGGTCACTCTTGGTCCGCTCAATCTACAGGCCCAGGAACTCAAGGTCGGCGTGGTCGACTACGGACGCATTCAACGTCACTACTATCGCACGGATCTGGAGCGCAAAGCCCTGGAAGAAAAGCGGGAGAAAGAGCAGGAGAGAGTGGCCCAGGAACTCGAGGGAACCAAAGACCTGATGGAGGCTCAGCAGGCCGCTCAATTGGAACTTCAGGATCCCACCCTGAGCGACGAAAAGAAACAGGCCATTTTGAAAGACGCCCAGAAACGCGCCGCAGAGATCAATGAGATGCAGCGCAAAGCCCTTGAATTGCAGAAAGTAGCCAACACAGAACTGGCTCAAACTGCCAGCCAGGCGCATATCAATCTGAACAAGGAGATCTACGAGGCCATTACCAAGGTCGCCCAGACTATCGGCCTGGATATGGTCCAGAACCGCACCTTCGGCCTGAATGGAGTTCCAACCCTTCCCTACACCAACACGGAGCGGCTGCAGGACATTACCGATCAGGTGATTGGCGAATTGAACAAGAATGCTCCGGCCGGTTGGAGCACCCCCGCCGGGGAATAACTGCCAAACCCAAGAACTCTTCAGGCGGTAGCAGGATCTGGAAGGAACCTGCTACCGCCTTTTCTTTGCTCAGGATTCTTCAGGGGCGGGCCGGTTCCGATCCTCAGAAGGTTTGCTGCGGGAGCTTTCACTTCGCTCGGTAGAGGGAGACCCTCCGCCGCCACCAGCGCGTGGCGAGGTTGGACCGAAAGTCATTTCATTGAGAGTGCCGGAGAAGATCACAAATCCAATGACAGCGGCCACACTGATGGCGGTGACTCCAAGGACGCGGGTGGGTTTCATCTGCCACCACATCGCGAGCCCCGTCAGTGCCCAGAACACCATGGTGAGTCCGGTGGTGTCTGCCGCAAGAGTCCAGAGCCAGCGCGCCCCCATGGTGTCCGGATAGTGATGGGTCTTGTGCAACCGCGTGAGGAGGCTGTAGGCGTTCATTCCGGGCGAATCATCCGTGGCGCGACCAGCCAGGCTTCCATCGGTCAGGCTGTAGGTGGCGTTCCACTTGCGGCCATCTTCCTTGCTCACGACCTGGAAGCGGAGTTCCGGACCGCCCCGGCCAGAGAGGGCGAGGGGAGCCTGGGGCTCCAGACCGGTTTCACGGAGGAGTTTCTCCGCCTGCCGATTGATCGCCTCCATGTCCACGAGATCCTGGGCTACCTTGCTTCCCTGGAACACAGGCTGGTCCTGGCTCTTGCTCTCTGGGAAACGACGTACGCTGGCTTCCCCGGTATTGGCGCTCAGAACCACCATGGCCCGGCCTTGATCCGTCGTTGTGGAATAAGTGAGTTGTCCACTCACCTTGGCGGACCCTGGCTGGACCAGCGCATAGGCGTCACCTTCCCGGCCGATGCTTCGAGCCGCTTCATTCAGACTCTCGACGACTTCTTCCGCCAGGGCACGAGAGTCCAGGGCTTCGAATCCAGTCAGTTTCTGGGTCTGGTGACCATTGGTTGTCGCGAGCACATCCACTGCTCCCCATTCAGGATGGTTGAAGAGCATACCACTGAATCCAAAGAGAAGAATCCAGGGAAGGAGCAACAGGCCCGTGTACATGTGGAGGCGCCGAACGATCTTCATGACCCGGTTGTAGTTCTTGCGAGAGCCATTGCGGACTGTCGGAGAAGAGGAAGAAGAGAGGGAAGATGACATGGTTATTAATAGTACGAAAAGACTCCTGAGTTCCCGGCCTGGCCGAGGTGAGATTGGCAAGCAGGGGGGATTGAAGGAGAAATAGGAAAAAAGGCTTGCAAAGCAAGGTGTTTTTGAGAATGAGTCTCAATATCGCTCGTTGAGATCGGGATTATCCCCACACTCAGGTGCAGTATCTCAACGGGGAATCTACGGGCATGGAACTCGGGCTGCATCCGCATGACTGGCTTCCTTGTGCGACCGGATTGAGACTGAGTCCCAATCTCTTTTAACCATTTACCTAACACGCAACACACATGAAACAACCTCAAGATTCCCTGCGCAGCCTGAACCACTTTGGTTCCGGTGCCGGCAGGGCCATGACCACTGCTCTTTGTACGGCAGGCTCCCTCGGTGCTTTCACCTCCGCTCAGGCTCAAGACAACGAGCCTGCGGAGGTCGACAGTGGCGAGGAGTTGCCGGAATACGTGGCGGAAAGCCTGGCAGAAGATCTCTATAAGCCGGTCTCCGTCGCCAGTCCCAAGTTCACCCAACCACTGGTGAACATCCCGCAGACCTACAATGTGATCACGGAAGAAGTGATCGAGGAGCAGGGCGCAACTTCTCTTCGGGATGTGCTGCGTAACGTGCCGGGCATCAGCATCCAGGCAGGCGAGGGCGGAGTGCCCGCAGGCGACAACCTGACCATCCGTGGGTTTAATGCTCGTACGGATCTCTTCATTGATGGCGTGCGCGATTTTGGGGGATATTCCCGTGACCCCTTCAACCTGGAGCAGGTGGAAGTGGCCAAGGGGCCTTCTTCCAGCAATGCCGGGCGAGGATCGACAGGCGGCACTGTGAACCTGGTGAGCAAGACGCCACGTCTGACACCCTTCTATGACATCTCCGCTTCTGGTGGATCCAATGATTTGGCTCGTACCACTCTGGACGTGAACCAACCTCTGGGACCGCATAGCGCGGTGCGGCTCAATGGGCTCTTCCACCAGGCTGAGACACCTGGGCGCGGTCCCGCTGAAGAGGAACGTTGGGGCCTCGCAGGGTCATTGGCACTTGGCCTGGACACGGACACCCGAGTCACGCTGAGTTACTTCCACCTGGAGCAGAATAACCAGCCTGACTACGGCATTCCCTGGGTTTCCGCTTCTGTCACGGACCCCCGTCTGGTGGACTATATTGACAGTGCTCCTCCAGTGGACTTTGGCAACTACTACGGGTTGGTAGCCAAGGACTTCGAATACACCTCCACGGATATTGGCACGATCGAGTTCGAGCATGATCTCTCCGCTGACGTGACCATTCGCGACCAGATTCGGATTGGGAAAACCCGGCGGGATTCCGTCATTACGGCACCTCGGTTTACGGGGGTAGGATCGGAAATCCGTCGTCAGAATCAGTCACGAGATCAGGACGACAGCATCTTCTCCAACCAGTTCGACATAACGTCCTTCTTTGATACTGGGAAGGTGTCCCACGAACTTGTAACGGGCTTTGAGTTGGCCTGGGAAGAATCCCGCAATTACGCCCGTTCTGGTCCCGAGGCGCCGACCACGGACCTCTTCGCTCCCAATCCCAATGATCCCTATCCCTTTGCAATCGTGCGAACCGGAGCGTTCAACGACGCAGAGGCATTCTCCGCAGGGGTCTACGTCTTTGACACCATCCACCTCACGGAGAAGTTCGACCTGACCGGTGGACTGCGTTGGGATTACTTCGACGTGGATTTCATGTCTGTGGATAGCGCCGGCATGATCACCAATAGCATCTCCAAGGCGGATGATATGCTCAGCGGTCGCATTGCTGGTGTCTACAAGCCCGCGACCAACGGAAGCATCTA
>JBHIXE010000049.1:11116-20047 GCA_041984905.1 Verrucomicrobiales bacterium | reverse complement strand
TGCATACCCTGGAGTGAAGGGGGGAACAAGCAAATGTCAGGGAAGTTGGGGCCTTGACCCGACCAGCGCCAGTCTTCAGGATGGCGAATAGACTATGAAACCCCTCTCAACTCTCCCCCCACTGCTCGTTCTCGTTGCGATTGCCGCCCATGGCCAGGACGACGCGGAATGGAAACCTCTGTTCAATGGCAAAGACCTGACCGGCTGGCACAAGCAATCCGAGCGCGGACAGCATGGCACGGGCGGCAACTGGGGCGTGACGGAAGAAGGCGTCCTCTTTGGGGAACAGGATCCTCCTGGCTCAGGGAATGGCGGCCTGCTTCTGACGGATGAATCTTTCTCCCAGTTTGAGCTGGAGCTCTCCCTCAAGCCGGATTGGGGCCCGGACAGCGGTGTCTTCCTGCGCACCGATGAGAAGGGCGGCGGTTGGCAGGTCTACGTGGATCACCACGATCACGGCAGCGTAGGTCATGTGCGTCTGGAGACCAAGCCCTACAGCGTTCCCTTTCGCCCTTTTGGATTCTCCCGGATCGACCCGGAAAAGCCGGAACTGGAGATGGCAGTGGACAGCCGCACCAGCGATTGGCCGGAAGGCGTCTACGAAGAGTGCTGCACTCAGGAAGAGTGGCTCGATGCCTGGAAAACGGAGGAGTGGAACCAGATGCGGATTCGCTGCACGGGCGAGTTGATGCCCACGATCGAAGTGTGGCTGAACGGGTTGAAGGTGTGCCGGTTCAATGCTGCCAAGACGACGCATCCCAAGTTTGATCGTTCCAAGGCCGCGGAAGTGGTGCAGGAGTCCGGCGCGATTGCGCTCCAGGTGCATGGCGGACAACGCTGGGAAGCTGGCGACCGAGTCTTCTGGAAAGACCTACGAGTGAAGCGATTGGATTAGTTTGTTGGAGAAAACTGCAACACTTGCCAAGTGTTTGGGAGATCCATTCTGCAATCACAAAGACCGATGGATCCCAAACCCTCTACAATCGTTTCCTTCTTCCTCTTCAGCGGCCTCCTTTTGGTAAGTCTACCCGCGGCCTCTGGGGAGGAACTCTCCTTTGATCTCAAGGGCAAGACCCGGGAGAAAGATGGCGTGCACCAGTTCTTTATTCCCCATCCGGAAAACGGGTTCTCCCTGCTGATCCTACCTGGAGACCCGAAGGAGCTCTGCTCCAAGACTTCCGCGGAAGGCGCTGCCATGATGAAGGAAAGGGAAGGCCTGGAGGTGGGGCGTTATCACATCGTCGGCAAATGTGTGCTGCATGAATCCGGCAAGTATCACACGATCACTTCCATCGAGAAGATGCTGCCGCTGGGGCCGGGTGTCGTTCGAGATGAAGAAATGGAGATCGTGGGAACCTTGGAGGTCCGGGGAGAACCGACCTCCGAGGATTGGCTCAAGGACTCCGATATGATCGTGCACGGAAACGATGGACTGAGCTTCCGGATCCCCTCCAAGAAGTTTAAACCCAAGCCGAGTGGTCTGGACTATCAGCAAGCAGCTCTCCTCAATGGCAAGACCATCAAGATGAGGGCCAAGGTCCAGATCCATCCCGAGTTGCCTCACCGTGTAGCAACGGTCCATGAGTTTGGGCTGGCGGGAGAATAGCTAGTCCAGGTCCAGATACATCTGGTGCTCATCCATCACCTGGCCCTCATGGATTCGCGCCCGAGGTTCGGTTCCCCAGATTTGGAACCCGAGCCGCTGGTAGAGACGCACTGCAGTCGACTCCGAACTGACGCTCAAGCCAATCGTCTTGGCATCCGTGGATGACGCCCATGCGATCGCTTCTTTCACCAGACCATGCCCAACGCCCTGGCCTCGAAACTCGGGCGCCACATACATGCCCCAGAGATTCAGCTTGTGGCGGCTCTTGATGCGCTTTTGGCGGATCAGCCCCACAATGCCGACCAACTCGGGAGAAAACGCACCAAAGATCTGGTCATCCGGGGACAATCCACCAATCAGTTCTCTGGCTGCATCAGGAGAGGATAGTCGGTCCTCCTCAGGGGAGGAACCGAACGCAAGAGGTTCTTTGATCAGTGCTCGCCTGCGCAGGTGATAGAAGGCTTCGCAGTCTGCTTCGGTCAGCGCCCGAATCTCGACGTTTTTCATGGTCCACCGTCCGTCATTTCGACTTGAGTGCAAATAGATCGAAAGGACCGGGACAGGAGGCTTTTCTTCTGTGGGCTAACTATGTTAGCACTGGTAGATGCGAATTGGGTTTGTGGCCGTTTCCGGTTTGCGGCTGTGTCAGAGGGCGTTGTTGGACTTAGGTTTGAGCTTTCCCTCGGTGAGCCGTCGCGCCCGGGAAATTGAAGCCCTGCCCAGTCTGGGGTTGCTCACTCTGGCGGGGCTGACTCCTGAGTCCATCGAGACCGAGTATGTGGAAATTCGCGATGTCGAGATGGACCATCTGCCTCAGGATTGGGATGCAGTCTGCATCTCTACATTGAGCGCAACTGCCAAGGAAGCCTTTCGACTGGCGGACCGTTTCCGGGAAGTCGGAGTCCTCGTCATTCTTGGAGGCCTTCATGCCACTCTGGCTCCAGATGAAGCAGGGCAGCACGCGGATGCTGTCTGTATTGGGGAAGGGGAGATGGTCTGGCCGCAGGTGGTCAAGGACCTGGAAACCCACCAGCTTCAGGCAATCTATGACGCGAGCCATCAAGCCTTCGAGCTGGCGGACGCGCCTATGCCGGCGTTTCACCTTCTAAGCCCGGATCGCTACCCGCGATTTACGGTACAGACCCAGCGAGGATGTCCGCTCTCCTGTGAGTTCTGCGCGGCATCGATCCGGTTGCATCCCAGGTTTCGGGTGAAACCCGTCGAAAAAGTCATCGCTGAGATTCGACGAATCAAGGAGCTGTTCGGATCTCCCTTCATTGAGTTTGCCGATGACAACACCTTCGTGGATCGCGCTCATGCCAAAGGCCTTATGAGAGCTCTGGCTCGGGAAGGCGTGCATTGGTTCACGGAGACCGACCTCGGGGTGGCAGAGGATGAGGAGTTGTTGAGTCTCATGCGCGAGGCGGGTTGCCGCCAGATCCTGATCGGGTTCGAGAGCCCCGATCAAGCTGTTCTGGACGGCGTAGAACTTCGATCCAATTGGAAAGCCAGACGGGCTGCGCGGGCATTGGAAGCGGTGGAGCGCATCCAGCGCCATGGGATCACGGTGAACGGATGTTTCATCCTGGGAATGGACGGTTCCGGTCCGGAGAGCTTTGAAGGTGTCTTGAGCTTTGTCAGGGAGAGTGGCTTGTACGATGTCCAGATCACCTATCTGACTCCCTTTCCTGGAACGCCTCTCTACAACAGGCTTTCCGAATCTGGGCGAATCCTGGTCGAGGGAGCCAGCGAGCGCTGCACGCTCTTCGATATCAACTTCCAGCCCGACACGATGAGCGTGGACGAACTGGAACGGGGATTCAAAACGCTCGCCGCCCAACTCTATCATCCCGATTTCGTCGCGGAACGGTCCCGGCGATACCGCCAGCATCTGCGAAAACAAATCCTGGAGAAGCGCTCGGCTGCATGACGAACAAAGATCTACCTAAATCCCCACAGCAATGCAGCGCGCTCTAGATATTCTCCTCTTCCAGATCGGTAATCGTTCCGCGATCGAACGCATTGTCTCAAGCCGATGGTCGATCCTGGTTGGGGTGCTGCTGGTTGCGACGACGCCACTGGCGCGGAACTACGATCAAGTCTCGCTCGTGCACCATGGGGAACGGCTCATGGGGCCCTTCATCGCTCCGCTGTTTTCCTCCTTTTTCATCTTCATGTTTGCATTCCCGCTGCTTCGGCTGGGTCGATCGGAAGGAGCAAAATCGTTTGGCGGTCAATATTGGACCTTTCTAGGAGCCTTTCTCTTCACGGCGCCTTTGGCATGGCTTTATGCAATCCCCGTAGAACAATGGATGGATCCGCTAGCCGCCGCCAAATGCAATGTCGCTCTCTTGAGCCTGGTATCCGTCTGGCGCGTGCTCTTGATCGTTCGGGTCTTTCAAGTCGTGACGAAGTGTGGCTGGTGGCAATGCGCTCTGGTCGTGTTGACACCCCTCAGTATGGAAGTATGTGCGGCAGTTGCGATTACCAGCTTCCTGCATATCGATCTCGCCTCCTCGATGGGGGGGATCTCTCTGGAATCCACCGCTGTCGACCGCTACATGCAGAGCGTGAGGGAGAACGTGTTCAAGGTTTCGGGGATTCTGACCTTCGTTTTCTGGATTGGAGTTTCGATAGTCGGGGCAAAGGCAGGTGCCATGAAGAGTCAGCGGGGATTTCCAGTGGAGACCGCCAAGGTTCCGGTGGTGTCCCTGGGCCTGTGCGGCGTTCTCATTGCTGCCTGGATCATCCTTACGATGCCGGTGCAGAAAGAGCAGTATCGCTATGGGAAGCTGCAGAATCTGATAGCGACGAGTCAGTATGAGGAGGCGTTCGATTTCATGGAAGAACTCGGACAAGACTTTTTTGAAGCGAGTCGCCCCCTTCCTCCGGATCCCTGGGGACATGAGGCCTACTGGTATCTTCCAATAGTCATGGAGAACCTGGATCAGGATCGCCCTCAATGGATCTATGACACCTACTACAGCCATATCCTCGAGTTCATGAGCCGGATTCGCTGGCGGAGACATTACGGCATCAGTTTTATTCGGGATACCCTCCAGCAGATGGGGCGACTGCCCGGAGGCGCCGAGTTTGTCCGGGAGCATCAGGAGGTGTGGCTATACATCTTGCGCGAAGAGTCAGACGAGCGCGGTCGGGAATATCTCCGTGAGGAATTGGTGCCCGTGTTGGAAGAATTGGGGATCGATACCTCAGACCTGTGATTAAAGCAGTAGAGACGCTCTAATTCAGGCCGCCACGCAACTTTCCGCATACTGACGAATCGCGGCGCGGATGTGGCCCAGGCCTTTGCGGCGGGTGGGGGAGAGCTGATCGCCAATTCGGAGGGCTTCGAGCAGGGTGGGTTCCGTGCTCACGATGTCCGCTGCGGGTTGACCGTCGTAGAGCTCGCAGAGCAGCATGGCCACGCCGCGCACGATCGAGGAATCCGCATCGACGCGAAACCGGCAAATCCCGCCTTCACAAGAGCCCACAAGCCAGACGCTGGAGACGCAACCAGGCACGCGATTGGCCTCGACTTTCTCCGACTCGTCCAGGGGCGGCAGCACATCAGGACGATTCACGATCGCACTGAACCGTTCCTGGCGGTCTTCAATGAGCGAGTAATCCTCGATCAGTTGCTGCTGTTTCTCCGTGACGGTCATCGTTCGATACCCGCTAAGCTTACTCCTTGCGCGGGGGGAGCAAACCGGAATATCGTCCCTCTCTCATGAACCCCCAATCACGCAGACGCTTTCTCGCCACGACCGGACTGACTGCGGGAGCCGCCTGTCTCCCCATTGCCGCCGTGAATGCTGAACCCAAACCGCTCTTTCAGATTTCCCTGGCTCAATGGACCCTGGTCCAGGCCATCCGCGCCGGTGAGATCGACAATCTGGAATTTGCCGAGGTCGCGCATGCGCATGGGATCAACGCCTTGGAATACGTGAACCAGTTCTTCATGGATAAGGCTCAGGATCAGGCTTACCTGGCCGAGATGAAGAAGCGGGCCGATGACCTGGGCGTGAAGAGCGTCCTCATCATGTGCGATCGGGAAGGCAACATTGGCGATCCGGACGCGGCCAAGCGCAAGCAAACCGTGGAGAATCATCGCAAGTGGATTGAAGCCGCCAAGTTCCTGGGCTGTCACTCCATCCGGGTGAACGCTGGCAGCTCAGGCACCTGGGAAGAGCAGGTCAAGCTCGCGGCCGATGGCCTCTCCCAACTCACGGCTTACGGGGCCGAAGCGGACATGAACGTCATCGTGGAGAACCACGGTGGACTTTCCAGCAACGCCAAGTGGCTGGTGGAAGTCATGAAAACAGTCAACCACGAGCGTTGTGGCACGTTGCCGGACTTCGGCAATTTCAAGATCAAGGACGGGGAAACCTACGACTCTTACCAGGGCGTTCGAGAGCTGATGCCCTTCGCCAAAGGCGTGTCCGTCAAGGACATGGGCTGGGATGCCGAGGGCAACCAGGTGAAGATCGACTTCGTGAAGATGCTCGACATCGTCCTGGAAGCAGGTTGGCGCGGCTATTGCGGGATCGAGTTCGGTGGATTTGAGGGGCTCAACCAGAGCCGGGAGGCTCTTGAGCAGGCGAGGTCGGAGCTAGTGGGAAAATTCGATAAGTAGTAGGGCGCCAGGCAGCTACGCTCTTACTGAGACCACACCGAACTTGCCTCAGCTCACAGCTTCGGCACCCAGCTCGATCCCGAGGAATTCCGCCATGTCCTCGAAAGGGATTTCCAGCGTGAAGTCGACAGTTTCTGCGAGCCGGCGAGCGGTGCCGCGGAAAATGGTGCCATTGCGAAACTCGTATTCCACATTGCCGATCTGCTTCTTGCGCGCCTGCATGGCATGAATCGCGGGGACAAAATCGCCGTCACCTGAGAAGAGCAGGGCGGTGTCGTAATCCTCTTCCATCAGCGCGAGATCCACAGCCAGCCCGATATCGACGCCTTTCTCTTTCTCCAGTCTGAAACTGTCCAGGTGACAGGCTTGCCAACCCGGCCGGCAGAACTTCACTTCAGGACACTCCTCACTGACCTCGTTCTGCAGACGGTGCCACTTTTCCAGGCGCTGCTGCATGGTCTGCATGTTGTCGTTGAAGAGGTTACGGTAATAGTTCACGACTTTCTGCCGCCCTTTTTGAGTGGTCTTCCGCTCCAATTCTTCGGAGATCCCATTCATCTGCATGAGCTTGCGTTCCCAATCTTCGTAGGAGCCGTGCTCCCAATCGGCATAGGGGAGGTAATCCAATTCCTTGATCGTGTACCAACGAACCTCATGACTGGTCGCGTGGACGAGGTTGGCAATGGAGTTGAAGAACCATCGCCACTTGGCGGCCTGAGGAAGGTAATCTTCCCGATTGAATTCGTAGTAGAAGAGCTGCCGGACCGCCATGAGAAAGCTCTCGCCATCCACAAAAATCATCAGCCTGCCGGCGTTGATCTTCGCCACTGCGCCTTCTCCGGAGTCCATGGGGCCATAGTTCCAAAGACAACTCTGTGGGGCAACAGAAAAGCGGATCAGAATTTCAGGCTTTTGGTCCGGGAGAGGCGATCGAGATGGCCAGACGACCTAAGCGCCCGGTACGCAAAAGGCTGCATCACAATCAGTGACGCAGCCTTTTGAAATGGAATGACTCTGCGGACGATGCCTATTTCGCGGGCCGATAGAAAATCGTCGCCAATGGCGGAATGGAAAGTTCCAGCGAGTAGGGACGGCCGTGGTAGCCTTCCGAAGAGGCCTCCACCTTGTCCCGGGTGACACAGTCAGAACCGGCATACTTGTCGGCATCCGTGTTGAGGATCTCTTCCCAGGCCCCACCTTGGGGGATGCCGAGGCGATAGCTCGGGCGTGGGATTGGCGTTGCATTGACCACTACCAGGATGGGGTCGCCATCATCGCCCTTCCGCAGGAAAGCAAAGACGCTGTTGTCGTAGTCATGGCTTACAATCCACTCAAAACCTTCGTGCGAATGGTCGAGTTGGTGCAGAGCGGGCTCTTCGCGATAGACCTTGTTCAGATCCGCGAGGAGGCGATTGACACCTTGGTGCTCTGGATATTGGAGCAGGTGCCAGTCGACGCTTTTCTCGCAGTCCCACTCGGTGAACGGAGCCACTTCGGCGGCCTGGAAGAGTAGCTTCTTGCCGGGGTGACCATACATCCAGGCAAAGAACATCCGCAGATTGGCAAACTTCTGCCAGTTGTCTCCCGGCATCTTGTCCAGAAGCGAGCGCTTGCCATGCACCACTTCATCATGGCTCAGGACCAGGATGAAGTTCTCATGGTAGGCATAAATCATCGAGAACGTGGCCGTGTCATGGTGATACCGGCGATGGATCGGCTCCTTGGCCATGTATTCCAGGAAGTCATGCATCCAGCCCATGTTCCACTTGAAGCCGAAACCGAGACCGCCGGTCTCGACGGGACGGGAGACGCCGCCAAAGGCGGTGGATTCCTCCGCAATCATCATGATGCCAGGGTGCTCCTCGTAACAGACGGTGTTGAGCTCCCGCAGGAAGTCGAGCGCTTCCAGGTTCTCGCGGCCGCCATACTGGTTGGGGACCCACTCGCCTTCTTTCCGCGAGTAATCCCGGTAGATCATGGAGGCCACGGCATCCACCCGAAGGCCGTCGATGTGATACTCTTCCATCCAGAAGAGGGCGTTGGAGATGAGGAAGTTCTTCACCTCCGTACGGCCGAAGTTGAAGATCAGGGTTCCCCAATCCTTGTGCTCGCCTTCCAGAGGATTGGAGTGCTCATAAAGGTGGGTTCCGTCAAAGAGGGCCAGGCCGTGAGAGTCTTTTGGGAAGTGACCGGGGACCCAGTCCACAATCACTCCGATACCGTTCTGGTGACAGGTATCGACGAAGTAACGGAAGTCATCCGGTGAGCCAAAACGGCTCGTGGGAGCAAAATAACCCGTCACCTGATATCCCCAGGAACCATCAAAGGGAAACTCGGAAATGGGCATCAACTCAATGTGCGTGAACCCTAGATCCTTGACGTGTTCCACGAGGCGGTCGGCGAACTCGCGGTAGGTCAGGTTGCGGTTGCCCTCCTCGGGAACCAGGGCCCAGGAACCAAGGTGCGCTTCATAGATGCTGAGTGGACTCTTGTAGACATCCAACTTGGAACGCTGCTCCATCCACTTTTTGTCATGCCACTCATAGAGAGAAAGGTCATGGGTGATGGAGGCCGTCTGTTCCCGCGTCTGGCTGTAGGTGGCAAAGGGATCGCTCTTGACGAAGAGATTGCCGTGGGCACCGACGATTTCGAATTTGTAGTGCTCACCCAGGGGAACGTCTGGCACAAA
>JBHIXE010000049.1:0-11106 GCA_041984905.1 Verrucomicrobiales bacterium | reverse complement strand
GACTCCCGCCTCGATGCGTTTGCGCATGGGAAAAACGCGCCCATCCCACTGGTTAAAGTCTCCGACGACGCTGACCCGTTTGGCATTGGGGGCCCAGACCGCGAAGGACATCCCCTTGGTTCCGTCAATTTCCTTGGGCTGAGCGCCGAGAACCTTGAAAAGCCGGCGGTGCTTACCCTCACCGATGTAGTAGGCGTCATGCTCGCCAAGCACTGGCCCAAACGAGTAGGGGTCCGCGCTCAAGCGATGCTTTTCATCATCAAAACCCACCCATTCGATGGCGTACTTAGGGGCGGTCTCGTCCGGATCGGGAATCCAGGCTTCGAAGTATCCGTCTTTGTGGACTTTGTCCGCGTTGATCGTGGCGTTGTCATCGCAAACCACCCGCAGGGACTTGGCGTCCGGTCTGATCACACGGATGATCCAGCCTTTTTTGCCGGATTTTTCTCCCCTATGGGGACCAAGAAACGAAAACACATCGGGATGCTCTGCCCGTAAGATCGAGTCGATTTCCTTGGTATTAGAAAGGGTAGCTTTAGCGTCGGTCATGTTTCAATAGCGTTACTCTGCTTGTGGCAGGGTGCAACGAACGATTACCGTTAAAAAGCGCGGCAATGTAAGGAAAATTCGGGAACTGTGCGATGAATGCTAGTAGTGCTCCCGCTTGGGCAGGAGTTCATCGCGGCTGTAGGGCGGTTCCTCCGAAGGTGGCAGGGAGAGTTCGCCATTGTGCATGGAGTCATTCCACCACTGGCGCTCTTCCTCATCCGCGTAGTAACGCAACCAGATCTGAGCATCTTCGTTGTTCTGGCCATCCAGTAGATCCAGATAGCAACCCGCATCTTCATCCCAGGACATGTCGATGGTCTTCTGGTTGAGATGTTCGGTCCACATCTTGGTGTAGAGCTCGCGATTACTCAGATGGTTCGTGTAGAAAAGAAATACCCGGCGATAGGCGAGGCCATGAATGACTTCCCAAAGCTTGGCATGGACTTCGGCTTCGCTCTCCAGCATGTCTGGAGAGGGCAACTCCACACCATCAGTGAGCAGCATTTTGGCAAAAGTAGTACGGGGAGCAGTCTTGAGGTAGAGAACCCGCTGCAGCATGGCTTCCTCCGTTTCCGGAGAAAGATCGTCTTCCTCCGCGACGGCTTTCCAGTCTCCCCCAATGCGTTCGAGTTCTTCCCGCATTCGTTGGATGCGGATCTGGCGCTCGGCCTCCTCAAGTTCGGAAGACAATTCAAATTCCGATTCAGGTTCGAATTCAAATTCGAAATCGAACTCACCAGCTTCGTCGTCCCATTCGAAATCGCCTTGGAAGGAGTCGTCGTTATTGTTGATCATGAAGCGTGTATTGAGGTTCAGGCTGTGTTGAATCGGCCCAGCCCAAACGGACCAGGACGGAGAGTCGAGAGTGGGAAGCAATTTCCCAGAGAGTGCAGTAGCGGAGAGAGGAGTCGTTGGCGGGTCTGGTGAAGGCAAGGCGCCTGGGAGACAACCAGAGAAAGGAACTCAGAGAAATGGAGAGAGGAAACCGCTCTCATTGTCGGCATCGTACACTGCCGGTCAGAAATAGCAAAGAAACTTCCCGGACTATCTAAGAAGTTTTGACGTCTACTTTTAAGAGGAACTAACATAACTGATTCGCTTTTTCGATAACGAATCACATGGCCCGTAGAACCGAGGTTCCACAGTCCTGGATTCTAGTTCTCATCTACCGTCTCATCCCGCTGGTAGATCGGGAGTTGCCGGTAGGGAACCGTGAAGGAGAGCACCATCATTGCGGTGCCGTAGACGTGGCCGTAAGACGACTGCCAAGAACCATTGGCTTTTTGTTGGGGTAAATAGTGATTATACATCCAATCCGCATAATTTTGCCAATACTTTCCGCCGAGCTGGAAAGTGCCTTGGGCGTTGTAGTAATTGCCGTAAATCTCGTGGGAATTCCGTGGTAAGTTCTGGTAAGTTTTTAGAATGAAGTCGCCCGCGCGGTAGGTCGATTCGGTCCCGTGGTATCCGCATAGCTCCAGGCAGAGCAATCCGCATCCGGTCAGTGTGTCAGCATGACCTTCCTTGTCCATGTAACCGAATTTCCCAGCCCGGCTGTCGTGCTTGGAGAAAATGTACTCCACAGCCTGTTGAATGGCCTCTTCCGGGACGGGCGCACCATTTAACTTGGCGGAGCGCAGGGCCATGAGCGCCCACCCGCTGCAAGAGAGATCGCTGTCCCGGGAATCCGGCTTGTAACGCCACCCGCCCTGGTGCCCTTCACTCTTGGGCACGGCCTGAGCTCGCAGGATCAGCCGGGTGGCATTGGCGAGCGCCGGGTCGATACGCTTCTGAACTTCCGGGGATACCATTCCGGAACATTCCGAGAGGAAAAGCGTAGCAATGTTGTGCGCGTACATGGGTCCGTGACCACTGTCTGTTCCAGCATCGAGCATGCCATCTGCCTGCTGATTCCGCAGAATAAACTCGATACACTTGTCGATCGTCTCGCCGCGCTTGCCATAACCAGGGAGCTCTCCCGTGGAAAGAAAGGCCATGCCCACCAGGCCGACGATGCCGGATGACTTCCCGTACTTGTCACTGAAATGGCCGCCTTCTTCCTGTTCCCTCGCCAGGTAATCCAGGCCTCGATCCACGGCCTTTTCCACTTCCGAGCGGTATTTGGAAAAGACGTTGTCCGTGCGGACTTGTGCACTCAGCGGAACGGGGTTCCCAAGGGAAATAAGCAGAAGGAGGGGGAAAAGGTACTTCATTGGTCTTTGCGGGCTTCCGCGGCCATCATGCGGAAATACTGATCCACCAGCCCTCGATATTCCTGAGGAGTCGTGGGCGGCCACTTCCGCCGCATCCGGGTCGATCTCCGCCTTCTTGATCCAGCCTTTGGCGAGCTCGAGCATGGAGATGAAGAGAAGCTGACCGGAGGGCCGGCTCGCAAAGCTGTCGTACTCGCTGAAGAGGCGGGTGATCTCCGCTTCACCTTCATCATACTTGCCAATGCCAATCATGCAGATGCCGCGGCGCAGCACGTAGGAGGCTTCCACATCCCGAAGCACGGACGGATCCGGCTTGGCGGCGATAAACTGGTCATAGAGATCCAGGGCTTCCTGGTAGTTGCCCAGCATCTGCTCGGCGTAGCCCCATTGAAAAAGTGACAGCTCCCAGCGCATGTTGGTGCTGTCTTTCCGAGCCTTCTGGTTGCGGCTGCCATGCGGGATCTTGTTGGGGTAGTCGTTGTAACATTTCTCGAAGCATTCCCGGGCTTGATCGTACTGGCCGATCTGAAGGTGGATCAGCCCCTTATCGTAGAACACACCGCCGAACATGGGACCCCAGTCATCCCAACTGAAGTCTTCTTCCGGATTGGCGAACTTTTGGATGATGGTGTCAAAAGTCTGAAGCGCTTCCTGGTATTGTCCCTGCTGAGCCGCGGTCGTGGCCTTGATGTAAAGATCCTGGAGTTCTTCCTGCCCGTGGGATAGGGAAGGGCCAAAGATCAGGCCAATAACGGCGAACAAGCTGAAGGGGGTCCGTAGGGTCGAGGATTTCATGAGTAAAACGGTCAAGCGGACGGGCTGGGGCCAAGTCCAGAGGTAGGTAGAACTATCGTAGAGGAGGCTGACTTTTGTCTATGACGTATGGAAAGCTGGTTAAGTTAGCCAAATCATACCGGAACGTTCCCCGGCGCTACAGCAAAAAAGGGGAAAGAACGGGGCAAATCTGGCGTGCGACAGCCATTCTGCGGAATCCGCAAGTGTCCCGTCAACCCCGCTGCCAGGGTTTGCCGCCGAAAAGTTTCCCCGGCACTGGCCGGGTTCTCGAAAGTGCTCGAAGTTGAATCTCCCCCAACGGGACCATCCAAGGTTTGTCCAAGTGATTGGAACCGAATGCCTTGCCTCGGTTTGCGGCTACAGTTCCACCAGCAAACTCAATAAACTAGAGCACTTTGCGGATCCAAACCTTCCCGCGGAAGCCAAGCCTGAAGCATATCGGAATGGAGGTGTCTGCCCAAAGAAGCTTCGCAAACCGTGAAAGCGAGGAAGTCCATTCTCAAGGCCGGAGGCCTACAAGTTTGGTAGCCGGTGGCCGAGCGAGAGCATCGAGCGACACCACCGGAAAGAGATGAGAATCGACGGTCCCCAGCGGGGCCCTGGAAAGCGTCGTTCGTGAAGGCAGGGTAACCTCCTTTAGGGAGCTTCCTAGAACCCCTTTTGGGGTTCGTCCAGCTTGGTTGGGTTCCGGTGGTGTCGCTCGTGCCTCGCTTTACCACCGGCTACCGAACTTGCAGGCCTCCGGCCTAGAGAATGGTTCTATCCGGCATGACTTCCACACTACACCTCCCATACATCTACATCTCCACTTAAAATGCTCTAATGACGAGGCGCGCAGCGCCGGCACTACACTTGCGATTCTCAGGTGCCACCGCTTCGCGCTAGGGGGAAAGGCGATCGAACCCGGGCCTCGCTATCGCTCAACCCGGGCTATTGAAGACTGCAGCGCTTCGCGCCTCTTTCTTGGAACCCGATGTCAGGAGCTTCAGATTCAACTCAAAGCCCTTGCTTGAGCTCTCAGGCGCCCAGATTCCCCAGCGAACTGGCGATCATGATCTTCTGCCAGATCTTGCGGCTGAGACCGGTAGTGAGAATCTCGATCTCATTCACGGCGGTCAGGGTGACCGGGTCGTTGAAGTCCTGCACGATCAGGGCGGCCATCTTCCCGCAGAGGGACAGCATCTCGCTACAATAGTCGAAGTAGCGCTTCATGTCGGAAGGGTTCATGTGATGCTCCGGTGAGGATGCCGTCTTGCGGTAAGTCTGCGCGAAGGTATCCGGATCCTTATTGAGCTGATGCATGTCCACGATGTGGGCCAGCGACCTCAGTTTGTGCAGGGTTTGCAAAGCCCGCTCCCGCTTGAACCGGCGCTCGGCGCGAATTAGGAAAAAGATGGCGACCGCGAGGAAGATGAGATCGTTGACGCCCGCCTCAAGCACCTCGACCACTTCGTGCCAACCGAGGCCTTCCACTTCGTTGGCGGTTGGATTCACCGTGATCAGCAGAAAGCCCAAGATGAGGAAGATGAGGCCGATCAAGGTGCCCGCGACGACCCGATACCAAATCATGGGGCGTTGCAGCCATCGAGCGACGGCCGTGGTCTCCCGGGTCATCTGGCAGATTTCCCTGGCGACCTCAGAGAGTCCGCGGTCCGGAAAGCGCTCATCCATCCGCTTGGAGAGCTGGTCCGCGGTCTTGATGATTTTGTGTGGATCGAGGCTGAGATACATCTCCAACCAGTCAGACGGATGTCGAAGCAGATTTCATCAGTCGAAAGCGCGTCGCTGATGCCAGTCCGTCGATTGCTCATACGCATGGGCCACCTTGAGGATGGAACCTTCGTCCAGCGGCTTGCCCAGAATCTGCATACCGATCGGCAGACCGCCCTGGGAGAAACCGCAGGGGATGCTGACCCCGCAAAGGCCTGCCAGGTTAGCGGCAATCGTGAAGATGTCCGTCAGATACATCTGGAGCGGATCCTTGCTCAGGTCGCCGATCTTGAAGGCCGGACTTGGGGTGGTCGGCGAGATGATCGCGTCGACTTTCTGGAAGGCTTCTTCAAAATCCTGCCGGATCAGGGTCCGCACCTTTTGAGCCTGCACATAAATCTTGTCGTGGTAACCACCGCTCAAGACATAGGTGCCCAGGAGGATGCGTCGCTTCACCTCATCGCCAAAGCCTTCGGCGCGGCTCTTCTTGTAGTGCTGGAGCAGGGGACTGTCGCCCGAGGTGGTTTCCTCGATGTGCTCGGTACGATGCCCGTAACGCACGCCATCGAAGCGAGCCAGATTGGCGGAGGCTTCCGCAGGCGCGATGATGTAATAGACGGCCACGGCCGGTTCCGTATGGGGCAGAGACACCTCAACCGGTTCCGCGCCCAAGTCTTCCAGTTGCTTGATGGCGGTCTCGAGCGCGCTCTTGGTATCCGCGTCGATTCCCTCGGCAAAATATTCCTTGGGCAAGCCGATCTTCATCCCTTTGAGATCCGTCCCCAGCGACTGGTTGTAGTCCGGCACGGCCTCGTTCAGGCAGGTGGAATCCATCTCATCAGCTCCCGCGATCGCCTGCAGGAGGAGGGCGGAGTCTTCCACCGTCTTGGTCATGGGACCGATCTGATCGAGCGAAGATGCAAATGCGACGAGTCCGTAGCGCGAGACACGTCCATAGCTGGGCTTCACTCCCACACACCCCGTGAAGGCGGCGGGCTGACGGATCGAACCGCCCGTATCCGAACCCAAGGCCGCAATCGCGGTATCGGCGGCCACCACGGCGGCGGACCCACCGCTGGAGCCCCCAGGGGAACGTTCCAAATCCCAGGGGTTGCGGGTGAGCTGGATCCCGGAGTTCTCGGTGGAGGATCCCATGGCGAACTCGTCCATGTTGGTGCGACCCAGCGGAATCGCGCCGGAGGCCCTCAGCTTGCGAATGACCGTGGCGTCATAGGGAGAAATATAGCCGCCTTCCAGCATCTTGGAGGCGCAGGAGCAGGGCTGATCCCGAACGTTGATCAGGTCCTTGATCGCGATGGGAACCCCACCCAGGGGCAAGGAAAGATCCACCTTGTCGGCATCCTTGAGGGCCGCATCAAAGTCGATATTCAGGTAGCCGCCGACCTCCTTATCGCGGGCGTCTACGGCCTTGCGAATCGACTCGATTGCGTCCTTGGGACTGGCTTCGCCGGATTGATAGGCTTCGCGCAGTTTGGAAATGGAGAGTTTGGACAGGTCCATGTGCGTTTACTCCACGACTTTGGTGACGGCGAACTGATCCAGCGCTTCCTGAGGCGCGTTTTTTAGCGCATCTTCACGGGAGAGGCACTCGCGCGGTTCGTCCTCTCGCATCACATCATATACCGGTGAAGCGTGAGCCGTGGGCTCGATTCCTTCCAGATCCAGCGTTTCCAGGATCTGGATATAATCCAGGATCTTGTCCAGTTGACCCTGGTAACGTTCGGTTTCTTCCTCGGTTAGCTCCAGGCGGCACAGCTTGGCCACATAACCCACATCAAACTTGTCCGGCATCCGCCCACTATGCGATTCGAGGGAAGCGTGTCAATGGCGGGTGGAGGGCAGTACCAGGCTTACTGGTTCTCCCAAACCCTGCGGAAGGTGCAGGTCTCCGCATCCAGGATGAAGGGTTCGCCTTTCCAGTATTCCTGATAGAGTGCCAGCAACTCGCGGGGAGTGACCGTTCCCCAGGTCTTGGGAAAGAATCCTTCGGGGAATTCCGCGCGGCCGATCACATGCGGATCCCACTGAAACTGAACGGCGTCCACCATGGTCTCCCGAAGGATCCGTTCGTTCCGCACCTTCAGATCGTTCAATTTGATATCGAAGAGGTTGTCGATTTCGCTCCGCGGATTGGGCATGCCGGCGACTTTGGGGACATCGTAGACAAGCCGATACCGGCCCGAGAACCATCGGATGCGGATGGACTGGATGTTTTCCAGGTCTTCGAAAACGAGTCCACTGGAGAGCGATTTGGCGGTCTCTTCGCCCTCCTTCATCTGAATCAGGAGTTCCAGGCTCGCGTTGTAGATTGGAGGATCCACGTTGAATTCAAACTTCGTGACTTTGGCCGGTTCAAGCCGGTAGGTCTTCCTGCCCGGCTGATCTTTGTGGTCAAGGTGAGGCCTCTTGGGGGAGCCGCTTTCCACGGCCAACAGTTGCACGCGAATCCGATCGCCAATCACGATTTGATGGCCTGGTTGCATCTCGAAGTCGAAGTCCTGAGGATCAGCGAAAACGTCCTGGACGAGACGCAAAGCGGTGTCGTGCCTGACATCGAGCCCGTAGACCGTCGAGTAGAGATCCGGGTTCAGGTCGCGGCCCCGCGAACTTCCGAATCCCCGCTCCTGATGCGTACGGAGATCATAGAGCCTGCCGGACTCCCATTTGAGAGCTTCCCCGTGGCGAGTTTGGAAGATTGCGTTCACCAAAGGGGCGCGCTCCAGCTGTGAGGTGTGCACCTTTCGAAAGCTTTCTGATAGGCCATTTACAGGGGCATTCTGTTCTGCCAACGCGTCGAGATCAGCAGAAGAAAGGAGCGTTCCGGTTTCCGGGGAAGAAAACTGGTAGGGGACTTCATTGTTCTTGGCTCGCAGGAGAGTGGCATTGTCGTTCCAGGCGAGACCCACGGTGGCCAGCGCCACCTCTTCACCTCCCGGAAGTTTGGCGACCATGCCCGGCCCGGCTGCAATCACCTGGAAGGGGAGATACATACCCTTGGGGTAACGCTCATCACCCCCGCTACGGGCGCGAAGCTCACTATGCGAAACCGTCCGGTCATCGAAGGTGAGGACCACGAGCCCTTCTTCGGTAGTCTCGCGGTTCACAGGCCCGAACTCGGGCGGCAGATCGGGCTCTTCCAGGTTGGGTTGAACTTCAAAAAAGAAGTGCCAATTGGTGAGCCGGTTCCGGAGGTCTTCACCGGTCATCGTCCAGGGCCGAATCTTTGCAGGATCCGAGAAAGGCTCCGCGTGGAGGTTGGCTATGAATGCCCCGAGAAAAAGGGCGATGAGGCTGTTTTGGAGAAGTCCAACCATGCCTCCTTCATACTAAGTCGAAGGAGGTCAGGCAATTCCTAACGGAGACAACGATCTGGTGAAGCCCTTCAGCGTTAGTTGGATTCCTCAAACTGCTCGCGAAGCGCCGTGAAATACTTGAGCACCTGATCCTTGCGAGACACCGGCAAGGCTTTCTCATCGAGAGCCTGCTCTTCCACGGCGAGGAATTCCGCGTTCTGCTCCTGCGTCTGGCGCTGCGCTTCTTCAGAGCGCACGCCACCTTGAACGGAGCGCACGACGGATTCGCCATCCTGATTGATCTGGGCATCCACCATGCTGTCCCGATTCGACTTCATGGCTTCGGTCGCATCCGTACCCATCTTGGCGGTGCCGAAACCCGCTTGCAGACCTGGGGCTGACATGGGCGATCCGGCCGTTCCCAGCATCATGGCGGGATTGCCGGAACCAGGGGCCTGACCGGGCACTGGCGCCATCAGGGCCTGTCCTTGTTGGCCTGGCTGTTGACCTTGACCCAATTGGGCGGCGCCCATCTGCTGGCCCTGTTGATTCATTCCCTGAGGCATCTGCTGCATCTGCATGCCGGGGACGGGAGCCTGTTGCATGCCTTGCCCTTGCTGCATGCCCTGTTGTTGGCCTCCAGGTTGCTGCATTTGCGGCGTATTTCCCATGTTCTGGGGCATCATGGGAGGCGCCTGGGCGAGGTTCTGAGCACCAGGAGGCGGTTGCTGTTGCTGACCGGCATTCCCGCTCTGGCCGCCAAGTTGTTCCATCTGCTCCAGCTGACTCTGAGCGATGTTGTTACCGGATTCCCTCAGCTTATCGGCGAGTTCCTCCAATTTCTCCTGGGCCCGTTTCCGCCGTGCCAGATCCCGGAAGTGATCGGCGAGATAACGGAATTCCTGTCCCGCAGGCCGAGCCTGGTTCTTGGAGAGCTTGCCGGAAGCGTTGCCCACGTGTTCACCCACGGGTTTTTCCTTGTCCTCCTCCGTGGCCTTGCCCATGGTCCGATCGAGGGCAGTCCCAAGGCGGGTTTTTACTTCGGTGGTGATGGCATCATCCTGCAGTTTCTCCGCTAGTTTCTCGGACTCGTTCGCACTGAGGTCGGCTTCCTTTTCGCGAATGGCGTCTGCCAGATCCGCGGTGTCGGCATGCTGGCTCATTTCCTCCAGCATCTCTTCGGAGGCCCAGGCGTCTTCATCCGCGCCCAACTTGTTGGCCATCCGCTCCGCATCCCGCGCTCTGGCTTCCAATTCCTCGAGCAACTCTCGAGAAGTCTTGCTGCCTGCATCGGACAGAAATTCGCTGGTTTCTTCCAGCATCGCGGAGAGCTTCTCCACCTCTTTCTTCTCGTCTTCAGTCAGGGAATCGAGATCCTTGAGAGCGGTCTTCTCCTCGGTCAGCTTCCGCGCTTCTTCTTCGGCGCGGTTTTTCATGTCCTCAGTAATAACCAGGTCCTCCGATGACAGGACAGGCTTGAACGCTGGTGTCAGCAGGAGGCCTGCGACAGGCAGGACCAGGAACCAGCTCCAGTGAGGTTTGGGAATCGGTAGATCCTTACTGAGGCTCTTGAGCCGTTCGTCGCGAATCCGGGCGGCGTGCTCCAAGTGCAGCCGTTCCCCTTGAGTAGGATTCTCCAGGGACTCGAAGAACTCCGCAGAGGAAAGCACACTCTTGCCGCCAGCCATTTCTTCCCAGGCGGCCAGGGCCTGGAAGGGGGCTGGTTTGAGGACATTCCGGACGAGCAGGACGGCGGTCGTCCAAAGCACCAGGGAGCCACCCAGCACTCCCCACTCCAGTTGGGGAGTGGAATTTCCCGTCAGGCGAAGGATCACTGCTACGAACAGGATCAGCAGCGCCACGATCCAGATGGAGCGGTTTAACCAGCGCATCGCGCTGATGAGGAACAGGCGTTGCGACACCTTGCGGCCCGTGGATTGGAATACGTGAGATTCTGCGGCCATTAACTTGCTAACCTAGTGGGATTGACACGGAATGCGACCGGTTTCTTAGCGGCTACTCCAATCGGCCCAACAGAATTTCCAGGCGTCGAGCGACTTCCGGATCGCTGGTCTGTCCCAAGGCGTCCAGGAGTTGCGGCTTGGCCAGATATCCAAACTCCGCGAGTTCCTCGGTGGAACGCTCGCGAAGCTCCCACTCGTCGTCGCCGAGCTTTCGGATCCATTCCGCGATCGATTTGCGGGCGGAGTCGGAAATGCGCGGGGTCGGCACGACGATCTGGTAGATCTCGCTCACGGGCACTCGCCAGGTCGTATCCAGCATCTGGGCGTCCAGGGTGCGTTCCCGGACATAACCCCCGACAAGACCGCCGCCCCAGAGTTCGGCCCGGAAGCGGGGGGAGTCCGAAGGGCTCATCTCAAAGTCTTCGGAGAGGTTGAGCAGGTAACGCACCGTCTCTGGATCGACTCGAAGCCACTCTCCCTCCGCGAGCAGGGTGATTTCCGGGTTCATGACCCGGCCGACCAGCCGTTGTTGTCCGCGCAGGGTGATGTAGGGCTGTGTGA
>JBHIXE010000048.1:19826-20112 GCA_041984905.1 Verrucomicrobiales bacterium | reverse complement strand
GCTGGTCGATGATGCGGACAACGCTCTTGTCCTCTGGATGGAGCCAGATCGTTCGGTAGTGCGTTCCGTTGACAAGCATCGGAATCTACCGTAGTCCGCCGAGCCGAAAATACCAGTGGATGATTTGGTCGCCGCAAAAGAGGTAGAGCAGGGCGCCCAGTGCCAGATAGGGGCCAAATGGAATGGGGTGATTCCAGTGCTGACCACCAAGCCGCTTTTGGGCGATTCCTCCAACGGAACCCAGCAGCGCTCCCATAATCAGGGAGAACACGGTCGATTGCCAGCC
>JBHIXE010000048.1:276-19816 GCA_041984905.1 Verrucomicrobiales bacterium | reverse complement strand
CCAACCAAAAACCATGTCACTGTCACAAATACCATCAAAAAGAAACCACTGCACAAACCACACCATTGTTTAAAAAAACGTGGTTTTTGACATGGTTTTGAGGTAAAATAAATTGTTATAAAAAAAAACGTTTTTATCGATCCGTAGCACACCCTCCAGTTTGATGGACTCTCCGCCCGCTTGAAGGATGTTGTTCTGAACGATAAAGTCCTCCGTCTTCACCTCTTTCACCGTGGTCTCCTGAGTCTCGGAATCCTTGAGGTGAAAGGTGACCTTGCTCGTCTCAATGACCAGCTTGTCCGAGGGGCGATTGAAGAGGTCTTCCCAGTAATAGTGCTCGGACTCGCCGATCTCCAGCCGGGGATTCTCATCGGGATTGGGCTGATGAATCACCCAGTCCTGGTCCTCCTCGTATTCGTGGACTTTCCTCCCAAAAGCCAGCTTCCCGAGATTGACCACGCTCCAGATCAGAAGGTAGCCCATGCCCGCGCCGACCACGGACCAGAGGATCCCTCGATACCAGATGGCGTTGGGAAGCTGGTCGGTTCCTGGGGGGACATGGAGCAGGCCGAGATAGGGAAAGCGATTGTCCAGCAGGGGTAGGGCCGCGGCGAACACTACCGCCACCAGGGCGCCTCCGTAGTTGATCGAGTCCGGGATGATCTGGTGCTCGTAGTCAATGAACGAAGCCGCCAGCAACAAGGAAATCAGAACCCAGAGCATGACCGCGACGCCCCATCCGAGTAGGGGGGCGAACTTGAGCCAGATGACCAGGAAGAAGAGCATCGTGACGGCTTCCACGACGACATAGCGCGCAGAGATGGGCGCTTTGCAGAAGGCGCATTTTCCGCGGAGCATGATCCAACTCAGAATCGGGATATTGTAGTAGAACGGAATCTGCTTCTCGCAGGACGGGCAGAAGGATCGCGCCGGCTTGTTGACGCTCAGGTTCCGGGGAACCCGGTAGATCACCACGTTGAGAAAGGAACCGATGCAGGCGCCCAGGCACACAACAAATGCAAGAACAGCGGGATGATGGATCACTGGGGTTTAGAGTTTTCTTGGAAGTTGTGAAAATTCGTCGTTTCCGGATTCGTAAACATAGACGACATTCTAGAAATTTGAAACATAAGAACTCCAAATTATCATGCGATCTAAAGCAGCTGTCATCTTTCCCATCTTTCTAATTGCCGTTCTGCTGGTGACGAGCTGCCGCACCACGCCCACGGTTCGCCGCGCCGATCATCGCTCCGCCAAGGTGGGCGACTCGATGCCCAGCAAAGAAGTCCTCAAGAAGGCCAAGGCATATGGGTTTGTCGACATCCGCCAGATCGATCCGACGATCGAGGTGGAGTTGAGATACGGGACCAGGAACAATGTCACTGGCGCCCCGCTCTACCCATCCAATATGCCATGCCTGTTGTGGGAATCGACAGCAAGGAGTCTTGCTCGCGCTCAGGCGGAATTGCGGCCGCATGGACTGGGAATCAAGGTTTGGGATGGCTATCGGCCGCCATCGGCGCATCGCGCACTGTGGGAAGCCGTGAAGAATCCGGAGTATGTGGTTCCTGCAAATGAGAGCTACTCCTGGCACTGCACGGGAGTCGCGGTCGATATCACGCTGGTGGATCTGCAGGGCCGAGAGCTGGAAATGCCGACGGATTTTGACACGTTTTCCTCACAAGCGTCCGCGTATTACAAGGGCCCAGACGCCGAGATTCGCCAGCGCGTTTACCTGTTGCAGAAGGCGATGCGCAACGCTGGGTTCAGCACGATCGCCAGCGAGTGGTGGCATTTTCAGGACAGTCGTGCGAGAGGTAGGGTGATCCACGCCAATCTGCTGGGATTGCAGCTGCCACCCCATGTCCGTCAAGTCAAAGCCCGAAACTGAGGCTTCGCCCTCTGCGCTCCGCGAAGCGGCGATTCGCCTGGTGCGCCGCCTTCAGGATGACGGGTTCATCGCTTACTTTGCCGGCGGTTGTGTGCGGGACCGGCTCTTGAATCAGGAGCCGAAAGACTATGATATTGCGACGAATGCGGTGCCCGAACAGGTGACGGAGAGATTCCGGCGCACCTCCCTGGTGGGCGCTCACTTTGGCGTCGTCCTGGTCAAGGAGCCTGAGGCTTCCTTCGAAATCGCCACTTTTCGGGCGGATGGGGAATACCGGGACGGCCGGCATCCGGAATCGGTGACTTTCTCTTCACCAGAGGAAGACGCCAAACGCCGGGACTTCACGATCAATGGCTTGTTCGAGGATCCCATCGAAGACCGGATCATTGATTTTGTTGGTGGTCAGGAAGACCTCCAGAACCAGGTCTTGCGAGCGATCGGCGTGCCTCGGGAACGTTTCCACGAGGATTTCCTCCGCATGCTGCGAGCGATCCGGTTCGCGGCGCGGCTGGGATTCGCAATGGACGAGTCGACCATGCGGGCAATCCGGGAAGAGCGACGTGGCATCCACCAGATCAGTGCGGAGCGGATCCGCGAGGAGCTGGTCAGAATCCTGATCCATCCGAGCCGGTTGCAGGGATTTGACCTCCTCCATGAGTCTGGACTTCTGGAAGAGATTTTGCCGGAAATGATGGCGCTCCAAGGGTGCGAGCAGCCTCCTCAGTTTCATCCTGAGGGAGATGTCTTTGTGCACACGCGACTCATGCTCAGCCTTCTACCGGAGGAAGCATCGCTCCCGCTCGTGTTGTCCGTCCTCCTTCACGATATCGCCAAGCCAGCGACCTATACCTACGATGAAGAAGCGGAGCGGATTCGCTTTAACGGGCATGACCGGATTGGCGCAGGCATGACGGAAGACATCTTACGCCGGCTCAAGTTCTCCAACGACGTGATCAACGCCACGGTGGAGGCAGTCGCCAATCACATGAACTTCAAGGACGTTCAAAAGATGCGGACGGCCAAGTTGAAGCGCTTCATGGCGCGTCCTCACTTTGACGACGAGCTGGAGTTGCACCGGGTCGATTGCATGGGCAGCAGTGGCAAGCTGGACAACTACGAGTTTCTCAAGGAGAAGAAGGAAGAGTTTGAATCAGAACCCCTCATTCCCGAACCCCTGATCCGGGGAGATGAGTTGATTCGGATGGGGTGGAAGCCCGGACCGATTATTGGGGAGATCCTGGAAGCGGTGCAGACTCTCCAATTGGAAGGCGAACTGAAGACCCACGATGAGGCGATCGAGTGGGTTCGGACAAATTATGCGCAGCCTTAGCCGAAAGCGGATTTGCTGACGGGCAGATCCTGTCTACGTTGGGATGTTATGGAACAAACCCCAATTGAGCACGACGACCCGATCAACGCGAAGATCCTGGCCATTTCTGAGGACAAGATCGGAGGGTTTGTTCGTTACCCCTTTCAAACGATTGCCGAGCAGTCTGGTGTAGACCTGCCCATTGTCATTGAGCGGATCCAGGCGATGCTGGAAGGCGGCGTGATTCGCCGGGTTCGCCAGACGCTCCTGGCCAACAAACTCGCGGAAGGCGCCCTGGTGGCCTGGCGAGTGCCGGATGAACGAGTCGACCCTGCCTTTGAGTTCATGTCCAAGGAAGATCCCTTCAGTGGGCACGTCGTTCTGCGATCCACGGATCGAGGTCTGACGGGCGGCGCCTACAAGCTCTGGACGACTCTCAAGGTCCCTCAGGGACAATCTCTGGAAGAGCATGGCAATGCGCTGAAACGGCTTGTCGGTGCGGAAGAGTTCATCCTGATGCCTGCCAAGGGCATTTTTGCACTCGGTGTAGGCCACGTGCGCCGGAAGTCCATGGAGCCGGGCGCCAAGGCCGATGAGCCCGCCAAGATGATGACCACGACTCTTGAGGATCTCAATCAGCAGGAATGGGACGTGTTGCTGGCTTTGAAAGGCGAGTTCACCAAGGAAGAGATCTGCGACAATCCCTGGGAGGGTCGCGCCAAGGAGGCTGGTGTCGACTTCGAGACCTTCTGTCAGGTCGCCGAAGGACTCGATAAGAAACGCGTTATCGGCCGTTTCTCCACCTTCCTGGAGCACGTGAAACCTTCAGCGGCCGGAAAGCGGGTGACCCGCTTCAATGGACTCTTCCACTGGCGGGTGCCGGAAGGCATGCAGGAGCAGGCTGGCGGAGAAGTGGGGCGTCACGAGATCATGACCCACTGCTATTGGCGTGAGGGCGGCCCTCAGTTTGGCGATGTCAATATCATGGGCGTGATCCACGGTTCCGATAAGGAACTCATGCTTCAGCACAAGGCGGCCATCGACGCCCACCTCAAGGAAGTGGGCATACCGGTGCTCTACGACAACGTGTTCTGGGGCGGACGGAGCGAGATCAAGCCATCAGAAATCTCACCCAAGGTCTTCCGTGAATGGCACGAGAAGTGGGCGGGCCAGGAGATGGTGATCTAAATCCCGGTTGGAGTTCGCGCTCGCCCATCCCGGTGGAGTCCAAGTTGAGTTGGGACCAATGCCAAAGGCTTTGGTCAGCTCTCGCAGCCGGTGATTGAGCGTTAGCGACATCTCCGGAACCTAGGCTTTAGGTCCGCTCGTCGTTGATCTCGATGGAGGTCGAGGAAATCTTCTTTCCTTGATCGCGGGAGGTCACGACCACGCGGTTGGGGAGCCATTGATCGCCATGCTTCTTGTAGCCCCAGATCTTGATCTCCTTGGTGAAGTTGTTGGGATCATTCCGGTCGTAGGCCTCGATCTTCAGTAGACCAAGAGTCTTCTGGTGGATCCAAACGGTCGCTGCGCTGTAGGCGCCCTTGTTGTCGGGATTGACCACAGTGACGGCATAGGCCTGCTTGATGGCGACATTGTCATCCACGATGCCGGTGGCCGGCCAACCGAGGAAAGTCAGGGCCAAGTCTTCCCAGGTCACATCGCTGCCTCGAATGGCTTGAGTGATCTGATCGGTGGACTTCCCGCTCAAAGTGTCACCTGGCGCAACAGTCAGCGACCGGATGGGAAAGGTCTTGGGATCGTGCTGGAAATAATAGGTTACGTTGTCTCCGCTGAAATCCGCCACGAAAGCGTCGGAATTTCGGCCGTATCGCAGCACGCCATCAAACTGACCGTGAGCTCCGATTATGGAGTCACGGGCGTAAGAGAGGAGCTGCTGGGCGGACAGGCCTTCCTGGGCTTGAGCGGTGGAACTCAAGACCGGGGCCAGGGCCAGAGACAACAGGGTGCAAAGGATCGCACGCATGGGGGGTGGGGTGGTGTTGGGTTTATTCGTTCAGGTTGAGAATCTCCAGCCAGGTGGTGCCTTCCTTGCCATCGGCAGTGTAGGAACGCACCCGGATGGTGTCTGCAATCCAGACATCTTCGAATTTCTTCCCGCCCTTTACTTCAAAGTCTTTCACCATGACCGGGTTAGGGGAGCGGTCGTAGCCCTCCATCTTGATCATGCCTCCACTCATCTTGTCGATCCAAATGTAGAGGAATCCATAGGGGCCACGCTCGTCCGGATTGGTCAGCTTCAGCTTCCAGGAAGGGCGGGTTTTGTTGTAGACCAACTCTTCGTCCACGACGCGGGGATCGGGCCAGTAGAGGAACCGCATGGAGAGGTCTTCATAGGTGATATCCGTCCCCCGGATCACTTCACCATACCGGGCGATCGGGACAGGCGCATTGCTGTCTTCGACCACTTCCCGCAGGACCAGTTGCTGGGCACTGGTATCCAGGTGAATGGCTTGGGGAGGTTCCACAAAACGGAAACGGATGTACTGCGGTCTCAGATGCAGCGTAAAGGGGACGGTGGTGAACTCCTTGCGCAGCTGCGCCTGAAACTCCCGGTCGTGGAGCGTGTAGCTGTAGCGGACCAGGCTCAGGATATCGTCGGGAGTCAGCTCTTCTTTGTCCTTTTTAAAGGGGTTGGGTAGATCGATCGCGGATGCGGTCGAGGAAAGGGCGAGAAGGAGGATAAGGGGTAAGATGCGGTGCATAGTCAAAACGTTAGCTCGACACCCGGGGATCTCAAGGGGGCTTTCGTTTGACAGTTGGTGCTGTGCTAGTATTCATCACGCGCATGAAGTTCGAGCGTGTCGTTTGGATAGCCCTGGGGTTGCTGACCCTGGTGCGCATCATCCTCGGTGCGTGTGTCGAACTGACTCAGGATGAGGCCTATTACTTCATGTGGGCCGAACGTCTGGATTGGTCCTACTACAGCAAAGGCCCAGGAGTGGCGTTAGCTTTGACGATTTCCACGGCTCTCTTTGGGGACAGCGAATTGGGCATTCGCATTCTCTCCCCATTGCTGGCGCTCACTTCCAGCTATCTGCTTTTCCTGTTGGGCAAAGAACTGGTGGGCCGGCGAGCGGCGATCTGGGCGGTTGTGATGCTGAATTTAACCCCGATTTTCAATGCCGGGGCCATCATTCTGACGATCGATCCGATCATGCTGGCCTTCTGGCTGGCGGCCATGTTGACGACCTGGCGAGCTCTCGAATCACCCGATAGCGGGCTGAAGTGGTGGCTCCTCACGGGATTGGCCTTGGGTCTGGGCTGCCTCGCGAAATACACGATTCTGGCTCAACTGCTGTCCCTGGCCCTGTTCATCGGCGTTTGGAAGGATCGGCGAAAGGTGCTGGGTCAGCCCGGGCTCTACCTGATGCTTGCCGTCACGGTGCTCTGCACGCTCCCCATTTGGATCTGGAATGCCCAGAACGAGTGGATCACCTTCCGGCATCTCAAGGATCACACGGAAAGTGAAGGCTTCCCGTTCCGGCCCGATCAGTTCCTGGAGTATCTCGGGATTCACCTGGGAGTCTATTCGCCGCTCTTCTTTGCTGGGTTGATGTGGGCTCTCTATATCGCTCTACGTCAGTTCAAGGCGGACCGAAAAGAGAACTATCTGGCCTGCTACTCGCTCCCGATCGTCCTCGGTTACTTCCTGCTGACCTTCAAGAGTGATGGGGAAGTGAACTGGACTGCTCCCGGTTTCTTTGGCCTGGGCCTCATCTTCATGAAGCACTGGGAGTCCCTGAGTTGGCCGAAAGCGCGAAAGGCGTGGTTGGCTCGCTGCGGAATTGGGATCGCTGTGGCCATGACGCTGTGGATGGCGAATCCGGATGGACTGCGGGCCTTGGGGGTGAATTGGCCCTACAAGAATGATCCCTTCCTTCGCTTGCGAGGATGGGAGACAGGCGCGGAGGCTGTCGCGAAGCAGATCACTCATTTCCGGGAAGAAACCGGAGAGATGCCCTTCCTCATTGCCAATCGGTACCAGACAGCGGCCACTATCTCGTTCTACCTGCCGAAGGATATCGAGGTGCTGCAGCCAACGCCGGACTACCCCAAGATTCACCTGGTGGAGCCTTACCTCACGGAAGCCGAACTCGAACTGGAGCGGCAAGGACATCGCAAGATACAGAACCAGTTCTCCTTCTGGCCCAGTTACCATGAGCCGGGAACCGGGGAACTTTTTGTGGGCCAGAACGCCCTGTTCATCACGGACGACCTTCGCACGGATGGGCTCCCTCGTGCGGTCCGGGAGCGCTTCGCCGATTCCAAGATGATTGGATGGTTTGAGGTGGAGCGAAGGGGAGAGCTTTTGCGCGGGTGGAAAATCTTCGCTTGCTACGACTATCAAATGCGAGATCGGTTAGGCGGTGGAAACGAGTAGAGAAGAACCCCGATTGTCGGTCGTCATTCCCCTGTACAACGAGGAAGAGAACATCGTTCCACTCCAGCAGGAGGTTGCGAAGGCGTTGGAAGGCTGGGATTACGAACTCATCCTGGTGGATGATGGGTCCACGGATGCAACCGTGCAGAAAATCACGCCCAGTCCTCAGGTGCGCGTCATTGAGTTTGAGCAGAATGCCGGTCAAAGCGCGGCCATGTTCGCTGGGATTATGGCGGCGAAAGGTAAGGCAATCGCGTTGCTGGACGGAGATATGCAGAATGATCCGGCGGATATCGTCCGCATGGTCGAGAAGCTGGAAGAAGGCTACGACCTCGTATGCGGATACCGGGCCAAACGAAAGGATTCCGCCTTCAAACGGCTGCAAAGCCGGATCGCAAACTCTGTCAGAAGCCGGTTCACCGGGGACGGCGTCCGCGATACTGGGTGCACCCTTAAGGCGATGAAGAAGGAGTGCCGCGAGGCCCTGGTGCCATTCCGGGGCATGCACCGGTTCATCCCCGCTTTGATTCGTGCGGCGGGATATTCGCTAGTGGAAATGGAAGCCAATCACCGCCCTCGTCACGCTGGAGAAAGCAAATATGGTGGTGGAATGAAACGCGCCATCCCTGCCACGGAGGATATGTTTGGCGTCAAGTGGCTGAATTCGAGACGGTTCACGATTCGGATCAAGCCTGACAGCACCAACAAAGAGAATCCAGCTTGACCGCCATCCTAGCCTGTTCTCAAAGTAGTCCGTGGCCACAGGCATGAATTTACGCGATCAGTTGCGGCGGATCCTACCAGAGATCCTACCGAAGAACCCCAATCAGTCGATCAAGGGGACGGAGTTAATCCAGTTGGTGAAGTACCGGCTGCATCAGAACTATTCTGACGCGACTCTACGCTATCACTTTTCCATCATGTCCTGCGATCCATCCTCACCGATCGCCAAGGTGGAGCAAGGTCAGGGCTACTATCTTCGATCCACCACGATCCATTCGCTCGAGAGTGCTCGCAATCTCATCTCGATGGGGGGCGCCCCGTTGTTCGGTGAGGATGGCGAGTTGGAAGGCGTCGATGCGGTCCTGGCTCGGGCCAACAAGTTCCGCTCCATCTTCCGTCGCTACATGGAATTGGAGCTCCGCTTTCCCTTTCCGTTCGAGCGTTCGTTTTCTCCCGAGAAAGCTTCCGAGAACCATTGGCGGTTCCCGGACTTTGCTTTGGTCGATTGGTTGACAGGAGAGCCGGGCGAATCCGGACTGCACCTGGATCCCACCAGCATGGAAGTGCGGCGCCGGATGGGAGGCTCTCCCATGGACGTCTCCGCAGTGAAGCTGAAGCTGGAGACTCATCACGCCACCATTCGGGAAGACATTTTCCAAGCGCTGAGTTCCGGTCTCTGGGCGAATACCACCGAGTTGATGATTGCCGGGAAGGTCGACGACGAACAGCTGGTGGAAGACATCACGCGACTCGCGGGCGAGTTCGGAGTTGGGGTTACCAGTTTTGGTCTGGCCAGCGATGTGATCGACAATCTCCCGGAATCCGCGGCCATCCTCAACATGAGCGAGCGCGAGTTCGAGGCCTTGGAAAGCAACTTCACCCTCCGCCGGCTCGCCTTGCCACGCCATCGCGGAAATCTCGATTGGGGCCTGGTCGAGCGTTATCGCGCCGATAGCGAGGACTTCAGCATGTTCTACGACTGGATTGCCCGCTGTGTCATGGAGCAAAAGGCCTTGAGCCTGGAGCAATACATGGACAGTGTGCCGCCATCCCTGAACGGGGATAGTCACGCATAGCCTGTTGCAGAGAGTCTCGCGCAGAGACGCGGAGGCGCAGAGCTAGCCAGTGCTTTGGAATTTAGAGGTGAACCACGGTCTCATCTAGATCGCCGGATCGGAAGAGCCGATCAGAGTTATCCCATACCCAGAGTTCGGCTCCTATCTTGTTGCTCAATTGTTGGATCAACCGGCAGAAGAGATCTTCCCAGCGGCAATCGACCAAATACTCGTATTTGAATCCAACAGCTCTGTTCTGCAGGTAATCAAGCAACGCTCGAGGCTCATCAGGCAGATCAACATACATGTTTGGGTCCCACTCATAGAGCGTGAAAAGCCTGCCTGATGGATCCATCAGCTGCACATCTCCACCGTCAAAATAGGTGAGGGTGAGGCCTTCTCCAGGGAGATGCTGAGCAGCATCCTTGGGAAGAGTTGCTCTGTCGGAGATCACTATGGCTCCTTTCATTTCAAGAAGAAACTCTGTGCCTCCGCGTCTCTGCGCGAGGCTCACTCCCTAGCTGATCGCCGCCACACAAGCCTGCATCTTCGCCAGGCCCGTCTTGGCGACTTCCAGGGCTGGCTGCTCCCAATAGCTCTTGTTGAAGAGCTCCAGGGACAGCACCGGATAAGCACCCATCTGGACGAAGGTCTGCAGCAACTCTGTGATCGGAGCGATCCCGTCCCCGGGATAAACCCGATGCTCATCCTTGATCGAGTCCTGGGGGGGATCCGCCGGATAATCGTTCATGTGAAAGTTCTGCAGCGCTTGGGCGCTCAGCAGGCGGAACCCATCGAAACTGCAGCCACCCTTGTAGGTATGGAACACATCGCCAAGGAAACAGGCGTTCGGATGGCTGGCGCGAATCGCTACATAAATGGCTTTCTCAATGGTGCCGATGGCCGGATGACCGCCCCACATCTCGACTTGAGGCGTGACTCCCATCTCCACTCCTAGCTCCAGGAGATCGTGATACCGCTCTGCGGCACGATCCAGATCGACGGGCTCGCGAGTTCCGGCGGGTGGAGCTGCAATGCGAGTGCCCCCGAGCTGAGCGATCGTGTCCATATCCCGTTTGGCTTCCTCAAAGCCCGCTTTGCGAGCGGCCTCGTCATCCACAATCCAGGAGGCGAACCCAATCGCGCTTTCGACGGTCAGCCCATGATCGTCGATGCGCTTGCGCAGGTCCGAGAGCTTGCCGCCGGCTTCCACATAAGCGTTGATCTTGCGGAACCAGGGTTCGATGGCGTCGTAGCCTGCCTGACCGGCGATCTCGATCTCCTGCGCCGCGTCCAGTTCATGGCCGCGGATGGTGCTCATGTTCAGGCTGTAGCGAAAAGTCTTCGCTGTTTCCGCCTGCGTCCGGCCTGAAGTCGCGATCATGGCACCACCAGCGAGGGCAGCGACCGAGCCGCCCAAGGCGCGGCGGCGGGAAATGGAGTGAGGAGCAGCGTCAGAAGAGGGGTTCATCCCGTTGCATTACCTGAGATGGTACGGAATCTCAAGCCCCGGATTCAACCGTCCTTGCGCTTCAGCATGGCCACATGCCGGTCGATCGACTTGCCGGGAGTTGGCAGGGCTCGGGATAACTCGTTGCGCTCCGTGATCAAAAGCTCACCTCCCTGACCCTCAAAAGCCTCCAGGGCTTGCTCGTGTTCCCGGTCAAAGTAGGAGGTGATGATGAGCCGTCCCTCAGGAGAGAGTTTCTCGAGAGCCTTGTGATAGATCTCTTCCCAGGTCTTTGCGCCATTCCAGAAGTTCTGATGACGGATGAAGATGACATCGAACTCGCCCGGCAACTCCTTGTGGCTATCCAGCTTGGTGGCATCTCCGTTCAGGAATTCGAACTCGGCGGGGCTTGCCTGGGATTTGCGAAAGCGCAGCTCGGCATCGGCGATTTCCCGGGCGCGCAGATCGATCCCCGTCAGCTTGGTTCTCTTGTCTCTAGGGTTCCGCTTGCGAGGCGCGCCCTTCGGCAGTGGAGCCTCTGGTTCCCTGAGATGCTGGAAAAAGTCGGTCAGCGTCTCTGCTTCATGGCAGGCGCCACACGCAAGATCGAGAATCTGCACATCGTCAGTTTGGGCGATCTTGCGTTGAAACTCGGGATCCGTCGAGGCGACGCGTTGCAGCATGCGCCGCAACCGGATCATGTCCTGTGCTTGCAGGTCTTTCTCTTGCAGACTCATTCCAGGGTAGGGGTGAGTGAGCAGTAAACAGGAAGAGCGCGAACAGTAAACCGCGGGGACGCAGAAAATCGCCGGAGGCCGAGCCTACTTGTTGATAAAGGAGGGTGCCGGAGATCCTTCCACAGGTGTGGGGACGAAGTCCGAGGGAACGCCGGGGAAGTTTTCTTCGACAAAACGATTCCACTGATTCCGGGTCTGCTCGCTAACCAATTCGCTCATCTCCTCCATGCAGTGGATGCAAATGAGATGGGACTCTATGAGGTTCAGCCCCAGGCATCCGCCCACCAAGGCGAATTCCGGAGGGTCCAGCCCCACTCGGGTCCGGTCGCAGAGGGCGCACTCTTCCGTGCCTTCCACCTCCCGGAGTCGTTCGTTCTGAAACTCCATGAGGCGTTTCTGCGATTCTTCAGAGGACTCCTCCATCATGCGCTCCATGCAGTGGTAACAGAGCGCATACTCGAAAATCACTTCGCCATTCTTGATGACCTTGGAGACCTTGTAGCCGTCCTGAAAATCGTACAATCCCTCTCCACAGCGCGTGCAGCAGCGGAACGGACGCTCTTCATACTCGGAGTAGAGTTCCTTGGGAATCGGAGGCAGTTTGGGCTCTTCAGAAGATCCTTCGCTCATAAGGAACAAGGTTACATGGTTCGCAGTGGCCTGACAAAAGGAACGAGCTTCCGGGATTCAATTTGTCAATTCCAACCCAACCTCTACGGTACTTCCATGAAGATCGCAATGCGATTACTCGGAGCCGGGATTGCCCTCGGTTTCCTGACAGGTTGTGGCCCCGCAGCGTCGGATGCCGGAGATGAAACGAGCACCCAGGCAGAAGCGGCCGCCGGGCCGAAAGGGAGCGATTGGCTCCTGTTCCGGGGAGACTCCAACATGCTGGGCGTGACTGAGGAATCGCTGAAGATGCCCTTGGAGCTGGTGTGGACCGTGGAAACCGATGGGCCGGTGAGCGCCACGGCTGTGATCGCAGATGGACGGGTCTATGTGGGATCGCTGGGCGGTCTCTTCTACTGCATCAACTTGGCGGATGGAGAGGTTTTGTGGACCTTCGAGACGGAGCTTGGGATGGAAGGACCCGCCTGTGTCGTGGGGGATCTGGTCTGCTTTGGCGACAGCGAGGGCTATGTCTTCGCTCTGAATCGCAAGACGGGCGAGCAGGTCTGGAAGTATGAGACCGAGGACGCCATTGTCGGTGGGCTCAATTACTTCAAGAGCAAGACCGGAAAGACGCTGATCATCGTCGGTAGTGACGACTTCTACCTGCATGCGGTCGACTCCGAGACGGGAGAAGGCGTCTGGAAGGTAGAAACGGAGAACTACATCAAGGGCGCTCCTTCGGTCGTGCAGGAACAAGGCGTCTGCGTCTTTGGCGGCTGCGATGAGGTGCTGCGCCTTGTCGATGCGGATACGGGCGATCTGGTGAAGACAGTGGAGATCGGCGCTTACATGGCCAACTCCAGTGCGGTGCGGGACGGCATCGCCTACATTGCGCACTATGGCGGCAACGTGCTGGCCGTGGATCTGGACAGTGGCGACACCATCTGGACCTACGACGGCGATGGCGCGGAATTCGTGGCCTCTCCAGCCGTCACCAAGGACGCCGTCTATGTGGGCGCCGGCGACAAACTGTTCCGGGCAATCGATCGTGAGACGGGGGAGTTGCTCTGGGATTTTCCCTCCCGGCGTAGTTTCGATAGCTCGCCGGTCGCGAGTCCAGAACTGGTCATCGTGGGTTCGGATGACGGGCGTCTCTATGTCCTCGACAAGGAGTCTGGTGAGGAAGTGTGGAGCTACGACACGGGCAAATCGATCAACGCGTCACCTGCTGTTTCCAATGGCTACGTGGTGATCTCGACCCACAACCGCGAGGGGGCGATCTTCTGCTTCAAGAGTGCTGGTAACGAGTGAGTAACGCGACGGTGTAAGAGGGTCAGCCTCACTATGTGAAGAAATATTCACTTGTGAGAATATAGGGTGGGCGTGTAGGTCCTGGAGCAACCACCAACCCTTCGATGGACCCTAAAGACAAACACTTCAAAATCCTCTTCCTCTGCACCGGTAACTCGGCCCGCAGCATTTTCGCCGAATTCATCATGCCGCTGGTGGATCTCGAAAAGAAGTTCGAAGCCTACAGCGCGGGTGCGGATCCCAAGTCGGAGGTCAATCCCATGACTCTCAAAGTGCTTAAGAACGACTTCCGGATTGATGCGGAAGGCAAGGCTCGCAGCAAAAGTTGGGATGAATTCAAGGATGTCGAGTTCGACTTTGTCATCACGGTTTGCGACCACGCCAAGGAATCCTGCCCGGTCTGGCCAGGTCAACCCATCGTGGCGCACTGGGGCTCCGAAGATCCCGCTGCTGCGACCGGCAGCGAGGACGAGATCTATCAGAAGTTTCGCAAGGTCGCCATCGAGATTCGTCGTCGCCTGGAATTGCTTTGCTCCTTCCCGTTCGAGAAGCTCGACCGGTTCCGCCTGGAGCAGATGACCAAGGAAATCGGGACCAGGCGAGGGGAAGAGTTGCATGGCAGCTAAAGCCCGTGGGATGCGCCTGACGGATTGACAGGTTCCTCCGGCCAGCCAAGGGTGCTGGCCATGCCTGGGACAACGATTACCTACCTCGATAGCGCCACCGTAGATGCCGGCGATGTCGATTTCGGCCCCCTCGAACAGTTGGGAGTCCTCACCTTGTATCCGCATACCAGGCCGGAGGAATGCCTGGAGCATGCTCAGGGAGCGGAGATCCTCCTTTCCAACAAGGTAATGCTGAATCGCGAACTGCTCACCAAGTGCGCAGGCACCCTCAAGTATGTGGTCGTGACTGCAACCGGCACGAACAACGTCGATCTGGATGCCGCCAAGGAGTTGGGCATTCCAGTCAGCAACGTGAGCGGATACTCCACCGAGGGTGTTGCCCAGCACGTTATGGGGATGATCCTCAACCTCGGCACAAACATGCATCGCTACTTCCCGGAAGCCGAAGAGTGGCCCAAGTCACCCATGTTCACGCGCTTGGAATATCCCATGATGGAGTTGGCCGGCAAACGGCTGGGTGTCGTCGGGCTGGGATCGATCGGGGGCCGCGTCGCGCAGTTAGGCCAGGCCTTCGGGATGGACGTGGTCGCCATGGCTCGGGAAGGGCAGGGCTCCAGCCCGGGCGAAATCCCTCGCCTCGCCAAAGAGGAGTTCTTCTCCACCTGCGACTACATCACCCTGCATTGTCCGCTGACTCCGGAGAACAAGGAATTCGTCAATGCGCAGACACTGGGGCTCATGAAGCCCACGGCCTTTCTCATCAACACCGGCCGAGGCCCGCTCGTCAGTGAGGCGAATCTCCTCACCGCGCTGAAAGAGGGAACCATCGCCGGCGCCGCGCTGGACGTCCTCTCCGTGGAACCGCCACCCGCCGATCATCCCCTGATCACCGGAAACCTGCCGAATCTCCTCATCACCCCGCACTGCGCCTGGGCCTGCCGCGAATCGCGGATTCGGCTGCTGGAGGGCGTGACGGGTAATATACGTGCGTTCCTTGCCGGAGAGCCGGTTCCGAACCGAGTTGCGTAGTGGGCATGGTATCGGTGAGTGGCGTTCGATCAAGGCTTGGAGCCGCTATTCTCTTACTGACGGCCCTGCTCGCAGGCTGTGAAGAAGAGCCGTCAGAACACCTCCTCCGAGCGCTTCAATTGATCAACTGGGAGGCATCGCCCCTGGCGTCGGATGTCAACGACAAGCTCATTGCGGAGTATGCGAGGGTGGAAGGTTGCGAAAGAGGAAAAGTACCGGTGTTGCTGGTTCGGCGCGCAATGGATTGGGGGAACTACGAGGAGGCGGGAAGGCTCGCGAAAGCGGCGCTGCCGTATGTCGGTGAAGCCCGGCTCGTCCCCGAGCTGTTTGACCTGGCATGCATTGAGCAGGACTGGATGGAGCGGGACCGATTGGTCCAGGATTACCCAGACATCATCGGGAGGAATTATCATGGGCACTTCGTCCTGCAGGAATGCTACGATGACCGCAATAAGGTCGGATATTTCTCCATTCGGGATCTGAGTTTTCTCCCGACAACCCACATGGCCGCATTCGGCTACTATCAGTTTGTAGGAGAATTGGAGGAATCTCTTGCGTGGGCCTCCAATGACAAGCGAGAAGATTGGCTTCACCTCGTAGCTGCCAGCTTGGAGCACGTGTTACTCGTCGAATATCGGATCTACAAGTGGGGTGAAAACGCACTGAAGGCTGGGGTCCCTGCGGGTGATTATCAGATTCTATGCCGGTTCTGCGCCCGCCTGGCGATCACATATGGAGCCGTCGGAAACCTTGAAGCAGCAGGGCACTGGATGGAGCGCTGCGAAGAGCTTTGGGCTGCTCTCGAAGCAAAAGGAGGTTGGGATCTCCGAGACAAGGCTCTCTATCAACACCTGAAGTCTCAATACCTGTCGGTAGTTTCGGATACGGCTTGAGCAGGGTGAATTGGTGAGGGGTATGCCCCCTTTGCCTTCCGGCGCTGTTGAAAGCGAACCACTGCAAACCCTATCAGCACGAGCGCCGTGATCTGATAACCGGACAACCCGAGGAAAGGCTTGGGCGTGAGTCGAAGGAATTCGTGGAAGAACCGGAAGATCCCGTAGGCGAAGAGGTAGATGTGGAAGAGCTGGCCCTGAAGCATTGGCACTTTCCGCATCGGGAGCAGCAGCGCGAACATCATGAGATTGAACCCCATCTCGACCGCGGCGGCGGGCCAATAGGTGAGGCTGGCAGGATCGGAAGGATCGCTCCCCAGGGGAATGCCGAGGCAACAGCCGTTCGTGATGCAGCCGATTCTTCCTGCCGCGATTCCGAGTGGCACGATGAAGGCGAACCAGTCGCCGGTAGGCGCACGATACTCAACGCTGAGCTTGGCGATCTCGATGCCCAGGTAACCGCCTAACAGCGCGCCAATGATGGTTTTGCCAGCGGCGAGATGCAGCCAGATATCGGGCTCTCCAAAGTGCAGCCAGCCTTCGGACAGGAAGTAGACGATCTTGGCGCCGGTGAAGCCACCCATGACCGCTCCCAGAAAGACGATGAGAAGTCGACGGTCATCCCGGGCGCGCCGCACCCAGAAAAAGAGACTGACGCCGAGCGCCGCCAGCATGATGGTCCGGTAGAGATTCCCCTCAGGAAGCAGCAGATGCGTGTTCATGAGGAGCATCGACAGCCGGGCCCTTTACGGGATCCGAGTAGTAGCGGCAGAAGGAGTCCAGCATCCCATCGGGCCGGATCACATGGGTGCAACAGCGATCGAGCCGGTCTTCATCCCAGGTGAAGGCATCCATGAAGGGCTTGATGAAGATGCGGAAGGTGTGTTTCTCGTTCAGCTCGAAACGCTTGAGCAGATCGCCCAGGGGTTCGGAATCGCAACCGCACTGTGCCAGGTCGTTCACGTCGTAGCGGACCCGGTTTCGCAGGAAACCCTGGATGTCCTGGAAGTTGACGAAGTCACTGATGGAACGCACCTGACCGAGGATCTTGAGGAGATACCCAATGGTGGCGCAGTTCGGATCGCCGCAGGGAAGAGGAGTGAAGTCCTCATAGCGCATCTTCCCGCGACTTTGCTCGACCAGGCCGATGATGATATCGGCAGTATTGATCCGCTCACTCATGAGTTGCTCCAACTGCTCACGAGTCTGATGGGTGCGCCCAGAGAAGAACATAGGTTGGAAGGTGATGCCCCGGACGTTGTCGAACTTGAGACCGAATTTCACCGCCTCCCAAAGATGATCGCGGTTCTCTGGAATCACGGTCATGGCCAGAGTCAGAGGCAGGCCAATCTTGCGAGCGTTCTTGATGGCTTTCTCGCGGCTCTGGCGCAAGTCGATGCCGCGCAGGCTGGTCTGCCCGCTTTCCTGAACGCCGTCGAATTGGAGATAGACCTGGGTCTTGCCGTAGCGGAAACACTCCTGGAGTCGCCTGGCGAACTCGGGCTCGGCGGCGAGACGCAAGCCGTTCGTATTGATCAGGACATAATCGATGTCCGGATGACGCATGGTCCACTCCAGCAACTCGAAAAACTGGGGATGCAGGGTCGGCTCGCCACCCGAGAGCTGGAGAATCTCCAGGCCGCCCTTGCGATCCACCGCACCCTGAATGCGTCGCTGCAATTCCTCGAAGGGCACATAGTTCAAGGCGTGACGGGTTCCGTGAGGCGAGTCCGCATAGCAGGTGGGACAACTCAGGTTGCAGGAATCGACAATCTCGATGAGGGCCAGACAGGTGGAGAGCGTTTGGAAGGTGGGATCCTTGTCAGCGAAGGCATTGGCGCCCAGGACTCCGGTAATCGATCCGTCTTCGGCGCAGCAGGCGTTGCCATTGGCGGGATTCCCCTTGCTGAGCCAGAAGAAGCGCGCGTCCGAGCTGATGCAGTTCGTGAACTCGCCGTGGTCCGGGCAGGTCCGGGAAAGCATGACGCGTCGATGCTTGTCCGTGGTCTCCGGCTCACTCCAGACCGTGGCCGGGAGTGCGCGATTGCATTCCGGACAGCGGCTCGTGGTCTGCTTGAGCGTTTCTTTCACGGTGGGAAGGGGCCGGAGAAAGAGGGAAAACTGGAGTTAGTTAAAGGCTCCCATGGCCACACAGGTTCCAAAGACAAGCGCCGCAAAGGTCAGGGCGGACGCGATGGACATGCCTGCGCCAACGAAGAAGAAGGGGATCGGCTTGAACTTGCTGCGCCAGATCAGAGAGATGACGAATCCGGTCAACACCGGTGCGGTAAGGACCGCGGAAATGATCAAGGCCAGGAACCCTTCTTCGGCGCGGAGTTGGGATAGGCCTGCGATGGAAATGGCGGCTCCAATGAAGAAGAGGATGGGCACCATGACCACCTGGAGCGTGTTCGCACGGTATTGACTGGCGGGCAAGGGCGGCCGTTCCGAATCGGACATGGAGACAGGCTTAGCAGAGACTCTTAGAGGTGAAAAAGCTTTTGTGTGAATTTCAGGTTCCAAGTGCCCGTTCGAGAAAGGGAGTTGAACTCTCCCCAGTCCTCTACTAGAGACACCGTTATGATGATTCGACTGATGCTGGGACTTATCTTGCTGATTCCCCCATTGGGATTTGGGGCAGGAACCTACCAGGAAATCACCTATGAAGGTTCCACTGAGGAAGGGGAATTGCAGCTGGGTGTTACCTTTACCCTCTGGATTCCGGATTCCACCGAACCCTTGCGCGGCGTGATTGTGCATCAGCATGGTTGCGGCGTGGGTGCGAGTAAGGGAGGCACCACGGCGGCTTACGACCTGCATTGGCAGGCCTTGGCCCAAAAGTGGAACTGCGCCTTGCTGGGGCCGAGTTATCACCAGGAAGAGGGCACGGACTGCCGGCTTTGGTGTGATCCACGCAATGGTTCGTCCGACCGGTTTGTTGAGGCGTTGGATGCGCTTGCCAAGCAGTCGAATCGTCCGGAGATCGCCGAAGTGCCCTGGTGTCTCTGGGGGCATTCCGGCGGAGGGTTCTGGGCCAGCCTCATGCAGATGATTTATCCAGAGCGGATTGCCGCGATCTGGTTTCAGTCCGGCCAGGCCCACAGCCGCTGGACGAGTGGAGAGATCGAGAAGCCCGAGATCCCGGCCGCTGCCCTGGAGATTCCCATGATCTCTTGCCCTGGAGTGAAGGAGAAGGATCACGAGCGTTTCAAGGTCGCCTGGAACGGCAGCCTCGCGATGGTGAAAGACTACCGTGCGCAGGGGGCACCGATTGCTTTCGCCCCAGATCCGGAGACCAGTCACGAGTGCGGCGACTCCCGCTACCTGGCCATCCCATTCTTCGATGCCTGTCTGGCGATGCGTCTGCCGGATCCTGGCGCAGCAACCCAGACGCTGAAACCGGTGAGCAATGAGCAAGCCTGGCTCTCTCCTTTGAACGTTCTTTGGAGTCTGTCGGATATGATGGTGCTGCCGAGTCGAGATCCGGGGCCTCCCGGAC
>JBHIXE010000048.1:0-266 GCA_041984905.1 Verrucomicrobiales bacterium | reverse complement strand
CAAAGGTGCGCCGGCGGACACCAACTGGTTCCCCAATGAAGCCGTCGCTCATGCCTGGGAAGAATTCGTCAAGACGGGCACGGTAGAGGATGAAACGCCTCCCAAGGCTCCCTACAACGTGAAAGCCACGCGCTTAGAGGACGGCACGATCGAGGTCACCTGGGATGCGAAGGTCGATTTCGAGAGCGGCATCGGTGGCTTTGTCATTCTGCGTGACCAGGAGGAGGTGGGGAATCTTCCGGAGAGTCCCAATGGTCGCTTCGGCC
>JBHIXE010000047.1:7296-20144 GCA_041984905.1 Verrucomicrobiales bacterium | reverse complement strand
CACCGTGGATTGGGCGCCCCTTCCACTGCAGAAAAGCGGCTCCCAGAACCCTGAGAGCCGCTTGCATCAGCTGATCCTACCAGGATGTCCCGCCCTAATGTCGATGGCGGGACTGTTCCCTGAGGATTTCGAAGAGAAACCGTTCCGCGGATGGAGGGCGCCGAGAACTGCCATGGTTGTGGCTATCGTGCCCGTGGTAGTCATCGTAATGGCCGTGGGACGAGTGACGGTCGCGCCATCTGTAGCGGTCTTCCAGGTAGTTCTGGAGCGCATGCACCGTGTTCTCGAGACTCTTCATCAGGCTGTGCACGTGGGCGGTGGAGCCGTGCACGTGTCCGGAACGCCCGGAGGCAAGGTCATCAACGACTTCATGCAGGTGGTGCACCTGATCGTCGAGATCATCGAGATCATCCTCGAAGTGGCTGTAGGAGACTCGGCTGCCGGCGTGGGCCAGTTCATCAATGTGATGGGCCGTGCGGATCAGCTTATTGGCGTCATTCACCAGGTGCCGATAGCCGCTGGTATGCCGGAAGTGGGCATCGGCTTCATGGCGAAGCTCAGTGGCTAACCTGTCCAGTTGGTGGGCATAGTAAACAATTGTCCGGTCCTCTGCCAGGACGGGTGTAATCATCATAAGGCCGCTCCCCAAAACGGCAGTCGTCATAAGCCAACAACGAGAAGATTTCAGATTCACAAATTAGGAAATGTTAGGGTTGGTCGTATCGATCTGATCAATGATCGTGTTCATGGGCGTGCGCCGCATGTTCTTCAGGGGTTTCATTCGAATGATCGTGCTCGTCTTCACAGCCGACCAATCCGAAGGAGAGGGCCAGGAGCGCTAGAGCCGATACCAGGGTTCTTGCTATCATTTATGGGGAGGTTTGGGGTGAATGGGTAGCAGACGCTTGCCCTCAGCAGACTTGCGATGATTTCTCCCGGGAACGGGGATATCGGCTGAGCTTGATTGGGCATGTGAACTCACCAATTCTGACCCATTTCACCCTTCGGCTTGCGTGAGGCCGCAGACCTCGGAGTGAGCCTCTCACGCTTAGGGGGAAGACCGCCGGAAAAAGGGGGAGAGGAGATTTGTAGGGCTTCAGCAACGCGTGGCGAGAGAGCAGTTCTCTATAGCCCGACATGCTTCACCGGCTACAGATTCACTGCAGACGCCCTAAGGGGTGGGGCGGAAAGCAGATCCGCGCAAGGAGATCAGGGAACCGCGCCACCGGTGTTGGCGGCGCCGTTTCCAGAGCTGATGTTTCCTGAAGAAGTGCCCGCGCCGTTGTTTTCCACCTGGTAGCCCGCACCTCCGTTATTGGTGGACGAATTGTCGTCAAAGGTGCCGGTATTATCCGTATTGGGCAGTGCAAACGCTCCAAAGCCAAAGGTGGTATTGGAGTCGGCGCTGTTCCCGCTCATATCCCCTGAGGTCTCATCCACCGTGAAGCCTTCCAGGTTCAGATTCGCGACGTTGTTGGTGATACTCCCCGAGTTAATGTCGAGGTAGAAGCCGGAGAAGCTGTTCAAGTTGGCGGTGTTGCCCGTGATCGACCCTTCGTTCTCCACGATGTCAAAGCCGTCTTCCAGGTTGGAGTTGGCCACGTTGTTCCGGAAGATCCCCGTGGAGAAATTGATGAAAGTGAAGAAGCCATCGAACTCATTTCCTATGGCTGTATTTCCAGAAATCAGCCCCTCGTTTCCGTAGATTTCGAATCCATCAAGCCCGTTGTAATTGGCCGTGTTGTTCCGAATGATCCCTGAGGCGTAGTTATCGAAGAGGAAGATCCCTGACTCGCCATTGTCCGTGGCGATATTTCCTGCAATCAGACCTTCATTCTCTTCTATCTCAAACCCGTCGCTAAAGTTGGACTTGGAGATGTTGTTCCGAATGGTTCCGTAATTGGCACCATCCAAATCGATCCCGTCATCACCGTTCTTGGTGGCCATGTTGTTGGTGATGACGCCTTCATTGTCCTCGAAGTCGAAGCCATCGTCACCGGCCATGGTCACGAAGTTGCCGGATACTTCGCCGAAGTTCGTGCCCACCACTTGAATCCCGTCTTCGCCCGCCATCCTCGATGTGTTCCCAATAATGGAACCGTTGTTGTCGCCATCCACTTCAATACTCTCGTCCCCGTCAGAAAGGGAGGTGTTGCCGACAATCATGCCGTTATTGTCGCCCACGTTGATCCCGTCATCCAGGTTCGACATAGTGGTGTTGTTGGAGATGATTCCGTTATTGGCTCCTTCAATGTAGAGGCCGTTGGAGGCGTTGTTGGAGAGAGTATTCCCTGTGATAGTGCCGTCGAACTTTCCACCGATCCCAATTCCACTTCCGTTCAAGAGACCAAAGGTCGATCCGGCCGCCCCTGAGATGTCGGTATTGCGGATCGTGACATCGTTCACAGAGCCCGTGCTCATGAGACCGACGGAACCACCAGACACGGAGAGATCCTCCACGGTCACACTATTCGTAAGCAAGACGACTGGACTGGTCGTACTGCTGGAGGCCAGAAGTCCCGCATCCCCGGGAAGCTTTCCAGTGAAGCGACGTCCGGTCGTGGCGCCTTCTACGGTCTGCACACTGTTGCCGCCCGCCAGTCGCTGCCCCTTGAGCAACTGGTGATCGCCCTCGGTCTCGATGGTGCCATTGACGATCACCGTGCCGTTCTTCCCGGCATTCCGGATCTGGTCATCCGTGGAATACTTGCTGCTGGCCACATAAAGCAGATCGTTCTCCGCATCGTTCGCCAACTCCTGGCCACTCTGGTTGACCACCACATCCACGTCCCGCTCGATCGGATCCAGCATCCGGCGCTCCAATCGGCTCATGCTCGAATAACTGGGATGCGCTCCAATCCGGCCCTTGCCGCGTTCGCTTCGGCCCTCTCTTCCAAGCGGAATCTGCAGGTGCACTCCGGCGAAGCCTTTAGTCTCGCGGACCTGATCCCACTGCACCTCTCCAGAGAGGCTCAAGCGGGAACCTTCACCCAGCAAAGGCAGGTCAAACAGCCGCATCTCCAGGCGCAATCGAGGTCCCGCGATGGTTTCATAGCCGGTGGCGCTGTTGTCGAAGTAAAACCCGCCTGCGTACACCCGCAGTTCGTTGTCGTTCTCGCCAAAGGTTCGCAGCAAGCGGCCCACCTCATAATCCAGCCCCCAATAGGCGCGCTCTTCCAACCCGCTGATGTAGAGGCGATTATTCACGATGGAAAGCTCGCCGGTGCCGGTGCCCTGGCCATCCAGGGAAGTGGGGATGTAGCCATTGAAACGGTGGTCCCAGACTTCGCCCAATAGCTCCGCTCCCAGGGTAATCTGGTCGAAGGTATTGCCGGAGCCATCGGCGTAGTGCCGGTCAAAGAAGCCATAGGTGCCGAAGATCTTGTCACCCAGGATCTTGCGGTAGGCGAGACCTGCATTGAATTCCGTGTCCTGATCGTCGTCGTAGCGAGCCCGAAAGTCGAAGAAGAGCATGGAAGCCTCATCCTGGGTTAGGGGAAAGGTGAACCCTGCCGAGCCGTAGTTGCGGGACCCGGTGTTCCCCTCTCCAAAGAAGGTGGGGTGCCATTTGACCGGAGGTTCCAAGGATTCCTCCAGCATTTCACCCGCCTGAAGCAGGCCAGCTCCCAGCCCCAACAGGGAAACGAGCAGAACCTCGATGGGGATCCATCGAGAAGTCGAAGATTTGAGTCTCATGTGCGCGCAGGTTCTCAGGGTCGATAAAACGCGCGCGCTGGGAAAGCGTCAAACTCAAAGTAATTTGGAATGCCTCAAAACGGCCTGACTTCTTGAGATTGCCTCAGAAATGGGTACCCAAAGGAAACTTCGCAACCAGGGGATGCGAGGAAGTCCATTCTCCAGGCCGGAGGCCTACAAGTTCGTTAGCCGGGGTAAGCGAGAGGAACAAGCGGCACCACCGAAAGAGAGGAATATCGGCGGGAGGTTGGGTAACGAATTCAAGAAGAGGTGTTCGTCTCGTCGATTCCGCCTATCTGCAGGCCCCAAGGTTTCAGCGCTTCGTCGGCTCGCTCTCTCAAGGCCGGACGTTTATCCGGCGGAAGTCGATCTTCGATCCTCTCGAATGTTTCTTGGGCCAAGGCCCGGACGTCTTGAATCGCATTCTGGCGCAGCTGTTTGAACTCGATGGTTGCCTGGTCGAATTCCTCGCGAATGGCGGCTTCTTCTTCTGGAGTCAGAGACTGGCCTCTCAAAAGACGGCTCTCCACTCGCTCGATCAAGGCAATGGCGGGGCCTTCCATCTCATCGGGAGCCGAGAGCGCCACATGCATGGTATGCTTCAGCCAGAGGCCGATGGAGCCCACTCCCGTCGCAATGCCGAGGATGAAGACGACCAGGAGAAGGACAAGCGCCTGCCAGCGCATGGATGGTCGCGATGGAGATGCTTGGGCGGGATCTGAGAACTCGTTGGTTGTCATTGTAGGAGATTTGAGACTAAAGGCCGGCAACGAGAGGGCCTGCAATCTGCACCCACTCATGCAACTCGCGCAGTGAGTTGGTGCCTGCCATGCATAGGATCGCAACTGCCAGCGCCGCTCCCCCCAAAGACGCGCGAAGCCAGGTCAGCTGAGCCAATGCCTGCAGATCACTCCACAATGACTGCTGATCCGGAGTAGCGAACGACTCGCGCGGCTCCGAAGTGATGGCTGCCCGTACGGAGACGCTCACGTCGATCTCTGGAGGTTGGGAATCCGTCCGAGCCTCGTCAGTCAGTTGGCGCCAGGACTTGCCTGGGGATGGGTCAGGAGAAGGTGTGGCCATGTTTCTTCAGGATAGATTTGAGGCGTTGCCGGGCGCGGAACGCTTTGATTTTAGCATTGGCCCGGCTCCAGCCAAAGTGATCCGCGATCTCTGCCAATGGCATGTCGTTAAGATAGAGAAGCGTCAGGACGGTGCGATCTTCCGGCGGCAGTTGGGCCAGGAGAAACTGTGCCTCGTCTGCCGCACCCATCGGCAACTCCTCTCCATCGGTTTCCGCAGCCAGGCTCTCTAAGGGAAGTTCCTCGGGATTGACCGAGCGGGACAAGGGAGAGTTCTTGCGGCGTCGGCAAAACTCCAGCCCCACATTCACCGCAATGCGTTTCAGCCAATGGACAAAGGGCTTGTCGGGTTGCCAGCGCGGCAGGGCTCGCCAGACACGCACGAAGGTATCCTGAACCATGTCTTCCAGATCCGAGCGATCTGGGGCAAAGCGGTAAAGCAGGGCGGTCACGAGAGATTGATGTTTACGAACCAGGGCGTCAAAGGCATCCACGTCACCTGCCTGTGCCTGGCGGACCAATGGAAGATCCTCGTCGACAGGAGATTCGGTGGAAGCCATGGAGTGCAGTGGGGAGACATCTAAACAGAGCCGCACGGAGCTGAGGTGGGAAGCCTCAAACTCCGCTTGGCTGTGGATTCGGGTTACTTGGCCGCCGCCATCAGGGCTTCATCCACCATGGATTGCAACTCCTCACGGGCATCCTCGATCCGGTCCAGTTGTTCTGGTGTCAGCAAGGGACGTACCTCGCTGAGGATACGTGCCGTGAGCAAGGCCCGGTCTCGGGCAATCTGCCCAATCTGGTCCGCAGCCTGACTGGCTTCCGGAGCGTCCGGACCATGTTCCTTGACGGCAGCCTCCATATTGCGCCGGGCATCGCGACTACTTTCCATCTGCGCACGGATATCGTCGCGATGGCTTTCCAGCACGGACGCCACCTCCTTCTTCTGATCCGCGGTGAGCGGTGTCTCTTTGCGGAAGTTCAGAAGGTGGCGCAGTCCGGCTTGGCCGATCTCACGCATTTGAGCGTTCTCGCGGTCGAAGCCGAACCCGGTGAAGACGCCTCGATTGAAGGGCCCCGCCTGAGCCGAGATCGTGCAAACGGCGGACAGGGCGATGGCGAGGAAGAGAATACTTCTGGATTTCATTGTTAGGAAGGTTTGGTTCTTGTGTTGTTGTGAGTCACCCAGCTAGAGCAGCATGGGGCTTAGTTAGTTAGGTTAACGGGCCTGAAGCGAAGGGGGGGGGGCCGAGTGTCGGGTCGGGGTGGGCGGCGCGCTCGTGGTTTCGCCCTGAGGGCCCGTCACGCTACGCACCGCGGAGCGGGTTCCATTCTCATGAGTCACGCTTCCGCTGGAGGTCGCTGTATTACCCTGTGGCCCTGTGTAAGAGCCGCCGGTATTGCGTCCATTGTCGGTTTGCTGGAAGAAGCGGTTCCGGACGGTGGAGTTACCCTGGGGCCCGCTGCTATAGACCGTGCGATTCCCGTTAGTGCTGGTGACATTCCCGGAAACGTTTCTGGTGGCCTGACCACCATTGGGGCCGGTGCCAGTCGTGGACCGGCCAAACGGCCGTGCATCCGCCGCCGCAAGAGCGACCAGATTCAAGGCCATCACGGCAAGTGTTAGAGCTGATTTTGACATCGTCTTCTATTGGTTTGGGTTTCGTTTAGTTCTGTCGGCGCTCAAGCAACGAGCACCTATGAACCCAAACCGAGAGGACGTGGGGGCGGTTACAGATTATTGTGCCCCTTCCTGCAGTGACTTGGTTTTGTTTTCACATGAATTGCTGGAAGAGATTCAGTCTTGCATACAAGACGAACAGGCTGAAGTTCCGAGCATCGGAACCTCGCTCGTCTACTTGTGGCCGAACAGATAGTCGTTCGAAGCAACACTAGATCTCCGGAAGGCACTGCTGGTGGCTATTCTTTAGGACTGTGTTGAGGATTCTGTCATACTCCCAAGGAGTATTTCAACGGTGTCAAAGTGATGCCGCATATTATTACCAAACCCGGTAAGATCAGGGGGGCTCGGAACGAACGTTCTTGCCTTGTTAGTGTCGTATTCCGAACATTGCGCAATGTGCGCCTTACAATTTGGTGAAGGTGCTCCTATTTGCACAATAGTTTCTTGATTGCTAGGATTACGGCATGCAGTTCGAGAAGAAAGTAACCATTGGGGACGTGATCGCTGTCGTTGCTTGTATTACGGCGATTGCGTTTTCAATGAAAGAGATAAGACAAACTGAAGCACAGATGGAGAGAGAGCTTGCAGACATAACCGATCTTGCAAGGGATGTGGAACGCGCTCAGCAGGAACTTCAAGAACAGCGGCAAGAGTTCCTAGAGGAGAAGCTCGCGCGGACTGTTCACTCCGCCGAAGACCTGGAATCCTCGAATAGAATAAATTCAGCCTTCCTTGAAATCGGCAGAAACTCTCGAGCGTTCTATAGTAAGCTCGCGAGCTCAATGCTCCTTTCACAATTCCTTCTCCATCACGCTCTACTTGCGTCTGAAGACGAAGAATACGGTGAGATTCTGAGACGGTCGGGCGACCTCACTGCGGCGTGGCTTCATTTGGTGGCAAAGAAACAGGAGTGGGACAATCAACTTGGTCAAATCTCGGACTACTACGACAAAGAGCGATTTGCGGCTGTTGAGAGACTTCGCGCAACTAACAGTTACAATGCCTCTGAAATAGGAGCGATGAATGACAGTCTTATTTCGGAACTTGCAAAAGAGATTTCGGAGCTAAATGGGAGATCACAGGTGCAACTTGAACCTCTTCTGCAAGATTTAAACACCAAGGCGGCAGAGCTGATGAAGGTACTGGGGGTAGAGGAATCTGAGGTCAATTGAGGAAGTGAAGGGAGAACCCAGGGAACCAGTAAGGAAACTGCGTCCCTTCTGGCGTCCCCGGCGGGAATCGAACCTGCATTTAAGCTTTAGGAGAGCCTCGTTCTATCCATTGAACTACGGGGACCCGGAAATTCGGAATCCTTAGGTATCACCAAATGCGCGAGACTGCAACCCATGGCGTCCTTCTGACGCCGGGACGTTCAGACCGTCAGACTCTCAGACGAGGAGACTGGTCCGTTGGAGTCGGCTCCGCTCGTTCCTCAGGCCACCGCGCAGTCCGCGGTGAGCGATTCGATCGCGGCGCGGAGCTTCTGGAGGTTGACCGGTTTGGTCAGGGTGAGCCTGCGGGGGCGCAAACCGCTCTCCAGCGGAGTATCTTCCTGAGCCAGGGCCGTGAGAAGGATCACGGGGATCCGCTCCAGGCTGGGGTGCGACTTGAGCTGCTGAAACACCTGCCCACCATCGAGATCCGGCATGAGGTAATCGAGAATGATGAGGTCTGGAATCCAGTTTTCGGCCGTGCGGACGACGTCTTTGCCTTGGTAGAGGCAGCGCACTTCGTACTCGCCGGATCGCTTGAGTTGGAGGGCGACCAGGTCGATGAAGGCTTTCTCGTCGTCTACGGCGAGAATTCTAATGGGTCGAGCCGAAGAGTTTGGCTGTCCAGGCTTCATGTTGGGCTAGGTGAGGTGATGCGACTCAGATAAGGGGAGATTCCGAGTCACGGGAAAATATCTTATACCAAGAAGGCTTCCGCAAGGGAAGCTTTCTTTTGGAAAATTTAGAAATTACTGTGGGTGGTGAATCCCTCCTAGCTGTAGGAGGCCTGCGCTCCGCCCAGATCGCGCTCTTTGATCCAGGGCATCCGGCTCCGCAGACGCTTGCCGACTTGCTCGATCTCGTGCTGCTCACCTTCCTTGCGCAATTTGTTGAAGTTCGGGCACCCAGCCTCGTATTCCGCAGTCCATTCACGGGCAAATTTGCCGCTTTGGATGTCTTGAAGCGCTTCTTTCATCCGCTCCTTGACGGAGGCGTCGATGATGCGCGGTCCCACGGTCACATCGCCGTATTCGGCGGTTTCCGAGATGGAGAAGCGCATGCCGCTGATGCCGGACTCGTTGATGAGGTCCACGATGAGTTTCATTTCGTGGAGACACTCGAAATAGGCCATTTCCGGCTGATAGCCGGCTTCGACGAGCACTTCAAAACCGGCAGTGATGAGGGCGGAAACGCCGCCGCAGAGGACGGTTTGCTCCCCGAAGAGGTCGGTTTCGGTCTCTTCCTTGAAGTCAGTTTCGAAGACACCAGCCCGGGCGCCGCCGATACCCTTGGCCCAGGAGAGGGCGATATCCTTGGCGTCACCACCGGGGTTTTGCTGAATGGCGATAAGGGAAGGAACGCCTTTGCCTTCCAGATATTGACTGCGAACGGTGTGGCCAGGGCCCTTGGGCGCCACCATGATGACGTTCACGTTGTCCGGCAGCTCGATGGTGCCGAAGTGCACGGCAAAACCATGGCTGAAGAGCAGAGTCTTGCCCGACTCCAGGTTGGGCGCCACGTCTGCATTGTAGATGGCGGGGATCTTGGTGTCCGGTACCGCCATGAAAATCACGTCACCCTTTTTGACGGCATCCGCGGTGGAGCAGACTTCGAAGCCGTAGTCTTCAGCGACCTTGACGGACTTGCTCTCAGGGTAAAGGCCAATAATGACGTTAAGCCCGCTGTCTTTCAGGTTGAGGGCATGAGCGTGGCCTTGGGATCCAAAGCCGATAACCGCACAGGTCTTACCTTGAAGAACGCTGAGATCAGCATCCTGGTCCGTGTAGATGGTCGCTGCCATTGGGTGAATCGGTGAATGTAGTTTTTTTTAGAATAGGTGCCCTGAGAGGGGGCGTCACACTGGAGGTAAACCTGAGGGTGGTCAACCGGGAATCTGCACTGTTGAGAATCCGGTAGGAATCCAGTGCTGGAAAGGGGTCAGGAAGAAGGCGGGGAAACGTCTTCCGGACTGGGCGCGGAGGCGACTTCCACCTGGGATTTTTCGCCCAGAATCTGCAGCCATAATTCTTCGCTGCGGTGCTGCGGGTGCAGCCAGTAGCGCAGGTGCACCAGCTCTTCGGAGTCCGGGGCAATGGTGGGCGGAGTGGCGAAGGCGAGGAAGAATTCCGGAACCTCCGAGCCTCCACTGGTGAGCAATTTGGCCTGCGGGGAATGCAGTTCGACTTCGGCGTCCGTCTGGTTGCGGTAGCGCACGGCCAATTCGAGGAGCCAGGCCGAGTCGCCTTCCTGGACGAGGTTGGCTTGCTCGATGCGGAAAGGTGCCTTGGTGAAGCTGGCTTTGCCATTCTTGACAACGCCAGTTGCGGGGGGCTCTTCCGGGTTGTCGGGATTGGTGCTCCGCATTTGGGTGAAGAGCACAAAGGCGATTCCTCCAGTCACAAAGAGGAGGAGCATCCAGACTTCAAAGCGTTTAAAGATCGCCACGGCCCTAGTTTGACGCGGTTTCTTCCAGGATCCAACTGCGTTTTTTGAGGTGGAAGCCGATCAAGCACGAAAAAACGCCCAGGATTTTCTCCTGGGCGCTTCCGGAAATCTTTCCAGGGTTTCGATCCGGCGCGGGTTAGCGGATACGGATCGAGAAGGAGCTGCTGCTGCCGCCGCGGCAACTATTCCCGTAGCCATAGGAGCGGCTGTAGCGGGGATCGTAGGAACGGCTGTAGCGGGAGTCGTAATAAGGATTGTAGGAACGGGAGCGTCCGGACTGGATGCTGAAGCTGAACCCTACATCCGGAGAGCGCCGGTAGTAGCTCCGGCTGGAAGATTGGGGGTGGTAACAGGGCTTCTTGATGTATTGATAGACAGGCCTGCGATAGGGATCGTACCCCACGTGGGTGCGATAGGCATACAGGGTGGATCCGCAGGAATTGCACTTTCCGTAAGCCTTCCGGCTGTGATCTGCCGATGCGGTGGCGGGAAGGAAAACAAGTCCCGTGAGGGCCACGGCAAAGGTGGCAAGTAGCATTTTCATAGGCAATTTTCGTTGTGTGTTCTAGACCCGGTCGAAGGGAGCTCGCCTAGACGAGACTCCCTTGCTAACAAGGATTTCCGAAGGGTGGAGGGCCTGAGACCAGGACCTTCCAAGGACCCCTAGACGCGCCAAATTGCGGCGCTTGCGAAAATTGCTGAAAATATTTTTAGAGACGTCAGGATCAGTGGGCCTGACAGAACTCCTCAAAGCGGTCCAGGCCGTTTTTGATGATGTCCATGCTGGTGGCGTAACTGAAGCGGACGCTGTATTCCTGGCCAAAGGCGACTCCGGGGATCACGGCGACTTGATAGCGGCTCAAGAGTTTCTCTGCGAGGTTGAGAGACTTGATCTGCATGGGCTCGGTATCCACCAGGAAGTAGAAGGCGCCTTCTGGCTCCATTACGCGCACGTTGGAGATCTTGCTGAGACGATTCAGCATGTAGTTGCGGCGCAGGTCGAATTCTTCCACCATGTCTTCCACGAATTGCTGATCCGCCTTCAGCGCGGCGATGGCACCGTATTGAGCGAAGGATGTCGGGTTTGAAGTCGTGTGGCTTTGGATCGTGTCGATGGCTTCCGCGATGGGTTCGGGCGCGGCCAGGTATCCCAGGCGCCAACCCGTCATGGAGTAGGCTTTGCTCAAGCCGTTGACGGTGATGGTGAGGTCCTTCAAGTCGTCACTGAGAGAGGCGATGCTGACATGCTCTTTCTCGTTGTAGACGAGCTTCTCATAGATCTCGTCAGAAAGGATGATGATGTCTTCATAGCCGGCGATTTCGCCAATCGCGGTAAGTTCCTCCCGGGAGTAGACGGATCCAGTAGGGTTGTTGGGAGAGTTGAGGATGAGCATCTTGGTTTTGGGGCTCATCGCGTTCTCAAACTCTTCCGCGGTCATCTTCCAGCCGTTCTCGAACTGGGTTTGGACGAAGACTGGAACGGCGCCGACCATGCGCACCATTTCCGGGTAGCTGGTCCAGTAAGGCGCAGGGATGATGACTTCATCGCCAGGATCGCAGACCGCCATGATGGCGTTGAAGATGGAGTGCTTGGCGCCGCAACTCACGATCACCTGCTTGGGATCCACCTCGACGTTGTTTTCCAGCAACAGCTTTTCTGCAATTGCTTTGCGAAGTTCCGGCAGACCGGAAGAGGGCGTGTACTTGGTCTTGCCTTCGTCAAGGGCAACCTTGACGGCTTCCTTAATGAAATCAGGGGTGTCAAAATCGGGTTCGCCAGCTCCGAAGCTGCAAATATCGATACCCTCCGCGATCATCTTTTTGGCCTGAGCCGTGATGGAAAGGGTCATTGAGGGGGAGAGTTGCCTGATACGTTCTGCGATGAGATCCATGGTGGTGAACAATGTTAGGAGGTCTTGAGAAGTGGGCCGGATGAACAAACCGAAAGAGACCGCCGCTCCATGAAGGGAGAGGCAGGTGCCCCAAAGATGCCGAGTGACAGGGACCTGTCAGACTCAAAACGGGACGCTTTTCCTTGGGTTTCCTCACCTTGGACTCCCGCGCTTTTGGGAATCTGGATGGGGGGAGACATGGATTCGGGAAACGCGGGACTCCTCTCATACTCTAAATGCACGGTCGCGCAAGGGAAAGCTCAACCACTCTTGCTGTGAGCTGGCGCCTTAAGGACGCAAAAGCAGGCTGACCCAGCGGCCCAGCCGAACTTTTCGAACGATCTGGAAGCCTTCTTCCAGCGCGCTGGCCTCCACTTCGGCAGATTGCTTTGCCAGGATGCCGGACAGGATGGCCCAGCCAGAGCGGTGCACGGACTTTCGGATGAGGGGCATCACCTGAATGAGGACGGTGCTGAAGAGGTTGGCGGTGACGACAGTGTAGGGTATGCCGGGGATGGATTCGAGGGCTTTGGGTTCCAGGAGATCCACCTGCTTCAGCTTGATCCCCTTGACCTCATTTCGTGTGAAGCTCTCCCTGGCTACCCGGATCGACTTGGGATCATGGTCGCAGGCAAAGATGGAAGCGGCCCCCAGCTTGCGCCCGGCAATCGCCAGTATCCCGGTTCCGGTGCCGAGATCCAGCAGGCTCCATTTTTGATCGCGCAACTCTGGCGCCAGGTCCACGAGCATCCGCAGACAGGTCGCCGTGGTGGCGTGATCTCCGGTGCCAAAGGCCATGTCCGGAGGGAACTGCAGCACCGTTCGCTTGGGATACTGT